>CAMCWU010000237.1 GCA_945882675.1 Klebsiella pneumoniae | reverse complement strand
GATGCTCGACGCGCTCGCGGCGATCCCGCCGGGTCGGGTGCCGGACGCGAGCCTCCCGGACGTCGAGGCGGTCGTGGACGACGCGCTCGATGCCGCCGATCTCTCCGGGGCGACCGCGCGCGCGGCCCAGCTCCTGGCCGCCCGGGTGCTCGACCGCGATCCGGCGCGGGGAATGGCCCTCGTCGCGAAGATCCTGCGGGTGCGCGGGAGCGTGGACGGGAGCGCGATCGGGGGGCGGATCACGCCCGCAGGCGCCGTCCGGCTCGACGGCGTGCTCGCCGACCTGACGCGGCGGTGGGTCGAGCAGGAGCGGGCGAGCGCGGTGATCACGCTGGCATGGGGCCTCGATCGCCGGCTCCGACGCATGCCGCTCACGCTGGACGCGATCGACGGCCTGTGCGCGTCGCCGCACCTGCCGGTGCTGGCCAGCCTGCTGACGCTGCTCCGACGCCATGCGCCCGGGCGCTTCGCCGAGCGCGCCATCGCGCTGGTCGTCGGGGACCCGAGCGCGGCCTGCCTCGCCGACGTCGCGCGCGTCGTGGCCACCCGGCGCACCGATCTGCTCGACCCCCTGCTCGCCGGCACGCCCATGACGGGCCGCTGGGCGACGGGGCGGACGCACTGGGTCCTCGACTTCGGGCTCCATCTCGACGGCTGGACGCCGGACCAGCAGGCCCGCTACGGCCGCATGCTCGACGCGCTGCTCGACGACCCCGAGCGCGACGTCCCCACCTGCCGGTGGGCGATCGAGCGCCTGGCGGTGCTGCACCTCGCGCCCGCGGCGGCGCTCATCGCGCGGGCCGCCGATCCTCGGCCTCCGGTGCGCGACATCGCGATCCGCGCGCTCCCGTCGCTCGACGGCGGCGCGGGCATCGAGGCGCTCGTCGACTGCATGGGCGACGACCGCGCCCGGGTCGCGGCCTACGCCCTGCGACGCGCCATCGCGGAGCTGCCCCGCACCGAGATCGTCGATCGCCTGCGCCGCGTCCCCATGACCCGCGTGACGGTGGCGAAGGAGGTGCTCCGCATGCTCGGCGAGCTCGGGGGCGCGTCCGTGCGGGACCACCTCGTCGCCGTCGGCGCGACACCGCTGCATCGCGACGTGCGGATCGCGCTCCTGCGGGCATTGTGGGACCACATCGAGCACCCTCCCGCCTGGGCGCTGCTCGAATCCGCCGCGAAAGACCCCGATCCCATCCTCGTGGGCCGCCTCCTTTCCATCCCGATGGGCCGGCTCTCCCGGGCGGCCGACGCGCGGCTGTGCACACTGTTCGGCGACGTGCTCGCGCGGCCCGAGCCCGAGGCCCGGCTCGGCTTCCTCGCCGCAGTGCCGGCCGCGCCCCTCCGCGACGAGAGCCGGGTCCTGCTCGGGCGGCTGGTCGGCCACCTCGCCACTCCCGATCCGGCCGAATCCGCTGCGGCGCTGCGGGCGTTGCTCGCGAGGATGTACGAGGGAGAGGTGCCCGTGGTCACTGCCCGCATCGTCGGCCTGCTCCCGAAGCGCCCCCACGCGCTGGCGTTGCTCGCGGTGGTCATCGACACGCTCACCGCCTGGTCGCCCACCCACCACCGGGCGCTCGGCGTGGCGCTGGCCGGGCCGCTGTGCGCCGATCGGCTCGCCGGGGTGTTCGCCGTCCGGCTGCTCGCGCGGATCCACGTCGCGGAGGGGTTCGCGGCCGGGCTCGAGGCGCTCTCGAGCCGCGGCCACCTCCACCACGACGCCATCACGGCTGCGATCGGGGCGGTCGGGGCGGTCGGGGCGCTGGGTCGTCCGGACGCTCTGGCGCAGATCCTGGCGAAGTCGGGCGACGCGCGGCTGCGCCGGGTGGCCCTCGCCGCGCTGCAAGTGGCGGCGAGCCCGGAGAACGGCTGGATCGCGGCGCGCCGCGAGCTGCTCGCCCAGCTCCAGCGCGACCCGTCGCTCGAGGTGGCGGCGCCCGCGGCGTGGGTGGTGCCGCCGGGATGACTACCCTGGAGGGGCCGCATCCGCGAAGAGCCCGTCGAGCCGCTCGATCTCGGTGGTGAGACCGGAGAGGGCCGGAGCGGGGAGCGTCCGCCGCGAGGTGGGGTGGCTCTCGAAGGGGTCCAGCACCTTCCCGGCTCCCGTCTCGAGCTGGTAGTGCAGGTGGGGCGCGAATGAGCGGCCGGTGTTGCCGCTGTCGGCGATGATCTGCCCCTTCTGGACCGCCGCGCCGACCTGCAGGTCGTCCGACAACTCCGCCAGGTGCAGGAGCAGCGCCACCCGCTGGCCACCGGCTTCGGTCAGCTCGAGGCAGTTCCCGTTGGCGCCCCAGTTCCAGTTCTTCCGGGTGATGCTGCCGTCGAAGGGGGCCTTCACGTCCGTTCCGACCGGCGCCTTGAAGTCCACGCCCTTGTGACCGCGCCCGTCGCGGATGAGCGACGTGATCTGCTCGTAGTCGTCCATGGGGGAGTCCTCGAGCCGCAGCTCGAGCTCGTCTCCGCCAGGCTCGTACATGCGCGGGAAGGCGTCGGCGTCGGACTTGTAGCGGTAGGCCCTGTGGGTCTTCCCCGTCTTCGCGCTCGCGAACCGCACCGCGACCACCAGGGGCTCCTGGCCGTCCCGCTCCTGGTACAGGACGTCCAGCGTGTCCCCGCGGGCCAGATCCTGCGGGACCCGCACCCACCAGACCAGGGTCCGGGTCACCACCTGCGTCAGCGCGGGGCCCACGTCACGACCGACCGCCTTCACCAGCGCGGTCTCGAGCGGACCCTCGATGACGACCTGGGCGCGCTTCAGGTCGGCCTGGGCCGGCTCGTCGAGGGCAGGCGGGGGGACGTCCGCGGTGGGGGCCACGGGCGCGGCGGGGACGACGACCGGGTCCGCCTTCCCCCAGTACCAGTACCCACCGGCGATCAGCCCGCCGATCAGCGCAATCCCGAGCAACCCGGCCCCGGCCATGCCGGCCCCCGGGCGCCCCCCACTCTCTCCGCTCGCGGCCATCCAGCGCCCTCCGTGACGTCATCCTACCCCGGATCCGGGGTCCGCCGGAGCCGAGGATCACCCGCCCCGCTCCTCCTCCCCCGGCGGCGCGACGCTCTCCCCCATCTCCGTGAGGTTCAACCGCACCTTCCGGAGCTCCTCCACCCGCCGTCGCAGCCAGGGCCGGAGCGGGTCGGCCGCGAGCGCGTCGGACCACAGCCGGTGCGCGTCATCGGGCTTCCCGGCCGCGAGGGCCGCGTCCCCCTCGGCCTCCCAGGCATCTGCCCTGCTCACGCCCAGCGCGCGCACCTCCGGATCCGTGGGGGCCCAGCGGAGGGCGGCGCGCAGATCGCCCTCTCGCGCGACGCACGCACCGATGGCGTCGCGGATCGGGGCGAGGTCCGGACGCCGCGGATCGGCAGGGACGATGCGGTCCTTCACGAGGCGGTAGGCCCGGATCGCGTCGTCGCACCGCGCGTTGGCCGCTGCGTCCACCGCCGACGCGCGCGCTGCCTGGATCTCGGCGTCCGCGGCGCGTGGGGCGCCGACCTGGACCACGCCGGCCCACGCGACCTCGTCCCGCACCATGCGCGCCGGCAGCCCGTCGCCTCCGGTGCCCGGCCACGGCGCCCCGGTCCGCTGGTGGATCACCGCGAAGCCCAGGTCGTAGGGCCCGGGCGCGAGGGCGCCGAGCACCGGCAGGTCGCGCGTGATCACCTGCTCGGCGATGCGCCAGCGCTCCACGCTGAGCAGGCCGTCCGCGGGCGGGAGCTCCCAGCTCTGCACGAGGACGTCTTCGCGCGCGAGGAACATCCAGATCCGCACGGGCGGCGGCGCGCTCCCGGTGCGCGACCACGCGGTGCGGATCGGCAGCGGCGCGCCCGGCGCGAAGGTCGTGCCGAGCAACTCGAAGCCGTCCAGCCGAAGCACGGCCTTTCCCCCCGTGAACTGCGCCTGCCGGTCGGTCGGGCCGTCCCAGGCGCCGACGAGGAGGTCGCGGCGCACGAAGCTCCCTTCGTGCCCCTTCGGGCTGCCGGTCGCGAACGGCGGAAGCGCGACGTAGTCCTTGCGGAACGACGGGGCCTCCCGCAGCTTGCTCTTGGTGTTCCAGCTCCCATGGACGTGCAGGGTCTCGGGGCGGAGCTCGCCGTAGTGGTACTCCTGCTCGAACGGGATCTGCCAGTGCTGGTGGCCGAAAGGGACGTCGATGAGCCCCGCGTAGTCGAGGATCGGCCCTTCCGACCACCACATGTGCGCGCCCATGTCGACGTCCGACATGCGCGGCGGCAGGTCCAGGCCGAGCCGCTGGCCGACTTCGGCGTGGTACATCACCCGGTCGTGGACGTCGAACGGGCTCGTGTCCGCCGAGCGGACGTACCGGACCGTCTCCCAGGCCGCCGCGCCGAGCAGCGGGCCGAGGAGCCCCACGCCGAGCGCCGCACGCAGCTCCGGCCGCCGGATCCACGCCGCTGCGGTGCACACGGCGTCCGCCAGGAGCACCGCGAGCGGGATCGCAGGGAGCGCGAGCCAGCGGAAGCCGAGCATCCAGTCGCCGCCGCTGTAGACGGCGAAGAACATGCCCGCGAACGCGATCGCCCACGCCAGGATCCGGCCGGTGGCGCCCTCCCGCCCGACGCCCACGAGCGGGAGCACCACCGCCGCGAGCACCAGCGCGGCCACCCGCACGGTGCCGAGGAGCTCCGGCTCTTTACCGGGCCAACCCGGGATCTCGGCCACCCAGCCGAGGCCGGGGATCAGCAGCAGCACGAGCGTGATGCCCGCCGCGATCCCCACGGTCCGCCGCCGCCCTTCCGCGCCGGTCAGCCCGAGGACGTACAGCGGCAGCGCGAACCCCTGCGCCGTGTGCAGCGCCCAGTTCCGCAGGTAGTTCCAGCCGTGCGACGACCAGCCCGCCACCTGGGGATCGGCGTTGTCCCATAGCTTCGCGTACGCCGTGTTCGGCAGCGCCCACGCGAAGTACGGGTACCGGGCCAGGTGCCAGGCGAGGAACGGCAGGACGCCCGCCAGCGCGCACGGGACCGCCCACCGGAGCGCCGGGCCGAGCCCACCCCGACCCGCCGCCAGCGTGCCGACGATCCCGGCGATCCCCGCGTACATAGCCCCTTCCGGCCGGGTGATCGCGACGAGGCCCCACCACAGGCCGGTCCGCGCAGGCGGCGCGCCCTCCAGCAGGTCCACCGCGCCGCGCGCCACCAGGAACCCGAGGAGCGCGTTCTCGAGGCCGGACGCGTTCCACGCGGCGAACTGCGGGGTGATCGCCAGGAACGCCGCGGCCGCCACCGGACCATACGGATCCGTATGGGGCGGCAGCACCGCCCGGGCCCAGCGCGCCACCAGCGGGATCGTGGCGGCGCCGAGCACCGCGCCGAGGATCTTCGCCGCGATCCAGGGCGAGATCCCGACCACGCGGAGCGCCGTGAGCGCCAGCGTCCACGTCGGGTCCGAGAAGCCCTCCACCCGCTCGGCGCCCGGCCACGGGACGAAGCCGTGCCCCTGCGCGGCGTTCCGCGCGTACGCGAAGACGATCGCCGAGTCCTCGATGTACCACTGCGAATAGAGCCCGTAGACCCCGAGGTACAGCGCGACGGCGAGCGCGATGCCATGCCAGCGCGCGCGGTCGCGGTCGGAGCCGGCGGCGAAGCGGTGTGCGAGGCGATCGAGCGCGGCGGCGAGCATGGCGGCCCCCCGTAACACATCGCCCGGGGTACAATCGGCCCGGGAGAGCGGATGACCGAGGCCCCCGCGCCGACGATCGTGCTGTGCATGGCCGGGTTGTACCGGCGCTTCCGCGACGCCGGCTACAGAGCACCGAAGTACCTGCTCCCGTGGGGTGGCCGCACGGTCCTCGCGGCCGTGGCGGACGAGCTCCCGTCGCCGCGGCGCATCCTCGTGGCGAACGCGCGG
>CAMCWU010000236.1 GCA_945882675.1 Klebsiella pneumoniae | reverse complement strand
TCACGTCGCCGTGGACCCCGATCGCAGCGGGCTCCGCCACCTGCGAGACGTCGGCGACGTCGTCCATCAGGCCCGCCGCTCGTCCTGGTCGATGCGGCCGTCGACCAGGTGCACGACCCGCCGCGCGGCGTCGAGCACCTTGGCGTCGTGCGTGGCGAACACGAAGGTGATGCCCTTGTCCGCGTTCAACCCGCGCATCAGGTCGATGAGCGCGTGGCCCGTCTTGCTGTCCAGGTTGGCCGTCGGCTCGTCCGCGAGGACCAGGGCCGGCTGGCTCGCGATGGCGCGCGCGACCGCCACGCGCTGCTGCTGGCCGCCCGAGAGCTCGCTCGGGAGCCGGTTCTCGAGGCCCTGCAGCCCGACGTCCGCCAGGGTCTGCATCACGCGCTCGCGCCGCTGCGCCGGCGGGACGCCCTGGAGCAGCATCACGAACTCGGCGTTCTCGTATGCGGTGAGCACGGGGACGAGGTTGTAGCTCTGGAAGATGAAGCCGATGCGCTGCAGCCGCAGGTCGCCGAGGGCGGCCGAGCCGAGGGTCGTCAGCTCCACGCCGTCCACGACCACGCTGCCGCTCGTAGGGCGATCGAGGCCGCCCATCGCGTTGAGCAGCGTCGTCTTGCCGGAGCCCGACGGCCCCATGAGCGCGGTGAACTCGCCGGGCTCGATGTCGAGGTCGACGCCCGCGAGCGCCGTCACCTGCTGGCCGGCCTGGGCATAGGTGCGGTGCAAGCTCCGAACGGTGGCGATGGGCATTCACACCTTCCGCATGGCGGCGACGGGCGTGAGCCGCGTCACCTGGAGTGCCGGGTACAGGGCCGCCGCGACGGTCATCGCGACCGCGCCCAGGCCGTACTGGAGCTGCCGATCCCAGGCGTACCGCGCCTTGATCAGGCCGCTGAGCCGCACGCCGGCGGTCTCGTAGGTCTCGCCCACGACGTCCGTATAGTCGAGGCCGGACGTCACGAGCGGCCAGCTCATCGCCGCGCCGACGATGAGGCCGATCACGGCGCCCGCGAGGCCGAGGAGCAGCGCTTCGAGCAGCACGAGCCCCGCGAGCCGCCGCGGCCGCATCCCGATCGCCATGAGCACGCCGAACTCCCGCGTGCGCTCCATCACGGACATGAGCACCGTGTTGAGCACGCCCATCGCCACGATGATCCCCAGGATCCCCATGAGGATGTCGTTGCTCTTCCGGTCGATCGAGAGCATGGCGTAGATCTCGGGCAGCGCGTCCCGCCAGTGCAGGATCTCGAGCTCGCCGGGGTGCCCCGCCAGGACAGCGCGGGCCTTCGCGAGCGCCTCCTCCTCGTCCGCGCCGCCCGGGAGGTGGACGGCGATCTGGTCGGCCACATCCGGCTGGACCAGCAGCTCCTGGCCGGCCACGAGGTTCGCCCACGCGAGCGACCCGTCCACGTCGGCCGATCCGGTCCGGAAGATGCCGCGGACGCGGAACAGGCGGCTCTGGACCTCGTCCGTGCCGTACTGGCCCATGAAGACCAGCTTGTCCCCGAGCTTCACGCCGAGCGTCTCCGCCATCCCCTTCCCGATCACGATGCCGCGCGGCTCCGCCGGGTCGAGCCACGCGCCGTCCACCACGCGGAGGTCCTGGACCGCGGCCTCCGCCACGGGGTCCACGGCCGAGAGCGCGGCTCCGACGGAGCTCGTGGGCGATGTGAGCAGGCCGCCGAGCGCGATCCGCGACGTCACGGTCGCGCCCGGGAACGCGTCCGCGAGGGCCTTCCGCGCGGCCTCCGCGGACGGGACGGCCAGCTCGGGCTCGTGGTCGTCCCGGTAGCCCACCCGATCGACGACGATCTCGCCTGCGAGCGCCGAGATCGCGGAGCGCTGGATGTCGTCGTGCTGCCCCGCCTGCAGGTTCCCGCCGACCGCCATGAACGCGAGGCCGAACGCGATGGCCGCGAGCGTGAGCAGGCTACGGCGCATGTTCCTGCGGAGGTTCCGGAACGCGAGGCGCAGCATCACTCGCTCCGGATGGCGGCGACCGGCTCGAGCCGGGCGGCGCGGATGGCGGGCCAGAGGGCGGCGAACGCAGCCACCCCGAACACCGACGTCACGGTCGCGACGATCCACCACGGGTCGACGCGGCCGCGCATCACGGGGTCGATGGTCACGCCCGAGAACGTGAAGCCCTCCGCCATCGAGGCGGAGAAGTCGATGCCGTGGAGCACCAGGTACACGTCGAGCAGGCCGCCGAGCACGAGGCCGATCGCGACCGCGACGCCTGCCAGCATCAGGCTCTCCGCCACCACCATCGCGACGATTCGCGCCGGTCGAAGGCCGATCGCCTTGAGGACGCCGAGCTCCCGCGTGCGCTCGAACACGCTCATCAGCATGGTGTTCACGATGCCGAAGCCGGCGACGGAGAACACGATCCCGAGCATGATTGCGCTCGAGACCGCCTGCATCCCGAACAGCTGCTGCACCTGCGGCGCGACCTCCCACCAGGTCCGGACCTGCCGATCGGCGGGGAGGAGCGCGCGAACATCAGCCTGGAACGCCGGCAGGGCGTCAGAGTCGCGGGCCAGCAGCGCGATCTCGTGGACCTGGTCCGGGAGCACGAGCAGATCCTGCAGATCGCGCAGGTGGACGTACGCGCCGCGGTCGTCCAGCGCCACCGACCCGGAACGGTAGACGCCGCGGACCGTGTACAGCGCGTTCCCGAGGCTCCCGTCCGCCGCCTGGGTGACCACCACGACCTCGCCCCCGACGGCGACTCCGAGCTCGTCCGCGACGCCCGCGCCGAGTGCGATCCCACCGTCCGGGGCGCTCCCGAGCCACGCGCCCTGCACCATGCGGTCCGCGACGGGGCTCGCCCGCCGCTCGCGCTCGGGATCCACGCCGACGAGCTGGATCCCGACGGATCGGTCGCCGCTCCCGACCAGCCCGAACCCGAGGAGCCGGCCCGTCGCCGCGCGGGTGGCCGGCAGGGCCTCGATCTGCTCGATCGTCGCGGCGGCAGCGGGGATCGTGGCGTACATCGAGCGGCTCTGCGGGTACGTCGCCTGGTGGACCTGGACGTGGCTGAGCTGCTGGTCGACCATCACGTCGAACAGCTTCGCGTACAGGCCGTCGGTCAGCGCGAGCATCGCCATGCACAGCGCGACGCCGACCGCCATCGCCGTGGCGGTGATCAGCGAGCGCCGGCGGTGCCTCCACAGGTTCCGCCAGGCGATCGAGAGCAGCGTGCTCACGGGTGCAGTGACTGGAGCGAGAAGCGGTCCGCTGACACCACGACGTCGAAGTCGAGGTTCACGTAGGTCACCCGCGTGAGCTCCGCGGGCTTGTCCGCGGGGATCAGCGTCATCACGCACGGGATCCGGCGGCCATCCATCTCGCGGACGTCCGTGAACGCCTGCGTCCGCGCGAGCTTCCCGTCCTCCGCGTAGAACTCCATCGAGGACGGCAGCTTATCCGCCGTGATCTTCACGACGAGCTTCCCCCACACGACCGGCGCGTCCGGCTTCGGCACCAGCTCGATCGTGTAGAGGTGGTCGGCCGAAGTCGAGGGAGTCCCGGTCATCTTCGACGTGTAGTCCGTGACGAGCCGGCTCTCCTTCACGAGGTCGTCGTTCGAGAAGTGCGAGCCCATCCACGAGCCGGACATCATCCCGGCCGGGATCTTCATCGTCCGATCGACCTTCGGCAGGTAGTTCCAGATGTTCTCGTCGACCTTCAGCGTCGCGACGCCGGCGTCCTTGGCGGGCGAGCGGATCACCATCAGCGACCGCTCGGTGCCCTGGGACCAGGACTCGATGGTCATGGACCGCTCGTAGTTGGCGGTCTTGACGTACATCTCGACCGTACCGTGGCTGGACGTGCCGCGCGCGAAGTCGTCGGCGGCGTTCAGCAGCTCGTCCACGGTCGGCTCGGCGGCCACCGCGGCGAGGGACACCAGCAGGGGGAGCCACATGCCCACCTCCGACATCGGCGGTATCCCGACGCTCGTCTGCCCGCACCGCAGCGGAATGCCGCACTACGCCCCGTGGCGCGCGTCACCGGCCACGTCCGCGGAGGCGGATGAGGGTGGCGCCCCCAGCAGGAATCGAACCTGCGGCCCGCAGCTTAGAAGGCTGCTGCTCTATCCGACTGAGCTATGGGAGCGTGCCCCCGCAGCTTAATCCACCCCGGCGTCAGTACGCCACGCCCTGCCAGCCGCCAGCCGAGCCGCCGTGGGCATGGACCCGGTCCCAGGTCTGCTCGCGTCGTCGCTGCTCCTCGAGGGCCTCCTCGGCCTCCCGCTCCGTCATCCGCTGGTGGAACCGCCGCCGGCGCAGGATCCCGCCGCCGATGAGCGCCAGCGCGCCGAACCCGAACGCCAGCCGCCCGTCCTCCACCCAGCGCAGCCATGCGGGCGGCCCGTCCGCGAGCCGATCGCGCCACGCCTGCTCGACCTCCGCGATCGGCATCCCCGTCGCGACGTGCACTGCGTCCCCGATGTCCTGCTCCCGCGCCATCGCCCGGATCAGGGTCGGGACTGCCGAATCGCCGTACTCGTATCCGAGCCACGCGACGAAGTCCGCCGACAGCACGTACGCCAGCCGCGCCTGCCCCGCCTCGCGCGGGAAGCCGTTGTGGAGCTGCCCCAGGCTCATCACCGGCGCGCCCGTGAGCGTCCGCGCGTCCTCCGGCCCGAACTCGCCCGCGTACACCTGCGCCACGCCTTCCTGCAGCCAGCGGGGCGGATCTGCGGGGGCGAACGCCCGCCCGAGGAGGATGTGCACCAGCTCGTGGTCGATCACCGTCTCGAGCGGATCCTCGGTGCCGGGCCGCAGCTCCGGCGCGCGCAAGAACACCGCTCCAAGCTCCGGATACGCCGTGGCATCCGCCCAGGTCGGGGGCGTCCCGGGCTGCAGCTGGCGGAACTCGTCCATCGAGCTCACGACGTAGATGTGCACCGTGTCCCCGATCGGCACGCCCAGCCGCTCGGCCAGCGCGGGGAGCGACACGGCCGCGTGGTTCGCGACCCGGAGCAGCAGATCCGTGCGGTGCGCCGGCCCGTGAACCCGCGCGTAGAGCCCGTCCACGACGGTCCACTCCGCCGGCTCGTCCGGAAGCGCGTCGAGCTGCGGCGCCGCCGGAGGCGCCACCCGCCACGTAGGACCCTCCGCAGGCTCCGCCGCGAACGAGGGAGAAGCGAGCGAGAGGAGCAGTACCAGACGGTTGAACCAGCGCATGTCCCCATATTGGCGACGGCCCGCCCGATCGGCAACGGGTCGATCGGTCCCGACGTGTCACGATGGGCGCGCCGGCCTGTGTCTCACGACGGGCTCCGAGCCACGAAGGAGCGACCGAGAGCGCCTCCGAGGCGCTCGACAGAAGCGACGACTGAGCGAGGATGCTCGGCCCGCATCGGGCCGAAGTCGTGAGTAAGATGATCCGTCGGTTTCCCTCGGGGTCCCTGCGGTCGCCCCCGCCTCGGGTCCGAACCTCCGTTTCGACCATGGGTTACGGCGGTGGCCGCCGCTCCGCGGCGTCCCCTCGGTCCACCTCGCGCGGGCATCCGACGCGACCCTGCCGTGCTCGTCCTCGTCCTCGACCTCACCCCCGCAGCTGCCGCGGCCTCCACCGCATCCTCCGCGCCGCCTCCCCCGTCTCGTACGTCCCGTCCGGCCCCAGGTCCTCCATCCCCGCCTGCGCGAACAACCCCCGCGCTGCCGCGTTCTCCTCTGCGACCAGCAGCTGGAGGTGCCGGAAGCCCGGCTGCACCCGCACATTCCGCAGCACCGCGGCGAGCAGCGCCCGTCCCACGCCCCGCCGCCGCGCGCCCGGATCCACCGCCAGCGCTGCGAGGTCCACCACGTGCGCCCCCCGCTGCTCCGCCACCCCGAGCCGGCTGATCAGCGCG
>CAMCWU010000235.1 GCA_945882675.1 Klebsiella pneumoniae | reverse complement strand
CCCCCCACCCCGACCCTCCCCCGCGGCGGGGGGAGGGGGGAGGTTCGAGCCCGAGCCCGAGCCTGCTCCACGTGCGCGCGGACCGGCGCCCGGCCACCCGGGCACGGGCTCGAGCCCCCCAAAAGAAGATCCTACGCCGGCTCTCGGGGCTCCGCCGCCAGGAACCAGCCGAGCGCGAGCCCCGGCATCAGCGCGCCCAGGGCCGACGCGAGCGGCCACCCGCCCTGCGCGAACGCCCAGGCACCCAGCGCCGAGCTCACCGCGCCCGCCACGAAGAAGCACGCGATGAACAGCCCGTTCAGCCGCCCGCGGACTTCCGCTCCCAGTGAGAAGATCGCCCGCTGGCCGATGACCAGGTTCGCCGACACCGCGAAGTCCAGCACCAGCGCCGCCACGGTCAGCGCCGCGATGGACGCCCACCCGCTCCCGAGGCGCCCGATCCCGAAAGAGGCCGCGCCCGCCGCCAGTGCCGCGCCCGTGACGAGGCGCCCGTGGCCCCGGTCCGCCCACCGCCCCGCGAGCGGCGCCGCCACCGCGCCCGCCACGCCCACCAGCGCGAACACCGCGATCCCCGCCGAGGACAAGCCGTACCCCGGTCCGGCCAGCAGGAGCGGCGTGGTGGTCCAGAACAGGCTGAACGCGCCGAACAGGCCGCCCTGGTACAGCGCGCGGCGGCGGAGGACCGGGGTCGTGGCGAACAGCGTGGCCATGGAGCGCAGCAACCCGCCGTACGTCATGCCGCCGGTCGGGCGACGATCCGGGAGGATCGCCCACAAGGTCCCGGCGACCGCGAGCATCACGGCTGCCGAGCCCGCGTACACGATCCGCCAGGATCCGGCCTCCGCCACGAAGCCCGCGACTGGCCGGGCCAGCATGATCCCGAGCATCAACCCGGCCATCACGTCGCCGACGACGCGCCCGCGCTCCGCCTCCGGCGCCAGGTGCGCCGCGTACGGCACCAGCACCTGCACCGCCACGGACGCCACGCCGATCGCGAGCATCGCGGCGAGGAACACAGGCGCGACGGTGATCGTGGACGCCACGCCCGTCGCGACCGACACCGCGAGCACCAGGCCGACGACCAGCCGCCGTGACTCCACCAGGTCCCCGAGCGGCGCGACCAGCACGAGCCCGAGGCCGTACCCGATCTGCGTCAGCGTCACGATGAGCCCGGCAGCCGCGGCGGGCATCCCCAGCTCTTGCGCGATCGGGCCCGCGAGGGGCTGGCCGTAGTACAGGTTCGCGACGACGAGGCCGCACGAAGCGGCCAGGAGCGCGGTGAGGGAGCGCGGCGGCGACTTCATGGTCACGCGGGAGTGATCCGGATGATCCGGCCGTTCGGCTCGTCCGTGATCACGAGCACGCTCCCGTCGCGGTCGACCTTCACGTCCCGGATCCGGGCGTTCAAGGGCAGCCACTCCTCGCTCGCGACGCGGCCGTCCCGCATCTCGAGCCGCACGAGGGACGCCGCCACCATCCCGCCCACGAGCAGGCTCCCCTTCCAGCCGGGGAAGAGGTCGGCGTCGTAGCTGGCCATCCCGCACGGCGCGATCACGGGGTCCCAGTAGTAGACAGGTTGCTCCATGCCTTCGCGGGCGGTGCGGCCCTCGCCGATCGGCTTGCCGCTGTAGTCCTCGCCGTACGCGATGACGGGCCAACCGTAGTTCTTCCCCGCTTCGGGGTGGTTCAGCTCGTCGCCGCCCTTCGGGCCGTGCTCGACGGTCCACAGGCGGCCCGCGGCGTCTGTGGTCGCGGACTGGACGTTGCGGTGGCCGTACGACCAGATCTCGGGCTTCGCGCCGGCCTTGCCGACGAACGGGTTGTCCTGGGGCACGCTCCCGTCCGGCCGGATCCGCACCACCTTGCCCAGGTGGCCGCCGAGATCCTGGGCGAGCTCCCTCGGCTCCGGCTGGCTGCGCTCGCCGAGCGTCACGAACAGGTTGCCGTCCGGCGCGAACGCCAGGCGCGACCCGAAGTGCAGCACCGACTGCCAGCCCGGCTCCTGGCGGAAGATCACCTTGACGTCCGTCAATCCGGCGTCGCCGAGCACGCCCGACGCGACGCTCGTGCCGTTGCCGCCGTCCCCGCGCGGCTCCGCGTACGACCAGAACACGCGCTTGCTGGTCGCGAAGTCGGGGGAGAGGGCGACATCCAGCAGGCCACCCTGGGCGCGGGCGTCCACCGCCGGCAGGCCGGTCAGCGCGGGGCCGATCTTGCCGTCGGGCGTGACGATCCGCATCCGACCGGGCCTCTCGGTGACGAGCAACCGGCCGTCCGGGAGCGGCTCGATCGACCACGGGGTCTCGAGGCCGCGAGCGACCTCCGCCTGCTTCCAGGACGTCGGCTTCGCGGGCTGGGGGGCGCGGGTCTGCCCTTCGATGGCGGGCTTCTGGGTGTCGGCGTTCGGGGTGGCGGTCTGGACGGGGCCGGTCGCGGGCGGGGGCGGGCCGGCGGTCGCCTCCGGCGTCCCGGGGCTCGCGCTGCACGCCGCCAGGAACACGAGCCACGTCACGGTCACCCCCGGGGAAAGCTAACCGCGCGCCGCTCCCTGCGCGTTAGGCCATTGCGATGACCGCGGTGCTCCTCCTCGTCGCCTGCCGAACGGACCCCATCGTGGCCGCTGAGCGGTTCTTCGCGACGCGCCCGGTCTACGAGCGGCCGCTCGACGCCGGACGTGCCCCGGCAGACCTCGATCTTCGGGCGTCCTCGTGCGGCGCGTGCCATCCGGACGCGTACGCGGAGTGGCAGGTGTCCACGCACGCGCACGCGTGGAAGGATCCGCAGCTCCAGGCGGAGATGACGAAGTCCGAGAACCGCTGGATGTGCCAGAACTGCCACGCGCCGCTGATGGTCCAGCAGGCCGCGTGGCCGAGCGCGCTCGTGGACGGCGACGTGGAGAAGCCAGTGTGGGTGGAGAACCCGGCTTTCGACGAAGATCTCCGCGAGGAGGGCATCACTTGCGCCGCCTGCCACCTGCGCGACGGCGTCATCCACGGGCCCACCGGCGTGGCCACCAGCGCCCACGAGACCCGGGCGGACGCCGACTTCACCGGCACCGGCCTGTGCGAGCGCTGCCACGAGGCGACGGCCACCTACCCGGGAAAGGGCTTCGTCTGCACGTTCCAGACGGGCACGGAGCTCGCGGCCGGACCGTACGGACAGGGCGGCGCGACCTGCCAGATGTGCCATATGCCTGCCGTGACGCGCCCCGACGGCACCCTCGCGCACCGGCACTGGTGGCCGGGCGGGGGGATCCCGAAGGTCGCAGGCGTGGGCCCCCCGGCGGACGCCCTGCCCGTGGGCCTGCGCGTGGCCGTGGCGCAGGAGGGCGCGGAGCTCCGGGTGGACCTCGTGAACGCGGCGGCGGGCCATATGCTCCCGACGGGTGATCCCGAGCGGTTCTACCGGGTCGCGCTGACCTTCGACACGGGCGCGTCGTGGGAGCACCGGATCGGCCAGACGTGGGAGTGGTGGCCGGAGCCGAAGAAGCTGGCGGACAACCGGATCCCGCCGGGGACGTCGCGGGCGGAGCGGGTGCCCGTGCCGCCGGGCGCGACCGCCGTGGAGCTGGTGGTGACCCGCCACCGGATGACGGCGGAGGCCGCCGCGTTCCACCATCTGGACGGGTATCCGACGGACGCGGAGGTGGAGCGCAGGACGATCCCGCTGCGCTGAGTCAGCGCGGGGGGAGTTTCGATTGGAGGTCCGTCAGGCCAGCGCGCGCCCCGCGAGCGCCCGCCGAGCCGCCGGGAACGAGAGGAACAGCGCCCCGAACATCATCACCCCCGCGGTGAGGAACCCGCCGCCCGCGAACCAGTGCGTGTACAGCAGCCCTCCCGCGGTCGGGCCCACCGCCCGCCCGAGCGCTCCGAGCGACTGGTTCACGCCGAGGACGCCGCCCTGGTCGTCTTCGCCGGCGCCCCGGCTGATCAGCGAGTTCAGCGACGGGTTCGCCAGCGACGTGCCGAGCGCTATCAGCGTACAACCTGCCCAAACGGCCGGTCCGGCGGGCGCGAATGCGAGCGCCACGAGCCCCGCCGCGTTCAACGCGTACCCGGACGCCACGAGCGAGGGCTCTCCGAACCGCTTCACCAGCCGGCCGATGAGCCCGCCCTGGATGAGGATGCCGATGACGCCGATGAGCCCGAACATCCGCCCGACGTGCCCGGCGTCCATGCCCCAGCGGTGCTCGGCGACGAGCGAGAAGGTCCCTTCCATCATGGCGAATGCCGAGGTCGCGACGAACGCGAGCGTGATGGTCAGGCCGACGGCCGGGTGCCGGAGCACCTTCAGCATGGCGAGGGGGTCGAGGGTCCGCTCGACCTTCGCGCGGCCGCCGACGGGCCGGCTCTCGGGGAGGCCGAAGAGCGCCCACACGAAGTTGACGGCCGCCAACGCGGCGGCGAGCCAGATCGGCACGGACAGGCCGAAGCGCGAGAGCTCGCCCCCGAAGAACGGCCCGAGCGTGAACCCGAGCCCGAACGACGCGCCGATGAGGCCCATGCCGCGTGCGCGGTTTTCCGGCGTCGTGATGTCGGCGACGTACGCCTGCGCCGTCGAGATGTTCGCCGCGCAGATGCCGTTGAGCGTGCGGAAGACGAACAGCCACGCGAGGGTCGGGGCCGCCGCGAAGCCCGCCAGCGTGAGCGCCGTGCCCGCGATCGACACGAGCATCACCGGCCGCCGCCCGATGCGATCGGAGAGCTGGCCCCACAGCGGCGCGAACACGAACTGGGCGAGCGAGTAGCACGCCATGAGCAGCGTGACCTGCACGGGCCCGGCGCCGAACTCCTCGGCGTAGAACGACAGCAACGGGATGACGAGCCCGAACCCCAGGAGATCGACGAGCACCGCCAGCAGGACGGGCCCGAGGCTCCGACCCCGCTCCGCCGGCGCGCGGCTCATCGCTTCATCAGCTGCATGACGCGGTCGTGCAGCAGGCCGTTCGTGCCGCACACGCCGATGTGCAAGGGATCCGGCCGGTTGAAGCGGTACGGAGCGCCCGAGCCGTCCGTTGCCCGGCCGCCGGCCGCGAGCACGCACGCGACGCCGCCCGCGAGGTCCCACTCGTTGCGCGGCTCCGGCGTGAAGCTGGCCTCCGCCTTGCCGGCCGCGACGAGCCCGAACTTGTAGGCGACCGAGCCCATCGGCTGGAGCTCCACCTGGTCCTTGTACTTGTCGAACCAGCCCTTCTTGTACTCGGACCGGCTGACCAGGAACCGCGCGCCCTCGAACTGCGCGTGCTCGGAGACGTGGCACGGCTCGCCGTTGTAGTGCGCACCGACGCCGACGAGGCCGGTGAAGCACTCCTTCGTGATCGGATTATAAAGGACGCCCGCCCGGATCTCGCCGTCGACGACGAAGCCGATGGACACCACGAACTCGGGCATCCGGAGCGTGAACTCGCGCGTCCCATCGAGGGGGTCGATGATCCAGCACCGCGGGTTCGACAGGCGCGATGGCGTGTCCTTCGTCTCCTCGGAGAGGATGGCGTCTTCCGGGAACGCGGCCAGGATGTCCTCGTGCAGGATCCGGTCGGCGGCGAGGTCGGCCTCCGTCAGCGGCCCCTTGTCGTCGGCCTTCTCGGTGGAGATCCCGTCGTTGCGTTCATAGATCGCGGCGATCGCCTCGCCGGCACGGGTGGCTGCCGCGATCGCGACCTTCAGCTCTCGTTCGTACACGCGCGCGCTCCTGCGAGGGGCGCGCTCCCTAACGCGAGACGCGCACTTCGGCCGTGCGGGTGGGGAGCAGCACATCGTCCGCGCCGTCGCCGTCCAGATCGTGCGCGACGACTCCCCGCCCGATCCGCGAGAAGGGCTGGGTGGAGGTCAGGACGACGTCCGCGCTCCCGAGGTCGAGGGTCCCGAGGAACCCGCCCGCGCCG
>CAMCWU010000234.1 GCA_945882675.1 Klebsiella pneumoniae | reverse complement strand
CCCCCGCCGGATCGCAGCCGGCCTCGCGGCAGTGGCCCTCGCGGCGTGCATCGGCGCGGCCGGAGCATGGGCGTGGTCGCACCGCGAGCCCCCCGGGCCGGGCGTCACGGAGGCCCCGCGACCGGAGGCCCCGCGTCGCCGCGTGCGCCGCGGACCCGCGGACGCCACGGCCGGCTCGATCGACCCGATCCCCGTCCCGGACGTCGCCGCCCCCGCAGGCGCGCCGAACATCCTGTTGCTCACCCTCGACACCACGCGCGCCGATCATCTTGGGGCGTACGGCTATTTCCGGGACACGTCGCCCGCGCTGGACGCGCTGGCCAAAGAGAGCGTGGTCTTCGAGAACTACACCGTCCCCATGTCGATCACGCTGCCGTCGCATATGTCGGTGTTCACCGGGACCTTCCCGGACGAGCACGGGATCGTGGCCAACATCGCCCACGGCGGCCAGCGGTTCGTCACGTCGGACAAGCTCGAGAGCTTCGCCCAGTACACTTCGGGGCTCGGGTACGTCACGGCGGGCTTCGTGAGCAGCTCCCCGCTCAAGACGTACACCGGCGTGAACAACGGCTTTCAGCAGTTCTACCAGCCGGACGGGGAAGCGCGGCACGCCCGCGAGACCACGGATCTCGCGCTCCAGTGGGTCGCCGCCGCTCCGGATCGCCCGTTCTTCCTGTGGGTCCACTACTTCGACCCGCACTGGCCGTACGGCGCGCCCGGGCGGTTCGGGGACCAGTTCGCCGGCGTGAAGTCGGAGGAGCAGGAGGCATGGCTCGCGGCCCGCGAAGCCATCCCCTCGGATATCAACCCACAGAAGGTCAAGGCGAAGGTCGACAAGTACGACGGCGAGATCCTCTACATGGACCAGAACATCGGCCGCCTGGTCCAGGCCCTGAAGGACAAGGGTGTGTGGGACGATCTCGTGGTCGTCGTGGTGGGCGACCACGGGGAGGGGCTCATGCAGCACGCCTACCCGTCGCACGGCCATGTGTGGACCGAGCAGCTCAACGCGCCGTTCTTCCTGCGCGTCCCGGGCACGCCGCCCGCGCGGATCGCCGAGCCGGTGTCCGCGGTGGACGTCACGGCCACGCTGCTCGGCCGGGTCGACCTGCCGGCAGAGGAGCGGTACCTGAAGCAGGTCACGGGCCAGGACGCGCTCGCGCCGGATCACCAGGCGCGCCCGGTGTTCTTCCGGACCTCGGTCGTTCAGCACGACAAGGAGACCGACCGCAAGTTCGAGAAGCCGGTGACGTGGGGCGTCGGTGACGCCGCGTGGATCTACCAGAAGACGGACGCGACGGTCACGCCTTCCAAGCCCGGCGAGAAGCCGGCGCTCACCGAGCTCTTCGACCGGAAGGCCGACCCGTACCAGCTCCGCAACGTGGCGGCGGACCACTCGGACGTGGTGGGCCGGATGGACGGCTGGGTGGAGGCCGCCCGGCGGACCCAGGACGCCCGGCGGGCAGCGCTTGGCGCCGGCCAGACCACCGATCTGACGGCGGAGGAGCTGGAAGCGCTGTGCGTCCTCGGGTACCTCGACTGCGTAGAGCCGCACGGGGACGAGCCGCCGAAGCGAAAGGCGCCCCGCACCGAGTGATCAGTGCGAGATCGCGGGCGGCGTCCTGCGCCCCAGGATGTTGCCGCGCCCCGACAGGCTCGGGTTCGCCATGAAGTACTCCTGGGCGGAGAACGCCGGATCCCCGTGGCGGACGCGCGTGTAGGTGCCGTCCGCGCCGAGCCGCCAGCTCTGCTCGTCGTCCTTGAGGTTCGCGACCATGATCTGCTGCAGGATCTGCTGGTGGACCGTCTCGTTCTCGATCGGCACCATCGTCTCGATCCGGCGGTCGAAGTTCCGTTCCATCCAGTCGGCCGACGAGATGTACAGCTTCGCCTGGCGTGAAGGCAGCCCGTGGCCCGCGCCGAACGCGACGATCCGCGAGTGCTCGAGGAACCGCCCGACGATGCTCTTCACCCGGATATTCGCCGACATCCCGGGGACGCCCGGGCGCAGGCAGCAGATGCCGCGGATCACCAGATCGATCTGCACGCCGGCCTCGCTGGCGGCGTACAGCGCCTCGATGATCCCGACGTCGACCAGCGCGTTCATCTTGGCCCAGATCCGCCCCGGCCGGCCCGCGCGGGCGTGGTCGGCCTCTTCCCGGATGAGCTGGACCAGCCGCTCCCGCATGCCGAGCGGCGCGATCACGAGCTTCTCGAGCGCGCGGGGCCGCGCGTAGCCCGTCATGTAGTTGAAGACCGACACGACATCCCGGCACAGCGCCGGGTCCGCCGTGAAGAACGAGAGGTCGGTGTACACCTTGGCCGTGATCGGGTGGTAGTTCCCGGTGCCGAAGTGGGCGTAGGTCCTGAGCTCTCCAGCCTCGCGCCGGACGACCAGCGACATCTTCGCGTGCGTCTTGTACTCGATGAAGCCGTAGACGACCTGGGCCCCCGCGCGCTCCAGGTCGCGGGCGAGCGCGATGTTCGCCTCCTCGTCGAAGCGAGCTTTGAGCTCGATCATCGCCGTGACGGACTTGCCGGCCTCTGCCGCCTCCACGAGCGCACGGACGATCGGGCTGTTCTTGCTCGTGCGGTACACGGTCTGCCGGATGGCCAGCACGTCCGGGTCGCGCGCAGCTTGCGTCAGGAACTGGACCACCACGTCGAACGACTCGTACGGGTGGTGGACGACGAGATCCTTCTTCCGGATGGCCGCGAAGCAATCGCCGGCCTCGTCCCGGATCCGCTCGGGAAAGCGCGCCTGGTACGGGGCGAACTGCAGGTCCGGCCGGCCGGAGTCCAGGAGCTGGGAGACGTCCACGAGCCCGATCAGGCCGTCCATCCGGAAGGTGTCGAGCTCCTGACACTCGACGTTGGTACGGACGAACTCCTGCAGGTCCAGCGGCATGTCGCCCTGGACGGAGAGCCGAGCGACCGATCCGCGGCGGCGGAGCTTGAGCGCGGTCTCGAAGGTCTTGACGAGGTCCTCGGCCTCTTCGTCGATCTCGATCTCGGAGTCGCGGATGACGCGGAACACGCCGCTCGCGAGCACGCGGAAGCCCGGGAAGAGCATGTCGACGAACGCGAGGGTCACGTGCTCGATCCGGACGAACCGCACGGCGTCGCCCGGCAGGCGGATGAACCGCGGCGTGGACGGCGGGAGCAGCACCACGGCGTCCAGGCGCTCGGCGTCCTCCGACGACTCGAGCTGCAGCGCGAGCGACAGCGTGGCGTTCGGGATGAACGGGAACGGGTGCGCGGGATCCACCGCGATCGGCGTCATGATGGGGAAGAACGCCGACATGAACCGCGCCAGCAGCCACGTCAGATCGTCCGGGGTCAGGTCCGCGATCTCGAGGACCAGGATCCGCTCCTGGCGAAGCTCGTCGAGGAGGCTCCGCCACAGGACCTGCTGCTCGTCCATCAGCCGGGCGACGCGCGCGCGAATCGCCTCGAGCTGCTCGGTCGCCGTCAGGCCGTCCTGGCTGCGGGAGTTGATGCCCTCTTCGACCTGCGCCTGGAGGCCGGCGACGCGGACCATGTAGAACTCGTCGAGGTTTCCCCCCGAGATCGACAGGAACCGGACGCGTTCGAGCAGCGGGTGGGAGAGGTCGACGGCCTCCTCCATCACGCGCTCGTTGAAGCCGAGCCACGAGAGCTCGCGGTTGATGAACCGCGCCGGCGGCACGGGCGTGGGCGGCACGGCATCGGGGCGGCGGGACTCGGTGGTCATGGGCGGGGGGCCTCGGCGAGATCGTACAGCGAGTCGAGGACGGTCGGGCGGCCGATCACGGCGCCGAGCGACACCTCGAGGGTCCACGGGATGGCGCCCGTGGCGGGATCGTGCTCGGTGATCCGACCGAACGTGGTCCAGGTGGTCAGCCGGTGGCCGTCTGGGAGCCGGCGGAGGTCGCCCAGGAGCGGCATCTGCGCGCCGGAAGGGTCCTCGTACGTCCAGACGAGCTCCGCGGTCATGCGATCCTCGTCGATCGCCCACTCCTGCGCGCGGCTGCCGTGGCTGTTGGGGTGGATGGCGTTGTCGAACATGAGCATCCCGCCCGGCCACGCCTCGTTCATGTGGCCATGGGACCAGAGCGATTCGCCGTCCGCGCCCGTGGGCGCCGCGACGATCTCGAAGTCGTTGTCCACGCCGCCGAGCTGCCACAGGACGGCGTTCGTGGCGGAGTCGAGCTTGAGGAGCGCGTCGTGCAGGCGCGGCGCCACATAATAAGCGGCGTCCTCCGGGGACTCCACGAGGCTGTTGCTGTGCGTCCACTCGTGGAAGCCGTCCGCGCCCAGGTACTCCTCGGGGTCCTCCACGTGATCGCATGGGATGGACCACGGGATCCAGTCGTCGAGGTACGAGAAGACCGCGGTGTAGTCGTCTCCGGCGCCCTCCGACGCGGTCCGCAGCTCGTCCGTGAGGACCTGCCAGGTCGCGCCGTCCTCCTGGACGACATCCCGCGTGACATGGGCGATCCACAGAAGATCCCCATCTGCCCGCTCGATCGCGACGTGGTGCTGGTCCGGCAGCCGCGTGTCCGACAGCACCGAGCCGTCCATCCCGTAGCGCCAGGTGCGCGAGAGATCCTGCGTCTGAACCTTGTCCATCTGCGTGATCCACAAGCTCTGCCGGTCGTGGGCCACCGCCAGGTGCGAGATCTGCAGCCCCTCCGGGAACGCGAGCGCCCAGACGTAGTCGCCGTCTTCGTCGAGGATCACCGCCCACGACTGGTCGAGGCCCCCGAGCTGGACGAGCACGTAGCGCCCGGCCATGGCGGACGCGTCGCGGTCGTCAAAGATCACGTCCACGCTCGGGACGCCAGGCGGCGGCGGCGGGACCTGGTACGTCACCACGGGGCTGGCGGCGAGCTCGCCCGTATCGAGCGCGGTGACCGCGCGCCACGCGTAGCTCCGCGTCGACTTCAGGCCGAGGACCTGGATCGAGGTCGTGTCCGAGTCCGGCGTGCGCTGGTCGAGCGCTCCGTCCAGGCCGTACTCGACCCACGACGTACCGGGTCCGGGGGCGGTCCACGCGATCTGGAGCACGTTCGGGACGACCGCGGGCGTCGCGGTCGCTGTCAGGTCGACGTCCGCCGTCCCGGTCGGCGTCACGCGGCCCGTGTCGTCCGGCTCGCGCGAGCAAGCGCCGAGCAGCACAGAGAGCAGGATGATCCTCATTCTTTCTCCCCATCGACCGGTTGCGGCCGCCCGGGCGCCCCGGCGCCGGTGATGACGTTGCGGTCCCCGCTGAACACCTCCACGTCCTCCTCGTCGAACTCCTTGTCGCCGACGCCGGATTCCGTGGGAACCAACGAGACGACGGCCGATCCGGTCCCGTACACCGGGGCGTAGGCGTGGACCTGGCCCCGGTACCGGTTGTGCTGGCCCATCACGGCGGACATCCACCACAATGCCTTGAACGACACCACCTTGTGGATCCGGATCTGGCGGTGGATCTCGCGCGAGAGCTGCGCCGTGTCCTCGAGGCGGCCGGCGCCCAGGAACTCGAGGAGCTTGCGGTTCCACTCGTCGTCCTTGGGCGAGTGGATCCGGTCCTCCAGCGGGTCGATCCAGTCCGTGAAGATCCGGTTCGAGAGCGTGGAGACGACGACGATCGCCGCCTTCTTGCCGCTCGCCGCGATGGCGTCCCGCGTGGCCTTCCCGAGCACGACGGTCTCGGCGCGGTCCGAGTAGATGTTGCTGCTGACGATCGCGGCCGGCAGGCGGTTGTCAGGGTTCAGCAGCTTCAACGCCACGACCGAGCCCGTGTCGATCGGGAAGCCGTGGTAGCTCACGGTCCGCGACGCGAGCCCGCGGGCGATCGCGGCGTCCCGCCAGCGCTCGGCAAACTCCCGGTCGATCCGCAGCTTGTACGGGATCGACCCGAGGGCGTGGAACAGCTCGTCCACGTGCACCCACTCGGGCGCCGGGTC
>CAMCWU010000233.1 GCA_945882675.1 Klebsiella pneumoniae | reverse complement strand
CGTGCGCAAGGATCTCCCCGCCCTCGCGGAGATGATCTCTTCCATACCCGGGATCGACGACATCGCGATGACGACGAACGGCCACCTGTTCGCCGGCAGCGCAGCGCGGTTCGCAGCAGCAGGGCTGAAGCGTGTGAACATCAGCATCGACTCCCTCGATGCCGCACAGTTCCAGCGGATGACGCGGGGAGGGGACCTCGGCCGCGTGCTGGCCGCCATCGACGCCGCCCGTGCTCACGGAATGACCCCGATCAAGCTGAACTGTGTCGTGGTCGCCGGCGAGAACGAGGACCAGGTCGAACGGCTCGTCGCGCACTTCGCCCCGCACGCAGCCGACACGGAGGTCCGCTTCATCGAGTATATGCCGTTCGAGAAGGACGATCGCCGGAAGCACTTCCCCGTGGCGGTCCTGCGCGAGCGGCTCGCGGCCCGCTGGACCCTGACCCCGATCCCGCGGACCGTCGGGGGTGGGCCAGCGCGCGCGTGGCGCGTGGAGCAGACCGGCCAGACGATCGGCTTCATCAGCCCGATCACCGAGCACTTTTGCGAGGCGTGCAACCGCCTGCGCCTGCAGGCCGACGGCCACCTGCGCACCTGCCTCTCCCGGGATCGGACGCCGAGCATCCGCGATCTGCTGCGCGCCGGCATCGACGACGTGGGCCTCCACGCCGCCATCCGCGGCATGGTGTGGGGAAAGGTGGCGGGACACGAGGCGGATCGGCTCGACGACTGGCGCGGCTTCGAGGGCGTGATGACGAGCATCGGCGGCTGACGGCGCGCTCGTGGAATCGTGACGATGCGTCCCTTGTCCGTGTCCAGAGTGTGGGTATAATCCCGACCCAAGCGCCTGGAGACGTCGTGCAGCAAGCAGCCACTTCTGACGAGTACCTCTCGAATGACGAGGTCTCCCAGCTCCGGGGCATCCTCGAGGAGCAACTCGAGACGCTCATGGTGCAGTCGCGTGAAGCCTTGAGCAGCCTGGTGGAGGTGCGGGACACCGACGCCGACCCGCTCGACCTCGCGGTCACGGAGTCGAACCGCGACTTCACGCTGCGCATGGCGGACCGGGAGCGCCGTCTGGTCGGCAAGATCCGGCACGTCCTCGATCGCATGAACAACGGCGAATACGGCGCCTGTGAGTCGTGTGGCGCGCCCATCACCTTTGGCCGGCTCATGGCCCGCCCGGTGACCACACTCTGCATCGACTGCAAGACCGAAGCCGAGCAGCTCGAACGGAAGAAGCAGATCTTCTAGCTACTCGCCGGACTCCGCGACCGCCCGCTCGTCCCCCCCGAACGTCGCGAACCCGCGCCAGAGCTCCCCGGACAGGTACTCCCCGTTCGGGTCATCGGTCTCCTTGCGGCGCAGGATGTCGTTGATCGGCTCGCCGATCTCGTCGCGCCGGTCGCCGGGGTGCTTCAGGTTCATCAGCATGGTCGTGCGGCCCTTGCTGGTGCCGGCGTGCGCCAGGAGGATCGTGCCGTCGCGCGCCACATCGACGACGACCGCCACATGCGTCAGCTCGTCGTTGCGCTTCCCGTCGCCGTTGCGGTCCCAGGTGTCGTCGTAGAACGCGATGTCGCCGACGTCCGGCAGCTTGCGGCGGTGCGCTACGCCGGATTCTACAGCGAGATCCCACATATTCTTCGACGATCCCTGCACGTCCACGCCAGCCCGCGCGAGCGAAGCGGACACGAACCCGCTGCAGTCGTCCCGGAACCCGCGCGGCGCATGCTCGAGATAGTGCTCGGCAGCGCGAGCGATCTCGACGCCGACGTCGTCCCCGCGACGCCGGGGCGCGCGCTCGGCGACGGCCTGGGTCGGCTTGCGGGTGACCACCGGAGCGTCGGGGGGCGGAAAGCGGCGCTCGACCTCCCCGATGGACCGGAGCGGTCCCGGGAAGCGGGCGACCTTGGGGGCGCAGGCGGACGCCAGCGCGATGAGCGCGAGGAGTGCAGGGCGCATGGGGGACATCTGGGGGGGGGAGGAGGCAGTGTCGCGGGCTGGCACCCACGAGCGTCCCAGGATGATAACCTGTGCGAGCGCACGGAGGTGGATGTGTCGACGTGGGACTCCCTGCCGATCTTCAGCGGTCTGCCGCAGTACGAGGTCATGCACGCGCTCCAGCAGTTCGATCGGCTGGACGTCGACGCCGGCACCGAGCTCATCGCGGAGGGCGACGACGACCCGACGGGCGTCATCGTGCTGACGGGAGAGCTCCAGATCCTGCTCGGGAGCACGGTCCTCGGGCGGGCGGGCGCGGGCGACGTGGTGGGCGAGATCGCGCTCTTCGCGGGCGGGCTGCGCACGGCGTCGGTCGTCGCGATCCAGTTCTCGACGCTGCTCGTGCTCACGCGGGAGGGGTACGAGGCCCTGCGCGCCGAGCGCCACCCGGTCGCCGCGGCGCTGGAGGAGCACGCGCTCGCCCAGATGTCGGCGCGGCTGCGGCGCATGCGCGATCGCGTGTCCGCGAAGGCGGCAGGCAAGCGGGCGATCACCCGCCCGGCGCCTGGGTTCTTCGAGCGCGTCTCGAGCATGTTCGGCGGCGGTGGCGTGGCCCCCGTCAAGATCGACGCCGCGGCCATCCTGCAAAAGAGCAGGTTGTTCGAGGGTGTTCCCCGCGAACTGCTCGAGCCCGTGGCCGCGCGCATGGAGGCCCTGCAGTTCCGGGCCGGCCACATGCTGTGCACGGAAGGAGAGGCCGGCGACGAGATGTTCATCATCGCGAGCGGGACCGTGGACGTCGTGTGCCAGACGCAGATGGGCGGCGTGGAGAGCCTGGCGACGCTCGGCCCCGGGGACGCCACTGGCATGTGCTCGCTGGTTCAGCCGGATAAAGCTCGGATGGCGAGCTGCGTGGCCCGCGACAAGGTCGTCGCGCTCTCGCTGTCGCAGCTCCAGTGGGCCTCGCTCGTCCACGGGGCGGACTGGGTGGGCTCGATCCTGCGCGTCGCGATGATCCGCGCGCTCGCCGAGTCGATCGAGTCCGCGAACGTACAGTTCGCCGAGATCGACGTGGCCGGCGACACCATGGCGTTGCGCCGGGTCGCGGCCGCGACCGAGACGGTGCGGATGCAGGCCGGCGGGTCGCTTCCGACATACTTCGAGCAGGGCTCGTGAGGGGCGCGCGTTGGTGATCCTCGGGCTAGCGGACGGGCCGGACGCCGGCGCGGCGCTGGTCGTGGACGACCGGGTGGTGGCGCTCGAAGAGCAGGAGAGGCACGACCAGGTGCCGCGTTCGCGTGCGTTTCCCTGGCAGGCCATCCATGCGGTGCTCCGCGGCGCGGGCCTGACGGCGGCGGACGTGGACCTCGTGGCTGTGGCGGGGCGGTTCACGCCGCCGCTGGTCGTGCGGCGCCGACCGTCGCTCGGCGGGCTCGCGGGCCAGAACCCGTTCTCGCCCACGGCGGACCTCGCGATCTACCTGCAGGCGGCGCTGCGCGGCAGCGGCTTCGGCGCGATGGAGGCCGAACGCGCCGCGGAGCTGCTGGAAGGCCGGCTGCGGGAGAAGGGCTTCCGCATGCAGCGCGTGGTGCTCGTGGACCTTCACAAAGCGCTGGCAGAGGCCGTCTATCGCTGCCAGCCGCACGACCAGATGGCGGTGTTCACGCTGCACCCGATGGGCGACGGCGCGGTGTTCTCCGTGTGGAAGGGCAAGGCGGGCCAGCTCGACAAGATGTGGGAGCAACGCGGGTTCAATGCGCTTCATCTCCACCTGGCGCGGTGCTCGCGGGCGCTCGGGCTCGAGCCGCTGGTGGACGACGACCGGCTGTTCGGCCTCGCGGGCCGTGGGACGCCGGACCCGAGGCTCGTGGAGCTGCTCCGGGGCCAGCTCCGGGCGGAGGGGCCGCGCCTCGAGTGCGAGGACCCGCTCCAGCTCGGCGCGTTCAGCCTGCTGAGCCGCCGGGGATCGAGCGCGGAGGCCGTTTACCGCACGCTCGCCGACGCCCGGCCGGAGGACGCCGCCGCGTCGGTGATGGCCAACCTGGTGGACGTGGCGTGCGCGCTCGTGCGCCACCATGCCACCGCTCTCGGGTGCCGTACGATCGGCCTCGGAGGCGCGCTGTTCGAGAATCCCAGGCTGGTCGCCGCGCTGGCCGAGACCGGCGCGTACGACCACGTGTGGACGCACCCGACCCCCGGGTTCGCGTCGCTGCCGGCAGGCGCGGCGGTCGCGCTCGCGGGGGTGGCGCCGCGCGCGCTCGCGTCGCCGGGCCAGGGAGAGCACTGGTCGGACGAAGACTGTGCGCGGGCGTTGGACGACGAGCGGGTGCCGCATGGGCCCGCGGACCTGGGCGCGCTGCTCGACGCCGGGCCAGTCGCCCGCTTCCAGGGTCGCGCGGGCTACGGCCGACACGGCATGGGCACGCGCAGCGTCCTCGTGCGCGCGGACCGCCCCGACCAGATCGCCGCCGCCCGACGCGCGCTCGGGCGCCCGTCGGAGGAGGAGCCGCTCGCGCTCGTCCCCGGCGACGAGGCCCTGCCCGCGGACGCCGCGCGGATCTCGGGGCCGCTCAGGTACGGGACCGTGGCGCCCCGGGCGCCGGCCGGGTTCGGCGAGCGATATCCGGGGGTGGTCGCACCGGACGGGCGGGTGCACTGGTCGGTGCTCGAGCCGGACGGCGACCCGGAGCTCCACGCGGCGTCGCTGGCGCTGCGCGCGCGGACCGGGAGCGGCGCCATCGTAGCATGGCCGCTCGCGACCGGCCGCGAACCTCCAGTTTCCCGGCCCATGGACGCCATCCGGGTCTGGCGCGCGATGGGCCTGGGCGCGCTGGTCGTCGGCGGACACGCGGGGAAGCCCCGTTGAATCCACTGGAACGCCTGGAAGACGTCCTTCGGCCCCTCGGCACCGCGCTCGTCGCGCTGTCGGGCGGGGTCGACTCGGCCGTGGTGGCCCTGGCCGCCCACCGGGCCCTCGGATCGGGCGCCGTGGCCCTGACCGCGCATTCCCCCTCGCTTCCGGACAGCGAGCTGGCGGAGGCCCGCGCGGTCGCCGCGCGCATCGGCATCGCCCACCGGGTCGTGGACACGCGCGAGCTCGAGCGGGAAGGATATCAGGCAAACGCCGGTAACCGCTGCTACTTCTGCAAGACCGAGCTCTACGACCAGGCGGAGGCCCTGCGCGCAGAGCTGGGCCTGGCGTTCATCCTCGACGGCACGCTGCCCTCCGATCTGCGCGACACGCGTCCGGGCCTCGTCGCCGCGGCCGAGCACCGCGTCCGCCACCCGCTGGTGGAGGCCGGCGTCGACAAGCCGGATGTCCGCGACATCGCCCGCGCATTCGGCCTGCCCGTGTGGGACAAGCCGTCGTTCGCGTGCCTCGGAAGCAGGTTTCCGGTCGGCACGCGCGTGAGCTTCGAGAAGCTCCAGCGCGTCGGCGCGGCAGAGCTCGCGCTCCGGCAGCTCGGGTTCCGGCGGGCCCGTGTGCGCTGGCACGAGATCGGCGAGAAGGTCCTCGCCCGGATCGAGCTCGATCCCGGGGATCTCGCCCGAGTCCTCGAGCATGGCGTCCGCGAGCAGGTCGTGGAGGCCGCCCAGGCCGCGGGGTTTGCCTGGGTGACCCTCGATCTCGTGGGCTACCGATCGCCGACGGGGATGGGATGACCGTGGCGACGACACAGCGGGAGTCCACGGGAGCGGTCCTCGGCGAGATCGCGGCGCTCTGGCTCCTCACGCTGCTGCTGATCCGGCTGTGCGTGTTCCTCGTCCAGTCGGCGGGGCTCCACGAGCTGGTGCTGGCCGCCGTGCCCATCCTGTTCATGTACGCGCCCGTCGTCGTCTGCAGGCTGCGCGGCGTCGACTCGTGGAGCTATCCCCTGCATATCCCCGCGTTCTCCGACCAGGAGGCGTGGTGGACGGCGCTGAAGTTCGCGGGCACCGCGGTGGCCGTCATCATCGTCCCCTGGCTCGGCCTGTACCACGGGTGGCAGACGATGCTCGGCCGCGAGCTCGAGGGGACGCCGCCGCCGGAC
>CAMCWU010000232.1 GCA_945882675.1 Klebsiella pneumoniae | reverse complement strand
CCGTGCTCGGCTCCATGCCGGAGTTCGTGTCGATGTCGTCTACAGCGACGAAGAACTGGCAGCCGAAGGTGTAGTAGTCGTAGTAGTAGTCGTTGTTGTCGACGGGCTCGCCGGTCCACGGGTCGCGGTCGTCGCACTCCGGTAGCGTGACGTCGATCGGGGGCTCGTTCGCGACGTCCGTGCCGTTGCAGTTGAAGTCCTGCGTGGCGTAGTCGTTGTAGCAGCCGACGATCCGGCCGACACCGAGCGTCCAGTTCAGGGCCTGCCCGAAGACCCGGTCGCCGTCTCCCTCCCAGCCGGGGCCGGGGAAGACGTTGACCGCGACCGTGCGGCCGAGGCTGGCGTCCGCCGGGTCGAGCACCACGGTCATGGGCTCGCCGTTGGACCACTCCATGGTGATGTACGCGGGCGGGACGAGCGCCAGGTCCGCGACCTGGATGGACAGCCCGCCGCCGGTGAAGAAGTTGACGCCGTACACGGTGTCATGGCCGTAGATCCCGCCCGGGAGCCAGTAATGCTCCGGCAGGATCACGTGCCCGAGGTCCCCGCCGGGGAACGAGAGCGGCCCCGTGGTGACGGGCGAGTAGCCGCTCGTGATGAACGCGCCGCCGAGCTCCGTTCCTTCCGCGAACGCGCCCACCCCGAGGACGACGCCGTGGCCGGTCTCCACGTACTCGGCGAGCACGTCCCCGAGCGCGATCGGGTCGAGGAACGGCTCCTCGCTGTACACGAGCGCCGCGTGATACTGCTCGATGTCCGCGAAGAGCGGCGTGGAAATACCTACATCGAGGATGTCGACGTTGTCGAAGTCGCCCGTGCACATGAGCCAGTCGCGGATGATCGCGTTGGTCGTGGGGTCCGACGGGGCGCCGAGGACGATGATGTCCTGCCCGAAAGCAGAGCCCGGAACGGCAAGAACCACCGCGGCAAGGATGGCCGTGGGGAGCATCAGCGGACGGGTCGGGGTGGTCATCGGATCCTCGGGGCGAAGGCGCGCGGTGATACCCTTTACCAGATGCGAGGGGGTGTCCGCCAGCATCGTGTGCAGGACGGGTGAAGACGCGTCGAGACAGTTCCCGTTCGCGCATCTCCTCAGCGGCGGGTAATGTGGGCGGGGTACGGCACGAGGTGGCAGATGAGCTCGAGCACGGTCGCGTGGTTCTCCCTGCTGCTGGCGATCGGCTGCACGGACAAGGGCGACGCCGGTCCGAAGGACGACGACACGGAGGTCCCGGACCTGGAGCCAACGGACACGGTGCCGTCGTTCTACGGCCATGTCCCGAAGAACATCCTCGTCTTCTCGATCGACACCTTCCGCAAGGATCGCCTCGGCAAGTACGACCCCGACACCAACTACACGCCGTTCCTCGGCCAGCTGATGGAGGAGGGCTTCACGCTCGACGAGCACATGACGTGCGCGAACTGGACCTTCATGGGCGTGGGCTGCACCATGAACGGCCGATATAACGAGGAGAACGGGTTCATCCCCGAGCTCGGCGGCATGAAGAGCCTGATGCCGGAGGGGCCGCAGGTCGCGTCGGTCCTCGGTGATCTCGGGCTGTACACGATCCTCGTGACCGGGAACTCCTGGTTCTCGAGCCAGTGGAATATGGCCCAGGGCTTCGACGAGGAGGAGCTGACGGGCGGCGCCGCCGTGAACATCTACAACGAGGGGCAGCGGCGCCTCGCGGACGCGCAGCTCCGCGGCGCGGTGCAGGACGGCTGGTACATGCAGCTCCACGTGATGGAGCCGCACGCGCCCTACAACCCGCCTCCCGAGTACCTGACGGCGGAGGCAGATCTCCCGCCGATCCCCTGGGATCTGTCGGTCAAGGCGGAGCACTACGACGCGGGCGCGGCCTACGGCGGGCTCCCGGACGCCGAGAAGTCGCTGGTGCTGCAACACATGGAGCTCCGCTACGACGCCGAGATCGAGTACCTGGACGACCAGTTCCTTACGATCTTCGCCGATCTCACGGCGCGCGGCCTGCTGAACGACACGCTCGTCGTCTTCTGGAACGACCACGGCGAGCAGTTCTGGGAGCACGGCAACCAGAGCCACGCCCACAAGATCTACGGCGAGGAGAACGACGGGTTCATGTTCTTCTGGGCCCAGAACATCGTGCCGGGGAGCTGGACGGGCCCGACCAGCCAGATCGACTACCTGCCCACCCTGCACGGGCTGTACGGCGGGACGGATCTCCCGCCGGAGATCACCGGCGTGCCGCTCGGGCAGGCGCCGGAGGACCGGGCGCGGTTCGCGCTCACGTCCGCGCGGAACAACACGATCCAGGCCGTCCGGAAGGATCAGTACAAGATGCTGTACACTTGGTCGACGGGCCTGGTGGAGGTCTACGACAAGGTCGCGGATCCGGGCGAGCAGGTGAACCTGTACGATCCGACCGACCCGATCGCGCTCGAGCTGTGGGATCTGCTCCTCCCCCACGTCGAGCTCGCGGACCAGGCGGTGCTCGACGAGAACCCGCGGTGGCCGGTGGAGCTGCCGGGCCCGGACGACACGCCGACCACGGGCCCCGGGGACTCGGGCACGACCGGGAACTAGCCCAGCCGGATCCTGGCCATCGCGGCGATCCAACCCGCCTGCTGGAACCACCAGCGCGCGCGGCCGGGGCCCGCGGTGGGGGGCCGGCGCGGCGCGGCGTCCGCGAGATCGGGCAGGCGAACGCCGTCCACGCGGACCATGCCGCCGATCCGCGTGCAGTCCCCGCGGATGCGGAGCGGCGACGCGGCGATCGCGGCGGCGCGGCGGGTCCCGGGCGTGGCGCGCCCGGTGATCGGCGTGGCCATGAGCCGGGTGGCCGTGGCCTGGAGCGAAGCCTCCACGTCCGGCGCGGGGCGGCCCGCGTGGGTGGCGACCAGGCTGGCAACGGCCCCGAACGCCGCGATCAGGCCGGTGCCGAGGTCGGTGAGCGGGACCGGGACGAGCTCGGGCGTGCCGCCGCCGTAGGCCTGCTGGAGGCCGACGAGCGCCTGGACGGTCTGCTCCCACCCCGGGCGGTCGGCCCACGGGCCCGGGCCGTACGCCGAGATCCGCACGCGCACGGCGTCTCCGTGCCAGCCCGGCCCGAGGAGACGGTCCGCGACGCCGCGGCGGAGGCCGTCCACCACCACGTCCGGGCGCCACTCGCGCACGAGGTCACGGATGGCTGCGGCGCCCTCCGGCGTGCGGGCGTCGAGGTGGACCAGCCGCTTGCCGGGGGAGAACGCGGCGTGGAACGAGTCGGCCCAGCCGGCGTCCTGGTGCGGATTCTCCACGCGGATCACGTCGGCGCCGAGCTCGGCCAGCGCGCGGGCAGCAGACGGCCCGGCGATCACCTGGGTCCAGTCGAGGACGCGGACGCCGGACAGCGGGAGCAGTCCGGCCAGCGCGAGAGGCGGGCGGGCCCGGGGATCCGTGAACACCGGGGTCGGAGCGCAGGTGTCGCCGTGGCCGAACGCGTGGGCGAGCGGGTCGGACCGCCAGTCGTCGCGGACGCGGACGCAGCACAGCCCGGCCCCGCCGAGGTGGTCCTCCCACCACGCGGCGGGCTGCCCGGCGAAGATCGCCGCGAGGGCGCGGTGCACGCGGACCGCCTCGCCCGGGGATCCGGGGCGCACCGGGTCCCGGCGGGTGGCCTCCGACAGCGGGAGAGTGGGGAGCAGCGTCTCGAGCTTCGCGAGGTGGCTCGCCATCCCGGCGTGGAGGTAGATCCACCCGTCCGCCGTGCGGTACAGGCCGATCAGCGGGCTCGCCGCCCAGCGGAGCGGGCTCCACGCCGTCGGCGGGGCGTCCGTGAGGAGCGCGGTGAGCTCGAGGGCCGAGAGCGCCGCGTCCGCGAGCGGGACGTCCACGCGGCGCCGGCCGGCCAGGTGCGCGGCGAGCGCGGCCGTCGCGGCGGTCGTCCCGGCGATGGCAGACGCCACCGGCACGGGGATCGGCCGGATCTTCCCGCCGATCGGGGCCTCCCACAGGCCGGTGAGCGCGGCGGCCGCGGCCTCGTCGGCGAACCCGCCACCTTCCGTGAGCGGGATCCGGACGGCGACGCCGGCGGGCGGGGTGTCCGCGCCCTCGCCGAGGAGCCAGATCGCGGCTTCGTCGGGTTCCAACGCCAGGGTCGCGCCCGCGTCCGCGAAGAGCTGGGCCGCCCACGACGTCGCGAGGGATTGCCCGCCCGCGACGCCGACGATCAGGCCCGCGAGAGGCATCAGAGCCAGCGCCGCGGAGCGGTGCTCATAGGATCGGCTGTTCGCGGTAAACGCCGAAGACGGCGCGGAGGGCGTGGCTGACCTCGCCGAGGGTGGCGTCGGCCTGCACGGCGGCCATGATCCGCGGCATCAGGTTCGCGTCGCCGGCGGCGTCCTGCTGGAGGGCGTCGATGGCGTCGCGGACGCGGGCGGCGTCCCGGCGGTCGCGGACGGCGCGCACGCGGGCGACCTGATCCGGTTCGAGGCCGGGATCGGCCGCCTGGAGCACGGGCGCGACGGTCTCGCCGGACTGGAACCGGTTCACCCCGACCACCACGGCCTGGTCGCGATCGATGGCGAGCTGCGCCGCGTACGCCGCGGACTGGATCTCGCGCTGGGGATACCCCTCTTCGATCGCCGCGATCATCCCGCCGAGGCCGTCCACCTCTGCCAGGATCCGGTTCGCGTCGGCCTCGAGCTCGTCCGTCACCTTCTCGACAGCCCAGGATCCACCGAGCGGATCCACGTAGTCGGCGACGCCGGACTCATACGCGATCACCTGCTGCGTGCGGAGCGCGAGGCGCGCGGCGTCCTCGCTCGGGAGCGCGAGGGCCTCGTCCCGGCTGTTCGTGTGCAGCGACTGGGTCCCGCCCATCACGGCGGCCAACGCCTGGAGCGACACGCGGACGACGTTGTTGTCGATCTGCTGCGCCGTGAGCGTGCTCCCCGCGGTCTGCGTGTGGAACCGGAGCTGCATGGATCGAGGGTCCTTCGCCCCGAAGCGATCCCGCATGATGTACGCCCACATCCGGCGGGCCGCGCGGAACTTGCCGACCTCCTCGATGAAGTTGTTGTGGGCGTTGAAGAAGAACGAGAGCTGCGGCGCGAACTTGTCGACGTGCAGCCCGGCGTCCACCGCGGCCTGGACGTATGCCACTCCGTTACCCAGGGTGAACGCGATCTCCTGGGCAGCGGTCGAGCCGGCCTCGCGGATGTGGTAGCCGCTGATCGAGATGGTGTTCCAGCTCTTCGCGTGCTCGCCCGACCACTTGAAGATGTCGGTCACGAGCCGCATCGACTGCCGGGGCGGGTAGATGTACGTGCCCCGAGCGATGTACTCCTTGAGGATGTCGTTCTGGATCGTGCCGCGCAGGCTGTTGGCGTCGATCCCGCGCTCCATCGCGACGGACGCGTAGAGCGCCAGCAGCGTCGACGCGGTCGCGTTGATGGTCATCGACGTGCTGATCTCGGCGAGCGGCAGGCCGTCCAGCAGCACGCGCATGTCGTGGATCGAGTCGATGGCGACGCCGACGCGGCCGACCTCGCCGAGCGACATCTCGTCGTCCGAGTCGTAGCCCATCTGGGTGGGCAGGTCGAAAGCGACGGACAAACCCGTGGTCCCCTGCCCCAGGAGGTACTTGTAGCGCCGGTTCGACTCGGCGGCCGTGCCGAAGCCCGCGTACTGGCGCATGGTCCAGTGCGACGCGCGGTACATCGTGGGCTGGATCCCGCGGGTGTACGGGAACTCGCCGGGCAGACCCACGCGATCCGTGGAAGTGTCCGCGGCGGTGTACAGGTCGGCCACGGGCTCGCCGCCGGAGCGGATCAGCCGGACGCGCTCGGGGCGCTTCGCCACCGCATTCCCGCGGGTGGTGGACCGCCACCGCTCGACGTCATCCTTGAACATGATGGATCCACAGTGATCAACATTGCGTGAGCTTCTACCGCCACGCCCGCCGTGACGTGAATGGTGCGGACGACGCCCGCGATCTTCGACTTGAACTCGTTCTCCATC
>CAMCWU010000231.1 GCA_945882675.1 Klebsiella pneumoniae | reverse complement strand
TCGCGTGGGACTCGCTGTTCTACGCGCAGAGCCTCTCGTCCACGGCGTATCACGAGTTCTATCACGCGATCCAGGGTCGCGCGGACCGCTACCCGTACGAGGACCCGTCCGCCTGGTACTGGGAGGCCACCGCCGAGTGGGCGGCGATCGAGACGGAGCCGCTCAATCCGTCGAACGGGGCCTTCGCGTTCGGGTACCTGCTGCTCCCGCAGCTCCCCGTGAACTTCTTCGACTACGCGGACACGGGGATCATCCAGGAATATCACCAGTACGGCGCGTTCCTGTTCGCGCACGACCTGACCGAGCAGGTCGGCTGGGAGCTCGTCCGCGACACCTGGATGGACTCGGGCACGGAGGAGGACCCGCTGGAGGTGATGCGCGCGTGGCTCGCCGACCGCGATCTCGACCTCGACGAGCTGTACCTCGACCATCTGGCCCACAACGCCGTCTACGACTACGAGATGGGCGCCGCGTACCGCGAGTCCGTCGAGTTCTTCAACGAGTGGTACTACCCCGACCTCGACCGGGTCGCGATCGCGCTCGGGGACGAGGGCGGTAGCGGGCGCGCGCTGAAGGCGATCGCGCCCCACCGGTACGGCGCGACGATGATCGCGGTCTCCTGGCCGATCGACGGTACGCTCGACGTGACCGTCACCGGCGACGCCGAGGGGACGGAGGGCTCGCCTGCGCGCTACGGGGCGCGCGTGGTGCAGCAGTGGAACGACGGGACGCACGCGTACACCGACGTCGTGTTCGACGGCGTGACGGGCACGGTCACGATGCCGCTCGAAGGCACGGAAGAGGTCGTCTGGCTCGTGGTCGGGGCGTGGACGGAGACGTGGGACGGGGCCGTGTGGGCGGAGGAGGCCTTCCCGTTCGACTACGCGATCACGGTCACGCCGCCGCTGGAGCCGCCCGGGCTCCCGTACCTGCCCACGGAGAAGGAAGGCCCGACGTCGGGCTCGGACTGCAACTGCGACAGCCGCGGAGGCGGCGGTGGGGCGTGGGTGGCGGGCCTGGCCGCGCTCCTGCTCCTCCGCCGGCGGGTCTAGAAAGCCTCCGGCTCGAGCTCGACCTCCGCCGAGATCTCCTCGTCGTCCTGCTCCCAGTTCACGCCGGGGACGGCCTGCGTGGCGTCGAACGGCCGGACCTCTACCAGCGTGGAGCGCGGGGTGGACAGGAAGCGCAGCAGGTCGATGCCGGCGGGGATCCCGTTGGACGAACGCCCGAGACCGACCGCCGGGAGCCGCAGCGACGCGCCGATGGTCCCGCGGTTGATGTTCAGCGATCCGGTCTTGAGCCGCCCGATCATCTCCGCCAGCTCGTGATGCTCCGGCGAGACGAAGAGCGACGTCGACACTCGGTACATCAGCTTGTTGTGCAGGGTAATCGCGTCCTCCCACGTCTTGACCTTGTAGATCAGGACGGTGGGGCCCGGCGGCTCGTCGTTCAGGAACGGCTGCCCGTTCTCGTGGTCGACGACGTACACGGCGGGAGCGACGTAGAACCCGCGGTATCCGGGCAGCTCCCGGTTCGCGCACTCGAGGACCGGCACGTGGTTGCGCTGCGCGAGCGCGCGGCCGTACCGGCGGTAGCGCGTGCGGTAGTTCTCCGAGATGACCGGTCCGAGGAAGGTCTTGGCGTCGAAGCCGTAGCCGACGCTGACCTTGTTCGCGCGCCGCGTGAACGCTTCGAGGAAGGGCTCGAACACGTCGTCCGTGACGATGACGCGGCCCGTGGAGTTGTGCCGCTGCCCCGCCGTGAGATAGGCGCCGACCAGGACTTCGTACACGGCGCGATCCATGTCGCAGCCGCCGATGATGATCGCCGCGCCCTTGCCGCCGCACTGGTAGAGCGTGGGGAGCTCGGGGCGCTCGAAGGTGGCGCGCCGGATGGCCATGGCGGTCGCGAAGCTGCCGGAGAACAGCAGGGCGTCCACGCCGGAATGCGTGGCCAGACGCTGCCCGACCCCGGTACCGGACCCCTGCACCAGGTTCAGCGTGCCGCGCGGGAGGCGGCACCGGTCGATGAGCTCGGCGATCCCCTGGCCGACGCCCGGCGTGAACTTGCTCGGCTTGAGCACGATGGTGTTGCCCGCGAGCAGGCTCGCCATCGACTGCAGGGTCGGCAGCAGCAAGGGCAGGTTGTACGGGGCGAGGATCGCGACGACCCCGCGCGGCCGGAAGTCGCTCCGCGCTTCCCGCTCGTTGAGGATCTTGGGCTCGAGGAGCTGCACGCCCTCTTCCAACAGCAGGTCCACCGCCCGGATCGACGCGATGACTTCCTGCCGCGCCTCCCACAGGGGCTTGCCGGTCTCCCGGGCGATCAGGACGGCGAACCGCTCCTGTGCCTTGCTCAGGATGTCGCGGAAGCGCCGCACGGCCTTCGCGCGGTCGACGCGGCTGACGCGCCGCCACGTCTGGAAGCCCATGGTCGCGGCGTCCACGGCGTCGTCCACGCTCGCTTCCGAGAACGGGAACCGCCCGAGAACGTCCGACCGATCGCCCGGATTGACGCCGACGATGAAGCCGTCCACGCGCTCCGGCTTGACGAACGAGCCCCAGATATAGTCGCCGCGGCGGAGTAACCGCTCCCGCTGGTCCACCGATGTCCCCTCTACGTGGGCACACCCTACCACGCGAGCGCGGCAACGGGACGTCGACGCGGCACGTCATCGCGATAAGGTGGGCCGCCATTCCGACGGCGGAGCCTCTGTGAAGAACGTGTACGACAACGTGCTGCAGGCGATCGGCAACACCCCCGCGGTGCGCCTGAACCGCGTCACCGCCGGCCTGAAGGCCAATGTCTACGCCAAGCTCGAGATGCTCAACCCGGGCGGCTCGGTCAAGGATCGCGTGGCCGTGCAGATCATCGAGGACGCGGAGCGCAACGGCGAGATCAAGCCCGGCGGCACGATCGTGGAGGCCACGAGCGGCAACACGGGCGCCGGCCTCGCCATGGTCGCGGCCCTCAAGGGCTACAAGACGATCTTCGTCCTCCCGGACAAGCAGTCGGAGGAGAAGCGCGCCGCCCTGCGCGCGTGGGGCGCCAAGGTCGTCATCACGCCCACGGACGTGACGCCGGACGATCCGCGCTCCTACTACAAGGTCTCGCGCCGCCTCGCGGACGAGACGCCCGGCGCGTTCTACGCGAACCAGTACCACAATCCGAGCAACCCGGAAGCGCACTACCGCACCACGGGCCCGGAGATCTGGGAGCAGTTCGACGGCAAGCTCGACGTGTTCATCACGGGCCTCGGCACCGGCGGCACCGTGTCCGGCATCGCGAAGTACCTGAAGGAGAAGAACCCGAATATCCGGATCATCGGCGTCGATCCGGTCGGTTCGCTCTATTACGACTACTTCCAGACGGGCCAGCTCACCGAGCCGTTCAGCTACGCGATCGAGGGCATCGGAGAGGACTTCCTGCCGTCCACCATGAACTTCGACTACGTCGACAACGTGGTGCGCGTCAACGACAAGGAGGCCATGCAGATGACCCGGCGACTGACCCGGGAGGAGGGGATCTTCGCGGGCGTGTCGTGCGGCGCGGCGGTCGCGGGCGCCATCAAGTGGCTGGCCCAGAACGACGCCGAAGGGCTCAACGTGTGCGTGCTCCTGCCGGACGGCGGCAGCAAGTACACGAGCAAGGTCTACTCCGACAAGTGGATGGAGGAGCTCGGGTTCCTCGAGCCGGTGGCGCGCCTGGGCACGGTCGTCGACCTGCTGGGCAAGATCGGCGATCGCCCGGCCATCACGATCGAGGACACGGTCAAGACGAGCGAGGCTATCGGGCTCCTCAAGCTCCACGGCATCAGCCAGATGCCCGTCATGCGCGAAGGCAAGATCGTGGGGATCATCCACGAGAAGATCCTCCTCGAGAACGCGCTGTCGCGGCAGCCCGTGGAGAAGCGCGCGGGCGACCTCGCGGACCACAACTACTGCACGGTCAGCCCGGAGACGGAGATCACGGTCCTGGCCGATCTCCTGCGGAAGACCAAGGTCGCGCTCGTCCTGCAGGACAGCAAGCTGGTCGGCGTGATCACACGGATCGACCTCATCGACCACATCGCCCGCGCGACCACCACCAAGGCCTGAGGCGCACGTGTCCGACAACCGCGGCCAGAAGATCGACACGCTGTGCATCCACGGCGGGCAGAGCCACGAGCCCGTGACCGGCGCGGTCATGCCGCCCGTGTTCCAGACGTCCACGTACGCGCAGGAGTGGCCCGCGAAGCACACCGGCTACGAGTACGCGCGCACCCACAACCCCACGCGGGAAGCGCTCGAGCGCTGCGTCGCGACGCTGGAAGGCGCGAAGCACGGCGTGGCGTTCGGCTCGGGCCTCGCGGCCACGTCCACTGTGATCCAGATCCTCCCCGCGAACGCGCGCGTCGTCTGCGGCGACGACGTGTACGGCGGGACCTTCCGGATCTTCACCAAGGTCTTCGAGAAGGCCGGGCTGAGCTTCAGCTTCGTGGACTTCAACGTCGGCAGCCTCGAGGACGCGATCCCCGAGGACACCGACCTCGTGTGGCTCGAGACGCCGACGAACCCGCTGCTCAAGATCTTCGACATCCGCGCCGTGGCGGCCCGCTGCAAGGCCATCGGCGCGATCCTGGCGGTCGACAACACGTTCGCGACGCCGATCTTCCAGCGCCCGCTCGAGCTCGGCGCGGACATCGTCGTGCACTCGACGACCAAGTACATCAACGGCCACAGCGACGTGATCGGCGGGATCGTGCTCACGTCGAGCGAGGATCTGCACACGAAGCTCCGCTTCACGCAGAACGCGGTCGGCGCCGTGCCGGGGCCGTGGGACTCGTGGCTCACGCTCCGCGGCGTGAAGACGCTCGCGATCCGCATGGAGCGGCACCAGGCGAGCGGCAAGCGCATCGTCGCGTGGCTCGCGAACCACGCGGACGTGGAGCGCGTGTTCTACCCGTTCCTCGAGAGCGATCCGGGGTACGCCGTCGCGAAGTCGCAGATGTCGGGCTTCGGCGGCATGGTGAGCTTCGTGCTGAAGGGCGATCTGCACCGCGCCGAGAAGTTCTGCGCTTCGACGAAGATCTTCACGTGCGCGGAGTCGCTCGGCGGCGTCGAGAGCCTGCTCGAGCTCCCGGCCACGATGACGCATGCGTCCGTCCCGGTCGAGTCGCGCCGGGCGCGCGGGCTGGCGGACGGCCTGATCCGGCTCTCCATCGGGATCGAGGACTGCGACGACCTCATCGCCGACCTGCAGCAGGCGATGGACGTGAGCAAGCAGCCCTGACCTCCCGCGCTCTGGTGGTGTGCGGCGGGCGCGGGATCCCGCTGTACGGGCCGTCGGGCGCGTCGGCGCACCTGCGCGGGGTGGTGCGGGCGCTCGTGCGCGCGGGGCACGACGTCGCGGTGCACGCGGGGATCTCGGATCACCGCGGCGTGGTGGTGGACCCGGTGGGCGCGCCCGCCGTGGACGGGGAGACGTGGCGTCCCGACTGGATCTGGGAGCGCGCCGTCATCGACGAGGACGTGGGCGCGCGGCTGGCCCGCCGGTGGGGCGTGCCGCGGCTCGTGGAGGTGAACGCGCCGCTGGTGGACGAGCATCGGATCTACGGCGGCCTCCGCCACGAAGCGCGGGCCCTGCAGCGCGAGCGCACCACGCTGGCCGCCGACCGGGTGGTGGTGGTGTCCGCGTGGCTGGCGGCGTGGGTGGTGCGGGAGCGGGGAGTGGATCCGGCGCGGGTGCGGCACGTCCCGAACGGGACGGACTGCGTGCGGGTCGGGGACCGGGACGGCACGCGGGCGCGCCTCGGGTGGGCGGGGAAGGTCGCGGGGTTCGTGGGGTCGGGGCGGAGCTGGCACGGGGTCGACCGGCTGCCGGAGATCCTGGAGCGCGCGCCGGGTTGGACCGTGGCCGTGCTCGGGACGGACGCGCCCGTGCACCCGCGCGTGGTGGGCCTGGGTCGGGTGCCGCCGGCGGCGCTGCCGGATCTGGTGGCC
>CAMCWU010000230.1 GCA_945882675.1 Klebsiella pneumoniae | reverse complement strand
CGAATGACGGAGTCAAAGTCCGTCGACTTACCACTTGTCGACACCCCAGCGCGGGGCCCCTTAGCCGGTCTTCCGGCTGAAGTCAGGTCGGAGCGCGGAGCTTCTTCACGGCGCGGGACAGCCCGTCGAGCGTGAGCTCGAACATCGGGAAGACCTGCCCGATCGCGGACACCGTCGGGTGCTCCCAGTACTGCCGCGGATCGGGGTTCAGCCATACGGACGCAGGAGAGCGCTGCTTGAACCTTCGGAGCCACTCGATCCCAGACAGGCTCTGCCCACTGCTCGGCCAGCCGGAGCTCGACGTGAGCTCGTACGGCGCCATGCTCGCGTCCCCGACGAAGATCACGCGGTGCCGCGGCGTCAGGTCGTCGAGGACCTTGCCCGTCGGGACCCGCTCGAGCCGCCCGTAGTCCTTGTACAGCCACGCGTACGGCACGTTGTGGAACTGCCAGACCGCGAACGTCTTGAACGTCTTGAGCGCCGCGGCGGCCGTGAAGAGCTGGGAGACACGCTCCGCGTACGGGTCCATGGAGCCGCCGGTGTCGAGCATGAGCACCAGGTGGACCTGGTTCTCGCGGGACCGGCGCTCGATCAGCTCGATGTCGCCCGCGTTCTCGCATGTCGCGCGGATCGTCTCCGGGAGATCGAGCTCGTGGCGGCCGTCCCGCACGAGGCGGCGGACGCTCCGGAGCGCCACCTGCATGTCACGCGTCTCGAGCGCGCGATCCTGCCGGTGGTTCGCCCACTGACGCTCGGCGGCGACCTCTACCGCCTGGCGCCCGCCGCCCGGCCCGCCGATGCGGATCCCGTTGGCGCCGCGGCCCGAGTGCCCGAACGGGCTCGTGCCCCCGGTTCCGACCCAGTACTTCCCGCCGTGGTGCTCCTCCTTCTGCTTCGCCAGGCGGTCCATCAGCTCCTTCCAGAGCGCCTCCCGATCCGCGTACTGGTGGGGGACCGGCGGGCCGTCCGGACGTTCGGCCTCGCGGTCGAGCCAGGCCTGGAGCTTCGCCATCAGGTCCGCGCCGAGCTCCAGCGTACCCGAGAACACCTGGGCGAACCCGACGTCCCACGCGTCGAAGTCGGCCTCCGACCTCGCGAGGATCGCCCGGCCAACGTGGTAGAGCTCGTCCGTGGTGGCGATGTGGCCGCGCTCCACCGCGCGCAGGAACACCAGCCACTCCGCGGTCGCGACCGGCAGGCCGGCGGCCCGCAGCGCGAACAGCAGCGCCGTGAACGGGGCCTCCCCGTTCATCGCAGGCCGATCCGCACGGCCACGTCATCGGCCACCGGGTACGGGGCCTCCGCGGAGTGGTCGGCGTCCGTGGCGCGCGCCAGGGCCGAGACGTCGTCGATCCCGACGACCCACTCCTCCGCGAACCGGCGCACCAGCGGGCCGTGGATGCGCAGGCGCGCCACCTCGTCGTCCTCGTCCCCATCCGAGGGGTCGGCGTCCCACTCCACGAGCACGGGCGCGAACCGGGTGGCCAGGCGCCACGCCTGCTTGGAGGCGTACAGGCGCTCGTCGAACGCCTGCTGGAGCGCGGCGGTGAGGAGCGCGTCGAACCCCGCGCGCCGGACCCGCACTGCCAGGATCCGCTCGCGATCCGGGCGCTCGCCCCACGCGTACCGCCGGAGCGTGCCGCGCCAGGACGGTTGGATCCGGGTGTGCCGGTCGAACCGCCAGCTCCCGCCGAACCGGCCCATGGCCACCAGCTCCCGCCCGAGGGCCTCCGGGTACGCCTGGTAGACCACCACGGCGTCCGCGTCGAACCGCGCGTGGAGCGACCGCGCCATCAGTCCACCCGCCGGCGCTTGCCGCCGCCCACCGCGAGGTGATCGGCTTCCGACTTGAACAGCACGCCGAGGAACGGGTCGCCGTCGCGGATCGCGTCCTCCGAGACCCCGGCCTTCACGAGCACCGCGATCCAGTCCACGAGCTCCGACGTGGACGGCGGCTTCTTGAGCCCGGGTATCCGCCGATAAGCGAAGAACCGGTCCATGGCGGCGTCCACCAGCGCCCGGTCCAGATCCGGGAAATGCACCGCCACGATGGCGCTCATCCGGCTCCGATCGGGGAACGCCAGGTAGTGGAAGACGCAGCGGCGGAGGAACGCGTCCGGCAGCTCCTTCTCGGCGTTGCTCGTGATGATCGTGACGGGGCGATGCTTCGCTTTGATGGTCTCGTCGAGCTCGGGGATGTGAAACGCCATCTCGTCGATCTCGCGCAGGAGATCATTCGGGAACTCGATGTCGGCCTTGTCGATCTCGTCGATCAGCAGGACGACCGGCGCGGGCGCCGAGAATGCGCGGCCGAGGACGCCGAGCTTGATGTACCGCCGGATGTCAGAGACGTCCGCGTCCGCGAAGCGGCTGTCGTTGAGGCGCTGCACGACGTCGTACTGGTACAGGCCGTCCTGCGCCTTGGTGGTCGACTTGATGTGCCAGCTCGACAATGGGGCGCCGAGGGCCTCTGCGATCGCCGCCGCGAGCAGCGTCTTGCCGGTCCCCGGCTCGCCCTTCACGAGCAGCGGCCGCTCGAGCGCTATCGCGGCGTTCACGACGGAGATCAGCGCGGCGTCGGCCACGTAGCCGGGGGTCCCCGCGAACCGCTCGAACTGCGCCATCCATCCTCCTGCCGAACCGATAACCGCGGCGCGGTCCGGGTGCGCGCCCGGGAACCGCGACCGGATCCGTGCGCGCCCACAAGACCCGACATAGGTTGGCACACCCCGAGCCCTCCAGGACGATTCCGCCCCCAGGCGTTCGTCGCTACGGAGGGCAACTAACGACGTAGAAGCGTCGACATTACGCACGGGGGGACCAATGCCGGACGGACCAGGGGCGGAGTCCGGACGACGGAGAGAGCTTTGGAAAACAACCTCGCGGTACTCATCGACTTCGAAAACATCGCTGCCGGCACCGAGAAGGAAGGGCTGGGGCGGTTCGACGTCGACGCGCTCATGACGCGCATCAAGGAAAAGGGCCGCATCCTGGTGGCCCGCAGCTACGGCGACTGGGGCCGCTTCTCGCGGTTCAAGCAGACCCTCCTCATGGCGAACGTGACCATGATGGAGCTCACGTCGCACGGCATGCAGGACAAGAACCGGGCGGATATCGCGCTCGTCGTGGACGCGCTGGAGCTGGCGTACACCCGCAGCTACCTCGACACCTTCGTCGTCGTCTCGGGTGACTCCGACTTCACGCCGATGGTGCTGAAGATGCGCGAGCTCAACAAGCGCGTCATCGGCATCGGCACGCGCGGCAGCACGAGCCGCCTCCTCATCCAGGCGTGCGACGAGTTCATCTACTACGACAGCCTCGTCCAGCGGCCGGAGCCGAAGCGCCACCCGCAGGCGCCGGCCGGCGAGAGCATGAACCTGAAGGCCGCCTTCGGCCTCCTGGTGGAGACGCTCGAGGGCTTGCAGCGCGAAGACGCCGAGACCCCCCTCGCCTCCATCGTGAAGACCGCGATGCTCCGCAAGAGCCCGGACTTCTCGGAGGTCGACCTCGGCTACAACTCGTTCGCCCGCTTCCTCGACTTCGCGCAGGAGCGCGGCCTCGTGAAGCTCAGCCGGGACCCCAAGTCCGGCGGCTACCGGGTGGAGAGCCCCGAGCACCAGAACGGCGGCCCGCGCCAGCCCCTCGCGGCGGCGACGCAGACCGCGCAGGGCCAGCAGTCCCAGCAGCAGGCGCCGCAGTCCGGCAACACGCGCACCGCGGACTGGGAGGACCCGTACCTCCCGGACGGTTGCTCGGAGATGGCGGAGATCCTGGCCAAGGCCGGCATCGACCCCCTCGCCGCGCCGACCCGCCTCGCGATCCTCGAGCAGCTCGAGTCGCTCACCAGTGACCGCAAGAACAAGCGCCGCAAGATCACCGTGCTGTTCGCGCGGGACGAGATCAAGAAGCGCCTGCGCCGCACGCACCCGGATCTCCCGGCGGACGCCATCCGCTCGGTCCTCAACGCGCTCCTGCTGGCCGGCATGCTCGTCCACCGGGACGGCTCGGCGATCCGGAGCGGCAGCGCGCCGTTCTCGGTCTCCAAGTCGGCGCGCCAGATGAACGAGGGCCTGATGGGCTTCTACCTCGCGCACCTCCGCGCGGAGGGCGTGAGCCTCGGGAACCCGAGCCTGCTCGCCGACCTGTTCCTCGGCGACCCGAGCCGCCGCCGGGAGGTCGAGACCGCCCTCGCCTGGCTCGCTTCGGGCGCCCAGGCCGAAGAAGCGCGCGAGAACCTCGATCTCGACCTCGACGACCTGCTGGTCTTCGACGAGAGCGCCACCCGCGAGACCACCATGGAGACGGACGAGGGCGACCGTACCGTGCCGTCCGTCCGGCGGTCGGAGCTGAGCGATCTCCCGGCCGACCTCGACGATCTCCTCGCCATGGAGCCCGCCCCGTCCAAGGCCGCTGCACCCAAGCCGGCCGAGAAGGCCGCGACCCGTACGGAGCCGAAGGCCGCCGCGAAGGCCGCCGAAGCCCCCGCCGACTCGGACGAGAAGCCCGCGTCGGGCCGCCGCCGCGCCGGGGCCCGCAAGCCCGCGAAGGCGGAAGACGCTGCGTCCGAAACGTCGGCCGCGGAGCCCCTCCCCGCCGAGCCGGAGGCCCCCGCGGAGGCCAAGGCCGCCGCGGCGAAGGCCCCGGCCGCCCGCGGTCGCGGCCGCAAGTCCACGGCCGCGGAGGACGCGGACCTCGACTCGCTCCTGTCCTCGGGCTCGGAGCCCGCCCCGAAGGCGTCGAAGTCCGCGGCGTCGAAGTCCGCCTCTAAGACGGAGCCCGTCGCGGCCGCTTCGGAGTCGGACGACGACAAGCGCCCGAAGAAGCGCCGTCGCGAGCGCAAGCCGTCCGACTCGATCGACGCGAACGACCTCGACTCGATCCTGGACTCTCACGACTGACGGGCGACCGGCGGGTCAGCCCGCCGGCACCACGATCTGGCGCACCGCGCGGATGGCGCGGTCGTCACGGGCGAGATCCCGGGCCCGGGTGACCAGGCGGTCCACTTCGTCCGGGTCCAGCGGGTGGTCCAGAACCGACAGGTCGTACGCCACGCCGTTGTCGAAGTCGCGGTGGACGGACCCGAGGTTGCTGGCCTCCGCCTCGTAGATGGCGTCGTCCACGGCCTTCTTGGTCCCGCGCGACACCGAGTGGACCACGGCCAGGACGGCGTGGCCGCTGACCTGGTCGCCCAGATCCATCTTCTCGCGCGGGGCGTACACGCAGTCGCGGAGCGCGCCGGTGCGGGCGAAGTCGCCGACGGTGGACGCCACCCGGCGGGCGATGCGCGGCTGGGCCTCCTGCGTGGACGCGCCCACGTGCGGCGTGCACGCGATGCGCGGCTCCGCGGCGTACGGGTTCGCCCACGACTCCGCGCCGGGCGCCGGCTCGTCCGGGTAGACGTCCACGGCGGCGCGGCGGATCCGCCCGTCGTCCACGGCCCGCAGGAGCGCTTCCGACGAGTGCAGGCTCCCGCGCGCAAGGTTCAGGAAGATCCGGGGCGACCCGTCCGGCCGCTCCGCCGCGAGCTCACCGAGCAGCGGGTCGAGCGAGCCCGCGTTGTCGTGATCCCAGGCGTCCCGCGCCGACAGGTGCACCGTGACCAGGTCCGACGTGCGGAACAGCTGGGCCGCGGAAGCCGCGACGGTCCAACCCATCTCCTCGCCGACCTCTCGCGCGACCTGGCGGGTGTCGAACACCTGCACGTGCATGCCGAGCGCGTCGGCCGCCCGCGCGACCTGGCGCCCGATGTTCCCGAGGCCGAGCACGCCGAGCGTCTTGCCCAGGACCTCGAACCGGCCGGCCTCCGACTTCTCCCACCGGTTGGCGCGCATGGCCACGTCCGTCTCGTAGAGCCGCCTGGAGAGCGCCAGGAGGTGCCCGATGGCCATCTCCACCACGGAGCGCCCGTTGGACACCGGGTCGTTGAACACGAGCACGCCGGCGTCCGCGCAGGCCGCCTTGTCGACCGAGTCGTCCCCGATGCAGCACA
>CAMCWU010000229.1 GCA_945882675.1 Klebsiella pneumoniae | reverse complement strand
CGCCCTCGGACCACACCTCCACCAGGACGGCCACGTGGCCGGCGCCCTCGGGCAGCCGGTTCGCGAACGGCGCGTCAGGGGAGGGGTCGAGGCCGCAGCCCGCAGCGTGGGCCGCGAACGCCATGAGTGCCAGGATCACCGCGGCTCCGGGGTATGACGCATGAGGACGGCGTCCGCGCCGTCGGCGTAGTAACCCCGGCGCACCCCGATCTCCTCCCAGCCGGTGGCGCGGTACAGCGCCCGGGCCGCCGCGTTGTCCGCCCGGACCTCCAGGAACCCGCTCCCGACGCCCTCTTCCGACCAGGCTTCGAGGCATGCGGCCACCAGCGCGCGCCCGACGCCGCCGCGCCGTGCCGCCGGATCCACCCCGACCGTGAGGATCTCCGCCTCTTCCGCGGCGACGGAGCAGATCAGGTAGCCGGCGGGCGGGTCGCCGGCGAGCCACGCGCGCGTCGTCGGGAGCGCGAGCGTCGCGCCGAGCTGGCCGGCGGACCACGGGTGCCACGCGGCAGCTGCTTCCAGCGCGGCGATCGCCGGGACGTCGGCCGCGGAAGCCCGGCGGATCACGGCTCTTCCAGCGGCACCATCCGCACCGGGATCCGGAGCGCCAGGGCCGCGAGCGTCGCGTGCATCTCCCCGAGCCACGCGTCGGCATCCGCGGGGTCGGCCTTCAGGTTGCGGGCCAGGAACCGCTCGACGACCATCCGCCGGCGGAGGACGGCGGCGAGCTCCACGGCGTCGAGGCCCCAGCGATCCAGGAACGCCTGCCAGGCCGCGTCCGATGGGAAAGAGGCTCGAACCTCTTCCGCTCGGGCGCGCACGGCGTCGGGCGGCGGCTGGTACAGCGCGACATCCGCGGCGGCGATCCGGATGAGCGTCGCGTCCACCAGGCGCTCCAGCGCGTCCCCGTGGTCGGCACGCCAGAAGGGAGCGGCCTCCGTCCCCGGCGGTAACGCAGCCTCCAACGCGAGATCCGACGCGGTCACGACCTCCTGGCTCTGGTCCCCGACGACGGCGATGACGCGGTCCACCGGCGCGGCCGCTGCCAGCCCGACGGCGACGAGCCATGCCATCATCGGTACCTCCCGCTTCCCGAGTATCCGATTCGGGGTTAGCGGGAGGGCGATGATCGAGACGCGTGGACTGACCCGTCGCTTCGGCGCCTTCACTGCGGTGGACCGCCTCGACCTCTCGATCGCGGGACACGGTCTCGTGGGCTTCCTGGGGCCGAATGGCGCAGGCAAGACCACCACGCTCCGCATGCTCACGGGCTACCTGGGCATGACGGAGGGATCGGCGATCGTGGCCGGGTTCGACGTGTTCGAGCACCCGCTGGAGGTCAAGGCGCGCGTCGGCTACCAGCCGGAGACGCCCCCGCTGCACCCCGAGCTCACGGTCGGCGAGTTCCTGCGGTATGTGGCGGAGATCCGCGGGATTCCGCGCGGCGCGCGGCTCGCCCGCGTGGGAGAGGTGATGGAGCAGGTCGGCCTGGTCGGTTGGGAGGGCCGGTTGCTGGCGGGCTTGTCCAAGGGGTACCGTCAGCGCGTGGGCCTCGCGCAGGCGATACTGCACCGCCCCCCGCTCCTCGTCCTCGACGAGCCCACGTCCGGCCTCGATCCGGTGCAGCTGGTCGGGATCCGCAAGCTGATCTCGGAGCTCGCGCAGGACCGCACCGTGCTGTTCTCGACGCACATCCTGTCGGAGGTCGAGGCCGCATGTGACCGGGTGGTCATGATCGCGGGAGGCCGCCTGGTAGGCGACGGAACCGTGGACGAGCTCGCGAGCCGGACGGGCGCCGGGCCGTGGCTCGAGCTGGTGCTGGACGCCGGCCCGGAGGACGCCTCGCCGGCGCTCGCCGCGCTGCCGGAGGTGACGCTGGTGCGCCGGCTGGATGGGGAACGGTACCGCCTGGAGGGCGACTGCGCCCCCGCCGTGCTGGCCCTCGCGGGGCGCGCGGGCTGGACCGTCCGGGAGCTCGCCCGGCGGCGCGCGAGCCTCGAGCAGGTGTTCCTCTCGCTCGCGGGGGCGGAGTCGTGAGCGCGGCGCTCGGCGGGCGGGTCGGCTGGCTGGCGGCGACCGGGGCGGTCCTGCGCAAGGAGCTGCGCCTGTACTTCCTCTCGCCCATCGCCTGGGTGTTCCTCGCGGCGTTCCTGTTCATCGGCGGCCTGTTCTTCGTCGTGTCCATCGTCACCGGCGGAGAGGCGTCGCTCCGCCCGGCGCTGGCGAACCTGGGGATCGCGCTCGTCTTCCTGCTGCCGCTCCTCACCATGCGCCAGCTCGCGGAGGAGACGCGGTCCGGCACCCTCGAGCTCCTCCTGACCGCGCCCGTGCCGCTCTCGGCCGTGATCCTCGGTAAGTGGCTGGCGACGACGCTCGTGTGCGCCGTCCTCCTCGTGCTGACGCTGCCGTGGGCCGGCGTCCTGCTGCTGTACGGCGACCCGGATCCGGGCGTCCTGGTCACGAGCTACCTCGCGTTGCTGGCATGTTGCGCGGCGTTCTCGGCCGCGGGCCTGTTCGCGTCGTCGCTGACGAAGGACCAGATGGTCGCGGGCGTCCTCGGCGTGATGATGCTGCTGCCGTTCTGGCTGGCGTCGTCATCCCGGGAGTTCGCGCCGGAGATCCTGCAGCCCTGGCTCGACCGCTGGTCGCTCGTGGAGCACCTGCGCGCCGCGGCCATCGGCGTCGTCGACACGGGGGACGTCGCGTGGTTCGCGGGGTTCACCGGGGTGTTCCTGTTCCTCACCTGGCGCTCGCTCGAGTCGCGGAGGTGGGCGTGAACCCGCACCTGCAGCGGCGCCTCGCGACGGGGGCGAACGCAGTGTTCGTGGCTGCGCTGGTCGTGGCGCTCGCGGGTACGCTGGTCGACCTCGCCGTGCGGCACCCGCTCCGCTGGGACCTGACGGAGGACGCGTCCGCCACCCTGCTGCCGGAGACGCGCGCGCTCCTCGATCGCATCGGCGAGCGGCAGGCGACCTTCGAGATCACGGCGTTCAGCAGCCAGCAGAAGAACGAAGAGGCGTGGCTGCGCGACCGGATGGTCCGCGACCACCTCCGCGCGCTCGAGCTCGCGTCACCCCATGTGAGTACACGATTCGTAGATTTCGACGGAGATCGGCGTACGGCCGAGGAGCTCGGCGTCGATCGGTACGGCACGATCGTGGTCGCCGGCCTCGAGAACCGGGTGGACGTGTCGGATCGCGAGCTGTTCCGCGCGTCGGGGAAGGGTGAGCAGCGGCGGCTCGAGTTCCTCGGAGAGGACGCGATCGGCAAGGCGTTCGAGCAGATCCTGAGCAACCGGCAGCGCAGGATCTACGCGCTCACCGGCCACGGCGAGCGCGCACCGTACGATCGGGGAGCCGGAGAGCTCCGCACGCTCGCGTCGCTCGTGGACGCGCAGGGCTGGCAGCTCGCGTCGCTGGATCTCCTGCGCTCGGCCGCCCCGGGCGCGCCGCCGGCCGTCCCGGACGACGCCGCCGCCGTATTGCTCCTCGCGCCCACGGCCCCGCTCGGGGCGTCGGAGGAGGAGGCGCTGCGGAGCTTTCTCGCCCGCGGCGGGTCGCTCGGGCTGTTCGTGGATCCGGGGCGTCCGACGCCGATCCTGCTGGACGATCTCGGGGTCCGCGTGCCGGCGGGCGGCGTGCACGACGCCGTGAACGTCTACCCGTACGACGACCGGCCCCTCCTCACGTACGGCCGCCACCCGATCACCCAGGAGCTGACGGCCGGATCGCTCGCGACCGTCGTGTCCTCGGCGGCGCCCGTCCTCCACGAGCCGCGGGACGGCGTGACGGTCACCGGCCTGCTGGGAACCAGCCGCGCAGGCTGGATCGAGCGCGGCACCGAGCGCCCGGCGGTGTTCGACCCCGCGGTGGACGGCGCCGGCCCCGTGGACGTCGCCGTGGCGGTCCAGATCGCGCGCACGGGCGGCAGCGCGACGGGGCGCGTGCTGGTCGTCGGCGACGGGGACGCCGTGACGGACGCGATCCTCGCGGATGGCCCGGGCAACGCCACGTTCGTGGTCAACGGCCTGCGCTGGCTCCTCGGGGGCGACGAGCGGATGTCCGTGGTCGCGCGGCCGGGGCATATCCGGCGGATAGCGCTCTCCGGAGCACAGCTCTCGGTGGTGCGCGCGCTGCTCGTGTTCGCGCTGCCGCTGCTGCCGCTGCTGTGCGCGCTCGCCGTCCGTTGGACCCGGAGGACCCGATGAGCAGCCTCGCGCGACGCTTCCAGGGCACGCTGCTCGCCGCCGGGATCCTGGTGGCCGCCCTCGGCGTGGTGAAGCTGTCGGACCGGTGGCTGGGCGCGGGGCCGCCGGCGATCGGAGACACCCCGGAGGCGATCTTCCGCTTCGAGAAGGAGGATCTCGTCGGGATCCGCATCGAGCGGCCGGACGGCGTGCAGCTCGTGCTGGCGCGCGCCGCCGGCGAGTGGACGCTCGAGGGGTCGAGCTGGAAGCCGAGCCGCTCCATGGTGCGAAAAGTGGCGCACCAGCTCCACGATCTCACGGCCCGTGCGCGCGTGGTGCCGGAGGCCGCGGGCGATCTGCAGCGGTACGGCCTGGGCGACAAGGCGATCCGCGTCGCGCTGACCCTGCAGGACGGCACGATCCTCCGCCTCGAAGCAGGAGATCCGAACCCCACCGCCGTCAGCTACTACGTCAGGACGATCCCGGGCCCCGGCGAGCCGGCGGAGGGTCGCATCTACGTCGTGAAGAAGAGCGCGGTCGACTACTACCGGCTCTCGCCGCAGGAGTTTCGCGAGGACCGGTTCGCCACGCTCGACGCCGAGGACGCAGACGCCATCGACGCCACCGTGGACGGCCGGCGCATCCTGATCCGCCGGACGGGCGATCTGGCCTGGGAGATGGTCGAGCCCGCGCCGATGGCCGCGAGCCGGGACGAGGTGCGGTCCATGCTCGGCCGCGTGGGCGCGCTCCGCGCCGAGCGGTTCGTGCAGGACGGGAAGGACGGCCTCGAGCGGTACGGCCTCGCGCCGCCGCGAGCGACGATCCGGGTGGGCACGTCGTCGGGCGAGCCGATCACCCTGTGGGTCGGCGACCCGATCCCCGACACGGAGCCGCCGCTCGTCCACGTGTACCGCGCCGAAGACGACGCCGTGTACGCCGCGCGCGCCGGCTTCCTCGACGCGTTCCGCAAGCCGCTGCCGGAGTACCGGAACCGCCAGTTAATCCGGCGAAAGGCGGAAGAAGCCGTTTCGCTATCCGTGACGCGCGGGGCCGAGTCCGTCGCGCTGACGCGCACCGCGGACGACTGGCGCTGGCCCGACACGGGCCCGGTGCCGGGATCCACGCCGCGCCGGGTCGCGTCGCAGGCCGTGGGCCTGGAAGCGGCGGAGATCCATGACTCCCCGCCGAGCGGCGACCTGGGGCTCGAGCCTCCGGCTGTCCGCGTCGACGTCGGGTTCGCGGACGGCGAGCACGCGGTGATCCGCCTGGGGAGCCGCTGGGAGATCGATGTGGACCCCGGCGTCCCGCCCCCCGTGCGGCCCGGGGAGCCGCCGCGCCCGCCGGCACCCCGCACCGCTGCGCGGCAGTGGGCCCAGCTCGAGGGCTCGCCCGCCATCGTGGAAATCGACGGCGCGCTTCAGGGCGTCGTGGACGACCTGTTCCGCGAGTATGCCCGGCGCAAGGAGCGCGACGCCGAGCGCAGCTTCGATGTGACGCCCGCCGCCGAGCCGCCGGGTTAGAGGACGGAGCCAGGAGGTCCGGTGGTTCTCGCCCTGTGGCTGGCGCTCGTCGGGTGCGGCGTGGAAGATCCGGGGACTACGCCCGGAGCTGGCGGATCCAGCGTCACGATCCTGTTCCAGAGCCGCGTGGACGGGGAGATCGAGCCGTGTGGTTGACCCAAGCACCCCATGGGCGGTCTGCCCAGGCGAAACACCGCGGTCGCGCAGGAGAAGTCGAAGGGTCCCGTCCTGGTGGTGGACGCCGGAGAGGCGCTCGCGCCGCCGCCGCCGCTCGAGCGCCCAGCGCGCCCTGGGGGACCGG
>CAMCWU010000228.1 GCA_945882675.1 Klebsiella pneumoniae | reverse complement strand
CAGCATCCGCTCGCGGAGGTCGTAGTCGCCGATCTCCTCGTCCACGGCCGACCATCCCGGCTCCGCGAGGCGGTCCCGACCGCGGCGCATGGCCCCGAGGAGACCGGCAGGCGGGGGACGGGAACCTACCGGTGAGTAGGTTTCCGGGTTCACGATCATGGAGCTGCTCGCGGGCGGCTCTGCCAGGATCCGCCAGATCGACTCGATCCCGTCTGCGGCGATGTGCCAGTCGACGAAGGTGCGGCCCTGGCCGTACAGGTACGATGTCCGGAACCGCTCGGGGTCGATCCGCTCGGGATCGTCGAGCTCGTACCCGAGGATCTGGGCGACCGCCGCGACCTCTGCCGTGAGCCCGAGCCGCACACCGACCTGCTCGTGGACCCAGACCGCGTGGCCTTCCACCACGCAGTTCGCCGCCATCAACCCGTCGGATCCACCCCGCATGCTCGCGACGACGTCCAGGTGGCTCTGCTGGTCCTGGAGCGCGTGCGTGAGCTCGTGCGCGACGACGAGGGTGAGGACGCCCGGGGCGAGCTCCGGGTCCAGGCGCTCGCCGAGCAGCGCGAACCGCACGCCGTCCGGCACGACGTAGAGGTTCCCGTCGAGGAACCCGTACTTCCCGACGAACGACGACGCGACCTCTGCCGCGTTCTCCCGGGCCGCCTGGCGCGCGTGATCCGCCGGCAGCGCGCCGCCCATGCGCATGAGGTGGAGCTGCTCCTCGACCAGGACGCGCTCGAGTCGAGGTAGATCCGCGATCACGACGGGCGGGAGCCGATCGAACTCGCGACCCGTGATCTCTTCCACGATGGGCGCGATGCGCTCCACCAGCTCGTCGAGGGTCGCCCGATCCACGCGATCGTCCGTGAGCCAGCTCATGGGCTCAGTGTACGCACGACGTCGGTCGTCCGCTACTGATCTGCGATCTTCCGCTCGAGCTCCTCCCACTCCGCGTACAGTCGGTCGACATGCGCCTTCGCGACGTCCCGTCGTGCGGTCACCGCCTTGCTCGCGGCGAAGTCGGTGACCGTGTACATCTCCTCGTCGATGGCGGCGACGGCGGCCTCTGCACCCTGGATCTCGCCCTCGATCGCGGCGATCCGCTTGCGCATCCGCTCGCGCTCGCGCTCCTTTCGCTTCCGCGTCGCCTGGTCCTCCGCGGCCACGCTCTTGCCGGAAGCTCCCACCTTCTCGGCGGTGTGTGGCTCGAAGTCCTCGGGGCGGACGCCTGCGTGGACTTCGAGGCGCCCGTCGGTGATGCGCGCGACGTGCGTCGCCACCTGCTCGACCAGCCAGCGATCGTGCGTGACGAGCAGGAGCGCGCCTTCGAAGCCTTTCAACGCGTTGACGAGGGCCGCCACGCTCTCGGCGTCGAGGTGGTTGGTCGGCTCGTCGAGGAGGAGCACGTTGTGCGGGCGGATCGCGAGGGCCGCGAGGGCCACGCGGGCCTTTTCCCCGCCCGAGAGCTCGCGGATCGGCCGGAGCGCCATCTCGCCCGACAGCCCGAGCGCTCCGAGCGTGCCGCGGATCTGCTGCGGGGGGACGAGCGGGGCCGTCGCCTCCAGGTGCTCCAGGCCGGAGCGCTCGCCTGGCAGATCCTGTGCAAGATCCTGGGTGAACAGGCCGATCCGCACGCGATCGCCGACGCGCCGCCGGCCCGCGAGCAGCGGCACCCGACCCGAGAACGCGTGGAGCAACGTTGACTTCCCGGCGCCGTTCGGCCCCAGGATCGCGAGCCTCATCCCCCGCTCGAGGTCGAGCTCTACCTTCTCGAGGACCGGGACCCCGCCCCAGCCCGCCGACGCATCGCGGAGCCCCAACGCCTGCTGTTCGCAGGCTGGCGCATCCGGGAGCCGGAGCTTCGGGAGCCGCCCCATCTCCTCCGGCGCGTCGATCCGCTCGATCCGGTCGATCGCCTTCTGCTTGCTCTTCGCCTGCGCGGCCTTGGTCGCCTTCGCGCCGAAGCGCTCGACGAACCTCTCGAGGCGGCCGATCTCCTCCTGTTGGCGCTCGTAACGGGTGGCCTGGTCCGACAGGCGCGACTCGCGCTCGACCAGGAACTGCGTGAAGTTCCCGACGTAGTGGTGCAGCCGGTGGTTGCGCACCTCCGCGATGCGGTCGACCGCGCGATCGAGGAGCCAGCGATCGTGGCTGACCACCACGAACGCCCATGGCGCGCGCCCCAAGGAGCCGGCGAGCCAGGAGCGGGCTTCGAGGTCGAGGTGGTTCGTCGGCTCGTCGAGCAGCGCGACGTCCGGCTCCGACAGCAGCAGGCGGGCGAGGGCGATCCGCATCTGCCAGCCGCCCGAGAACGTGTCGCAGGTGCGCTTCCAGGTCTCGGGGCCGAACCCGAGGCCGTGCAGGACCTCCCCGATCTTCTCGTCGATCGCGTAGCCGCCGGCGGCCCGGAAGGTCTCCGTTGCGTCTGCCAGGCGCTGGACGAGCTGGTCGTGGTCGCCGTCGGTCGCGGCGGCGAGGGCGGCCTCCGCGCGATCTACCGTGCTTTTGAGCTGGTGGAACCACTCCATCCGGCTGGCGGCCTCGTCCCACACGGGCAGGGTCGAGCCCGACACGGCCTGCTGCGGGAGCCACCCGAGCCGGATCCCAGGGCGGTCCGTGATCTTGCCGGTGTCCACCCCCATCTCGCCGACGATGGCCCGGAGCAGCGTGGTCTTACCGGTTCCGTTGCGGCCGACGAGGCCCACGTGCTCCTTCGACCGGACGTGCCAGTCGGCGTCGAGCAGGAGCGGGTCGCCCCCGGGCGCGAGAGTGACGGCTTCGAGGCGGATCATCTGTCTCTCAGGGCTTGATGGCGAGGACGAGGAGGCGCGGGCAGCCTTCGTGCAGGGGGCGATCGGCGTAGTCGCCGATCAGCCGGTCCACGTACATCCCCGCGGCCTCCATCATCCACTCGACCTCTGCCGGCCAGGTCTGGCGGAGCACGAGGATCGAGGTCGCGAGCGGCTCTTCGTCGAGGAAGTACCGATCCGTGAGCTCCAGGCGCTGGGCCACGGGATAGCGCCGGACCTCCCGCGTGCGGCGGGCGGGGCGGCCGTCTACAATCCCGTTCCATGCAGGCATCTCGGGCGTGTGCGCGTGGTGGAGCCACGCGACGTCGGGCATGGGCACGTCGACGACGAGGCGGCCGCCCGGCCGGAGGGCCGCGGCGCATGCGGCAAGGCACGCGGCCTGATCGGCGCGGGTCCGCAGGAACGCGAAGCTCGCGTTCGGGATGACGATCTGGTCGAACAGCCCGAGGTCGAACGCGCGCATGTCGCCGACGACCCACCGCACGCGACGTCCGTGGACGGCCCGCGCGTGGGCGATCATCGGCTCCGACCGGTCTACCCCCGTGACGCTCCCCGCCAGCGTCGCCGCGACGCGACCCGTCCCGCACCCGAGCACGAGGGTGGCGCCCCCATCGAGGTTCCGCGCGTACCACGCCAGGTCCGCAACCGCGTCCGCGAACTCGACGTCGTAGATCGCCGCGATGCGCGCGTAGGGGTCGTCCGTGCGGCGCATTTCGGTCCCCCGGCCTCCGCGGCTCCACTTAACCGGCGTGACAAGATCCGGCGGTCACGGCATGATGTCGCACCCGGTGCGTGCCGTCCGGGCGCAGAGGATCGTCGCAGCGGATGGAAGAGCAGCTCCCGGCGTCACAGAACCGCGTCCGCCTCCAGATCCAGTCGTGCCTGGGTCGGACGCCGCTCGGGGACGCGTACCGCGCGCAGCTCTGGCTGCCCGGGAGCGCGCCCACGACCGTGGACGCGCTCGTGCTCGATCCGCGGGTGGAGGAGGGGAGCGACGCCTCGCGGCGGCTCACGGCGGAGTCCACACGGCTGCGGGCGCTGCGCCACCCCGTGATCCCGCGGATCCTGGAGGTCGGGCGAGTGGATCGGCAGGTCGCGATCGTCACGGACGCCGTGGAATCCGACGACCTCGGCGCCGTCATGCACGCGGGCATCCCGGCGCCCGCCCTGCTGGAGGCGATCGGAGAGGTCGCGGCGGCCCTCCAGTTCGCGTGGACCACCCCGGGTTCGGACGGCCGCGAGCTGCGGCTGATCCACGGCGATATCCGGCCCGGAACCGTCCGGATCGGCCACCAAGGGGAAGTGCGCGTCGTGGAGCTCGGAATCGCCCGCGCGCTCGCGGCGGACAAGCCGGGGAGCACGGCCGGGCACTGGCTGTACATGGCCCCCGAGCGGTTCTCTCGCGAGGACGGGCAGCCGGCGGGCGACGTATACTCGCTCGGCTGCATCCTCTTCGAGGGCCTGTGTGGCCGCCACCCGTTCGACGGGATGACGTTCACCGAGCTCTACCCGTTCATGTTGGACGCACGAAAGGCCGGGGCCTGGCTCGACAAGCAGCTCGGGACCCTGCCGGACGGCACGTCGCAGGCGGTGGCGGATCTCCTCCGTCGCATGCTGGCGCTCGACCCCGCGCGGCGCCCGTCCGCTGCGGACATCGCCCGGGAGCACCCGCGGGCCGGGGCGCTCGGACGCTGGTGCCGGGAGCGGGCGTGGCCGCCACCGGTGTCGGTGGCGGCGCCGCTCGTGGGCCGGGTCGTGGTCCTCAACCAGCAGGACGGTCTGCGGGGGGGCCGGATCCCCGACTCTGGGCCGCGCCAGCCGCTCCCGTCCAACGCGCCGCCCTATATGCCCACTCCGGTGCCGCCGCGCCGCGCCCACGAGCCCGCGCCGCTCGACCCGCTGGAGGCTCCGCTCGCCAAGAGCGCGCCGCTCCCGCCGCGCCTGCCGCAGATTGCGCTGCCTGCGTCGGTCCCGCCCGTGGCGCGAGCCCATGCCCCTCCGGTGCCAGTTTCCCCGCCGGGGATCGCCCCCCGCATCCACACGCCTCGGCCGTCGCCGGCGCCCGAGCCGGAGCTCCAGGCCGGCGGGTGGGGCGCGCCGGCGCAGGAGCGCGCGGAGCCCACGGTCGTCATGCCGCTCGACGTCCAGCTCACGTCGAGCTGGCAGCGCACGCTCACGCCTGCGCCGGCGCGGGGGAGATCGTGGGGCCCGCAGAGCGGCGGCGACGACGGCCCCGACCTCGATCCCCTCGATCTCGGCGACCTGAGCCTGCAACCGGAGCGCTCGCGGCTGGCGAGCATGCTCGTGATCGCGGCGTCCGTGGCGACCGTCACGCTGGTCCTCGTGCTGGCCCTCGCGTTCGTGCTGAACCGTCCGCCTCCCCTTGCGCCGGAGGGTCCGCGCCTGAGCGAGGTCATCACGCCGCAGGGTGATCGCGTCTCGGCCGTCACGGCTTCCGTGCCAGTAGCGGCGCCGGACCCCATCCCGGTGGCTGCGGTGCCGGTCGCTGCGCCCGTAGTCGCGGCCCCGCGGCCTCCGGCGCCGGCCGCACAGCCCCGCGGCGGCGCCCGCCAGCTCGCCCAGCGCGGCTGGGACACCATGGAGAAGGATCCGGGCGCGGCGGAGGCCCTGTTCCGATCCGCGCTGCAGACGGCGCCGAACGAGCCGGACGTGACGTACGGGCTCGGTTACTCGCTGCTCAAGCAGGGCCAGGCCCAGGCGGCGCGGCCGTACCTGTGCCAAGCCGCCGCCACGGGCGACTCCGACACGAAGCGCGAGGTTACCGCGCTCGTGGGCCGCAACGGGCTAAGCTGCGAGTAGGCGTCAGCAGCGGGCGGCGTAGAACCCCGTGATCGCGTCGAGTACGGGTTCCTTACCCAGCTCCGCCACGAGCTCGTGCCGGTATCCCTCCCACGGCGTGAATGACTTGAACGGCGAGCCCGCCGCGTCCACGAACGCCCGCGCCGCCGCCAGGCTCGCGATCTCGTCGGCCGTACCGTGGTGGACCGCGAGCGGGATCGTCAGCGCCGCAGCGCCATCCCGGACGCGCTGCTGGGCCTGGCGGGCCTCGTGGAACCAGCCGGGCGTCACCGTCCGGAGGTAAAGTGGGTCCATCCGCGTCGCCTCCTGCCAGACGGGATCGCGGGAGAGCTGGTCGTACCGGATCTCCGTGGCCATGGGCAGGTGCGGCACGACCCGGCGCAGGACCCGGGCGGCCAGGAGCTTGAGCCGCGGCG
>CAMCWU010000227.1 GCA_945882675.1 Klebsiella pneumoniae | reverse complement strand
CCACGCGCGGATGGAGCGGTCGGCCGCGGTCTTCGCGGCAGTGTGCACGGGGGGCCTTCTCGTCTGGTGGGCGGCCGCGCTGCCGTGGATCCGGGGCTGGACCCCGCTCGCGGACCCGCTGCGCCAGGCCCGACTGGTGGAGCGACATCTCCCCGCGTTGCGCGGCCGCCTGGTCACCGCGGCAGAAGGCGTGTTCCACCCGGAGCGGGCGGTGGGGGCGAGCCCCGCGCTCGCTGCCCTCCTCGTGGACGAAGCCTGGGCGGCCTCTCGCCCGGCGTCGCCCGCAAAGGTGCACCCCGGACGCCGGTTGCTCCGCGGCGCCATGCTGATGGCGGTGGCGTGGACGGCGCTCCTCATCGCCACGGTGTTCTCGTCCATGGGCCCAGCGGGCGTGCTGGGGTGGTGGCTCCACGCGCTGGCGGCGGACGCCGCGGTGGTCCAGCAGCTGGAGGAGGCGCTGGTCGCCCAGGCGCGGGTCGGCGACCTCCACCTGCGGTACACATATCCCGGATATACCGGCCTAGAACCTAAAGAAGTCGAGAACTCGACCGGAGACGCCACCGGTCCGCCGGGCACGATCGTAGAGGTGGTGGCGCGCTCCGCGGAGCCCGTGGAGGCCGCAGGGCTCGAAGCGTACGGCGAGACGTTCGACGTCGATCTCGGCGAAGACGGCCGGACCCTCTCCGGTGACTTCCAGATCCGGTCGGAGGCCGGCGCGTGGACCCTGTCCACCTGGCGCGGCGAGACCGCGCGGAAGACGCGCGAGTTCACCATCACCCCCGAGCCGGACCTCCCGCCGGAGGTCGTCGTGGACGTGGACGGCGACCGGCTGGAGGTCGCGCTCGACCAGCACGTCGCGTTCCCGTGGCGCGCCCGCGACGACTACGGCGTCCGCAGCGTCGGGGTGGAGATCGATGGGAAGCCGGCGGGTCCCACGCTCTTCCGCGCAGACGGACGCAAGGCGGAGGCGTTCGACCAGCTCCGCGTGCGCCCGAGCGACCTCGGCCTGAAGCCGGGGCAGACCGCGAAGCTCGTGGTGGCCGCCTGGGACAACGACAGCATCAGCGGGAGCAAGGCGGGACGCTCGCGTACGATCGAGATCGTGGTCCTCGGGCCGGCGGGTCGCGCGCAGCTCGCGGAGCAGCGGCGGGAAGAGCTGGTCCGGCTCATGTTGCCGATCCTCGCTCGGTTCCTGGTGGAGCCGTGGCCGGCGGGCGACTCGGGGGACGCCGTGTCGCGCTGGGGCCGGGACGTCTCGGATCGCTACACCCCGCTGTCGGAGGCCGTGGCGAGGATCTGGACCGCCGCGAGCCCGCCCGCCGCGGATCGGGCCCTGGTGGAGCGCGTGCTCTCGACCGGTCGCGAGCTCATCCGCTACACCCAGGTCGCCTACACCCCGGGTTCCACCGAGCGCGCGCCGGGAGACGCCCTGACGACCACGACGACGCTGCGAGTTGCGGCCGTCGTGGCGCTCGAAGACGCGCTTTCGAGCCTCGACGCCCTCGCGCAGATGCAGGCGCTCACGCAGGTCGTCGCGCAGGCGAAGCGCCTGGAGAAGACGGCCACGGCCCTGGAGGAGCGGCTGGCGAGCGCCCCACCCGCCGCGCCCGAGCTCATGGCGGCGCTCGACGTGCTGGCGCGCTCCCTCGACGATCTGGCGGAAGCTAGGGCGAACCTAAGCGATGGCGGTATCAAGGACCTGTTGGACGCCCGCGACGACGAGATCCGGAAGCTGATGGAGGAGGTCCGGCGCGCCACCACGGAGAGCCGCCCGGAGGACGCCCGGTCGCTCATGCAGCGCACGTCCCGGCAGGTGCAGGAGATGGCGCGCGCGGTGGAGGCCGAGCTCGACGCCGCGCGGTCGCGTGCCGACGACTCCATGCAGGAAGCCGAGGATCTCCTCGCGAAGATGGAGGAGCTCGAGAAGCAGCAGCGGTCGCTCCAGGCGCAGGTCAAGGAGCTCCGCGACCGCCAGGAGGCCCGGTCGGGCGCCGAGACCGGTCCGATCTGGGAGCAGCTCGACCAGAAGGCCGCGCAGCTCGTGGAGTCGGCAGATCTGCTGCAGGCGGGGCTCACCACCGCAGGGCGTCCGTTCTACGAGATCGAGCGCGCACGGGCGGCGGCGGAGGACTCCCGCGGGCTGAAGGTCGCCATCGACGCCCGGGATCTGCGCGGCGCGGACTCGAAGGCCGGCCGGGCATACCAGTCGTGGAACGGGTCGCTGTTCACGAGCCAGCGTGAAGCGCGGAAGCCGGGCGCGCGCGGCCCCGGCCCCGCGGACGCCGCGCGGGGCCTCGTCCGGGTGGAGGAGATCGAGGCCCTGCTCGAGCAGCTCCACCAGGCGGCCGGAGCTGCCGATCCGGCGGTGGCGCGGCAGGCCCAGGACCTCGAGCAGCAGCAGAAGGATCTCGGGAACGAGCTCGATCAGATCGCGTCGAAGGCGGCAGAGCTCGGGAGGAGCTTCCCGGTGCGCCCGGACGGCCTGGAGCCCGCGTTGGAAGAGGCCGGCGAGCGCATGGACGCCGCGGGCGAGGACCTCGGCGCGGGCCGCCCCATGCCCGCGGAGGGCTCGCAGGGCGTCGCGGCCGAGCGGATCGGCGCCGCGCGCGACGCCCTCGAGCGCGCCATGCAGCAGGCCGCCCAGCAGCAGCGCGAGGGCGAGGGCGGCGGGGAAGGGGGTGGCTCGGAGGAAGGTGGGGACGGCGAGGAGGATCAGCCGGATCCCGAGCAGCAGGTGGAGATTCCGACGGCCGAAGAGTTCCAGACGCCGGAGGAGTACCGGCGCGCGCTCCTCCAGGGCATGGAGGGCGACGTGCCAGAGGAGTATCGCGCCCTCAAGAAGCGCTACTACGAGGAGCTGGTGGCCCAATGAGCACGATCTCCCGCGGCTTCCTCGTAATTTCGCTGTGCCTCGCCGGCGCGGCGCTTGCCGGCCTGCCGGAAGTGCGCGGCCACCTCAACCGGAACGACGTGCCGGCTGCCCAGGCAGAGGTCGCGCGGCTCGGCGGGGCCGGATCCCGGGACCCGAACGTCCTCGCGGCCGTCGCGGAGACCGCGTTCTACGCCGGGGACTTCCCGGCCGCCCTCGACACCCTCGACAGCGCGATCGACGCCGGCTACGACGACACGGACGACGACCGCGCGCTGTACGAGCGTACGCTGTTCGCGACGGCCGGCTGGGTCCGCCAGGAGAGCGACGGGTTCGTCATCCGCTGGCGGCCGGGCCTCGACGCCCTGCTCGTGGACGACGCGTTCGCGACGCTCGCGCAGACACGCAGCGTGATGGAGCCCCTCCTCGGCGCGGGGCCGCCGGGTGCGGTCGCCCTGGAGATCTTCCCGGACGGCGGCTCGTTCATCGCGGCATCTTCGCTCACCAAGGAGGATGTGTACACCACGGGCGTCGTGGCCCTCTCGAAGTGGTCGCGGCTGCTGCTCACGTCGCCGCGCGCCCAGGCCCGCGGCTACGGCTGGCGCGACACGATCGCGCACGAGTACATCCACCTCGTCGTCGCCCACCAGACGAACAACCGCGCCCCCGTCTGGCTGCAGGAGGCGATCGCCAAGTACCTGGACAATCGGTGGACGGACGGCGACGACCACTTCGTGCTCGACGCGCGGTCCGCTGGGCTCCTTGGAGACGCGCTCGCGAACGACGACTTCGTCTCGTTCGAGGAGATGCACCCGTCGCTGGCCAAGCTTCCCACGGCAGATCGGGCGGCGCTCGCCTATTCCCAGCTCGCGACGCTGATGGAGTACTGCTTCGAGGTCGGTGGGCCCGACGTCCTGCGCCAGGCCCTGCCCGCCGTCGGAGCCGGCGTGGATCCCCGCGTGGCGCTCGCGACCGCGGCCGGGAAATCCGACTTCGCCGAGCTCGAGGGCGCGTGGAAGCAGTGGCTCTCGACGCAGGGCTACGCGGCCGACAAGATCGACGCGCTGCCGACTGTCCTCGACGGCGGCGACGAGCAGGAGCTCGACCCGCTCCTCGCGGACCGGGAGGATCTACACCGCTTCGTCGCCGTGGGCGGCATGTTCGTGAAGCGGGCGGCCGAGCTCGACGACGCCAAGGAGGCCGAGCTGTTCCGCCGGGCGGCCCTCGTGGAGTACGCGAAGGCCGTGCCGGAAGGCGAGGATCCATCCCCTCTCCTGGCCAACCGGATCGCGGAGGCCCGCCTCGCCCTCGGAGAGACGGACCGCGCCATCACGCTGCTCCGCGAGAGCGCCACGGACTACCCGGAGTTCACGCTCACGCAGAAGCAGCTCGGGGAGGCCTGGCTCACGAAGGGTGATCTGCAGGCGTCCAAGGCCGCGTACGAGAACGCCCGGGCGCTCAACCCCTTCGATCCCCAGGTCCTCGAAGCGCTCGCGGCGATCTACGACAAGGTGGGGGATGTCGCGGCCCGCGACCGGGTGCGCGCGGCGCTCGATCTGCGGGCGAAAGGCGGCGGCGGCTTCGATCTACCGGCCATGCACGATCGCGTCGGCGAGTACGAGCTCCCGAGCGCCCGGATGGACACCCGGAAGGACGAGCTCCCGCCCGAGATCGGCCGGCCGTTCCCGGCTGCCACCCTGCGCGCGGTGGACGGCCGCGACGCGTCCACCACGACCTGGACGGGCAAGGTGGTGGTCGTCGACTTCTGGGCCACCTGGTGCGGCCCGTGCCGGAAGTCCATGCCGGACCTGGATCGGCTGGCCAAGGCGCACCCGGCCGATCTCCTGGTGGTCGGCATCTCGGACGAGCCCGCCCCGAAGGTGACGAGGTTCCTGTCGAATGCGGCCGTATCGTACCCGATCGTGGCGGCGACGGACCCGACACGCCTCGGCTTGAAGGTCGCGGCACTCCCGACGATGTACGTGGTGGGGCGCGACGGGCGCGTCGTGGACGTGATCGTGGGCGCGGATACTGCCCGGGTGGAGCGCGCGGTCACCGCGGCGCTGGCGGCCCGGTGAGCGGAGAAAGAATGGACGACGTCGCGTTGTTCCGGTCCCTGAAGTCCATCCACCAGGACCTGGTGGGATCGGTCGGGACGGTGGTGGTCGGCCAGCCCCAGGTGGTCGGCGAGATGCTGGTGGCGCTGTTCTCGGAGGGGCATTGCCTGTTCGTCGGGGTTCCCGGCCTCGCCAAGACGCTGCTCGTCTCCACGCTCGCGCAGGCCGTAGGCCTGAAGTTCGGTCGGATCCAGTTCACGCCCGATCTGATGCCGTCCGACATCACGGGCACGGACGTCCTCGAGGAGGACCGCGCCACCGGCCGCCGCGAGTTCCGCTTCGTCCAGGGTCCGGTCTTCACGAACCTGCTCCTGGCCGACGAGATCAATCGGACGCCGCCGAAGACCCAGGCCGCGCTGCTCCAGGCCATGCAGGAGCGGCATGTCACGGCGTCTGGCCGCACGTGGCGTCTCGACTCGCCGTTCCTGGTGTTCGCCACGCAGAACCCGATCGAGCAGGAAGGTACGTACCCCCTGCCGGAAGCGCAGCAGGATCGGTTCATGTTCTCCATCCCGGTCGGGTACCCGACCCGGCCGGAAGAGGAGGAGATCGTCCGCCGCACGACCGTGAGCGAGATGCCGGTCGCGCCGCGCGTCATCGACCTGGAGAAGCTGGTGGCGATCCAGCAGCTCATCCGAAAGACCCCGATCAACCCGGACGTCATCGCGTACGCCGTACGGATCGCGTCGGCGACCCGGCCCGGCTCCGGGGTGGACGCCACGCGTTGGCTGCGCTGGGGCGCGGGCCCGCGGGCGAGCCAGTTCCTGGCGGTCGGCGCGCGGACCGTGGCGGCGCTGGACGGTCGGCTGGTCCCGGACCCGGCGGACGTGCGGGCCGTCGCGAACGCCGTGCTCCGGCATCGCGTACTGCTGAACTTCGAGGCCGAGGCCGCGGGCGTCACGCCGGACCAGGTCGTCGCGTCCATCGTGGAGGAGGTCGGTTAGTGGCCGCATCTGCGCCTGTTTGGGACTCCGACGTGCTGGCTCGGGTGCGGCACCTGCACCTGCGCGCGCGGGCGGCGACGGACGCCATGCTCATCGGCGAGCACCGGTCGCGGCGGGTCGGGCAGGCCATCGAGTTCGCGGACTACCAGGAGTACCGGCCGGGAATGGACGTTCGCGGCCTGGACTGGCGGGTCTGGGGCCGCACCGATCGGTACGTGGTGCG
>CAMCWU010000226.1 GCA_945882675.1 Klebsiella pneumoniae | reverse complement strand
CATTCACGTGCAGCGGGGCCTTGCGGCGGCTAGATCCGACGCTCGAGCACGCACTTTCCGCCGCCCATGATAACGAGCGCCACGGGCGCCACCCCGTCGTCGAACGCGTACGACCACCCGCGGGCGTCGCGGTAGCGGTCGCCGGCGATGGAGCGGAGAAAGGTGTGCAGGGTCCCCCCTATCGGATAGGATCGGCGGATGCTGCACCTCCTCGCCGCGATCGCGTCCGCTACCCCGCAGTTCAGCGTGCAACGCGGGCTGTACGACGTGCCGTTCGACCTCGTCCTGGCGCCGGCGGAGGGCGGGACGGTCGTGTACGGCCTCGGCGGCGCGGAGCCGACCACGCCGTACACGGGGCCGGTGCGCGTGGACCGCACCCTGTGGGTGCGCGCGGCGGAGATCCGCCCCGACGGCACGCTCTCGCCGACCGACACCCACACCTACGTGTTCGTCGACCAGGTGGTCCGCAGCCCCGTGATGGACCCGGCGATCGCGCAAGATCCAGTCAGCGGGCCGATCATCGCGGCGTCGCTCCGGGAGCTGCCCACCGTCTCCGTCGTCCTGCCGACGGCCCTCTCGCTCACCGAGCAGACGGGCTCCGTCGAGTGGATCGACCCCCTCGGCGATGACACCCAGGTGGCCTGCGGCGTCCACATCGTCGGCGGCACATCGTGGGTCTACCCGAAGACCAGCATCCGCCTGAACTTTCGCGCGGAGCACGGCCCGACGCAGTGGGAGTTCGACGTCTACGGGGACGACGCGACCGGCGTGCACCCGACCGACTCGTTCGACGCGATCACCCTCCGCGGCGGGAACCACGACAGCATGTTCTGGCTCGGCGCGAAGGGCCAGCACGTCCGAAACCTGTGGTTCGACGAGACCCAGCTCGAGATGGGCCATGTGATGCCGCACGGCCGGTTCGCCCACGCGTACGTGGACGGCGTCTACCACGGGCTCTACCATGTCCGCGAGCGGTTCGGCGCGGGGTTCATGGAGTCGTACTATGGCGGGGACGAGGCCGACTACGAGACGATGACGGGCACGTACGTGGAGGACGGGTCGGGCGCCGCCTGGAACGCCGTCGTGGCGAACGCAGGCGACTTCGAGGAGCTCGCGCGCTGGATCGACATGGACCAGTACCTCGACTACATGGTCCTCAACTACTGGGCGGGGAACGCCTGGGACTGGTGGCCGTGGCACAACTGGATGGCGTCGGGCCCGGCGGACCCGAACGCGCGCGGCGGCCTCCGCTTCCACGGGAACGACAACGACATCACGCTGACCTACGACTGGAACGTGAATATCCTGGCGCTCGGCGGGCCGTCCGACGTATTCCTGGCGTTGATGGCGGAGGGTCATCCGGATTTCCGGGTCGCGCTCATGGACGCCATCCACCGGAACCTCGAGAGCGACGGGCCGCTCACCGTGGAGAACGCCACGGCACGGTATATCTTCGCTACGGACCTGGCAGATGACGCGATCTGGGCCGAGTCGGCGCGCTGGGGCAGCGGCTGGTGGGATCACGACGGCGAATGGGTCCCCGAGCGCGAGCGGCTGCTCACGGCGTGGTTCCCGCAGCGGACGGACGAGACGCTGCGCCAGGTCCGCGCCGCCGGCTGGTATCCCATGGACGCGCCGGTGATCGACGTCGCGCCGGGGGACGTGCCCGCCGGCACGGTGGTGACGGTGACGGCGCGGTCGGACGCCGAGCTGTGGATAACCACCAACGGGCGGGATCCGCGCCTCCCCGGCGGAGATCTGGCCGTGGGGGTCATCGCCGCCACGGGCGAGTACGCCGTCACGCTCGAGCGCAGCGCCGTCGTCTCTGCCCGGGCGCGGAAGGGCGCGATCTGGGGCCCGCTCGAGCGTCGGTTCTACGAGATCGACGCGCCGTCGTCGATCGTGCTCAACGAGTGGAGCGCGGTGGACGCGGACGAGACGCTGGCAGACGGGGACGTCGCGCTCGGCATGCTGCCGGGCAACGGCGGCGACTGGATCGAGCTGGTGGTGGCGGAGGACCACCTCGATCTGCGAGGATGGCGGCTGACGATGGAGGATCGCATCGGGCCCGCGGGCGATCTGACCTTCACGCAGGACGCGCTGCTCGCGGACCTCGCCGCCGGGACGATCATCACGATCGCCGAGGATCTGGCCGAGGATCCCGCGTACGATCCGGCCGGCGGGGACTGGCGGTTCCACCTCCGCGCGGCCGACGGCGCGACCGGCGCGTACGTGACGGCGGCGGACTTCGACGTCACGCCGCTCGACTGGCAGCTCACCCTGTGGGACGCGGCGGGAACGGTCCGCTTCGGCCCGGTGGGCGAGGCCGTGGAGCCCCGCGCGGGGATCTCGGGCTCGGAGGTCGGTCGGCTGCAGGGTCCGGCGAATGCGGATGTTCGCCGCCATACGGAAGCGTATGGAGACGGGGCGTCCTCGACCTACGGCGCGCCGAACACCTGGAGCGGCGGCGTCCAGGACCTCGGGTGGGGCGTGGACTTCGCGCCGGAGGATCCGCCGGAGATCGTGGACGAACCCGCCGACGGCGTGGCGTCTGTGGATCCCGCGAGCGGGTGCGCTACCACCGCGGCGCCCCCGTGGCTCGGGTTGCTCGCGCTCCTGCTGGTGGCGTGCAAGGGATACGCCAATGCGAAGCCCGCGGATCCCGCGGATCCCGACGACACCGCTGGCTCGCCCGCGGTCGACCTGGACCGTGACGGCGCGCCCGCGGGCGTGGACTGCGACGACGCCGATCCCCTCGCCCACCCGGACGCCGCCGAGCGGTGCGATGCCGTGGACAACGACTGCGACGGGATCGTGGACGAAGCCGGCGGAGTGGTGGATGGCCTGCCGTTCTTCGCGGACGCCGACGGAGACGGCTACGGGAGCGACGCCATCGTCGGGGCGTGCGCGCTGGCGGACGGCCTCGCGCTCGCGGGCGGCGACTGCGCGGACGACGACCCGGCCCGCCACCCGGACGCCACCGAGCTGTGCGACCTCGTGGACCAGGACTGCGACGGCTCGTCCGAGGACGATCTCGGGGCGTCCGCCGACTGCCCCGCGACGTCGTGCCTCGACCTGCTGGCGGAGGTGCCGGGCGCCGCGGACGGCGCGTACTGGCTCGCCGGCGCGGACGGCGCGTTGCAGGCCTGGTGCGACATGACCACGGACGGCGGCGGATGGACGCTCGGGCTGCTCCGCAACAGCGCGGCAGTCGGCAACCTCGGCGGGTTCGGAGGCGCGGACCTGGATAACGGCGCGCTCGGGGTCTCCCCGGCGGACGCGAGCGCGTCTGCCGCCGGGCACCTGGGCTGGCTCGACCTGAACGCGCGGGCCTGGACGGAGCTGGTGGTGACGGCGTACGGTGCGGGATCGCCGACGTACCGCTCCCGGACCATCCCGCGTACCGACATCCGGATCCCGTTCGGAGCCGACGGGTACCTGCTCTACGGCGGCCCGACGGGCTATTACTGGTGCGGCGGGACCGCGGCGTACACGGACGCGGGCGTGGGCGCCACGAACAACCCGCCGAGCGCGCCACCGGACTGCAAGGCGCACGGGTCGCTCGGCTCGGGCTGGGACTTCTCGGAGTCCGAGCAGGGGAACCAGGGGCTCACCCTGTGCGGCTCCGACGCGAGCAACTGGATTCACGCCGGCTGGGCCGGCGCGATCGTGTACTCGGGCACGCCCGGGGCGGCCCAGGCGCTCTGGATCCGCTAGATCCTACTTCTTGCCCTTGCTCGCGGGGGCCGGCGGCGCCTGCTTCGCGTCGTGGGCGGCCTTGGCCTGACCCTGCTTGGCTTCGCCCTGCTTCTTCGACTTCTGCTGCGCCTTCGGGTTCTTGTCGCCCATCTGGATGGCCCCTGGTGTGAAGCGCCCGATTCGCCCGGGCGCGTCCACCCAGCTACGCACGGATCGGCGCCCGTACAGCGCCGACCCGCCAGATTCCGTGGAACTACGGCCCGACCACCGCGGTGTCCCACGACCCTTCCCGACGCGTGCCACCAGACGTTCTCGGGCAGCGCGCCGCCCGCGAGGACGACCTGCACGCCGCTGCTCTACGTCAGGTCCAGCGCGACCTGGAAGATCCACACGTCGGTGGGCGAGCGGTCGAGCGTCACGTCCGTCGGGACGAGCAGGCCGGTGCCCGGTGTGTGGAAACACACAGCCGGTCCGCGCGCTCGGAGATTGAAGATCAGCGAACCCTACGCCGTGCGCGTCCCGCCCTTCTGGCGAGAGCGTGAGCCAGCGCGCGTCAGCGCCCCGAGCACCGAGCCGACCGTGCCCGCGAGGGCGGCGCCGACGAGCGCGAGCGCCCCTTCATCTGGCGGGTGATCCAGCTGCCCACCGGACCCCCTCCTCGAGGATAGTCGCCGGGGATGAAGGTTTAAGCGTCAATCGGGCGCGTGGAGCCGCATCGTGAGCGCGAGCGGGAGCGCCACGCCGGGCGGGAGCGCCACGCCGGCCGCCGACCAGTCCTGGTCCCACACGCGGTCGTCCATGCACTCGACCAGCTCCGGTGAGAGCGGGCGATCCTCCACGGTGATGGGCCCGTCCTCTTGGGCGATGGGCCGGATATCCAGGGCGGCCACCCCGCTCGCGTCGACCGTGAGGAACGCCCCGAGATCCTCGCGTCCGTCCACGAGGACCTCGCAACCGTCCACCAGGTCCGCCAGGTGGCCCAGCGCGACCTCCCCGAGGCGGGCGCGGGCTGCGGGTTCCAGGTCCTCCAACGAGATCGAGCGGAAGCCCTCGGGGGCGGCTCCAGTATCCGCTCCGGGAGCTGCAGATCCGGGGGCGGGCCGCGCCGCTTCCCGGGCGGTCACGGGCTCCCGCGCGACCACGGGCGCCGCCCACCGCCGCAGCCGGGCCACGGGGGCGGTGCCCGCATCCGCCGCGGGAGAACCGGTCGGATGCGGATCTCCTCCGAAGGCCAGCACCAGCGCGATCGCGAGCCCGACGAGCGCGGCCGCGACGACCCGCCGATCAGCCAGCGTCCACCTCACGCGCCCGGCGACGCGCCCGGATCAGGGCGGCAAGCCCGGCGATCCACACGAACGATGCGCCCCCCGAGCTCCCGCAGCAGCCGCCGCAGCAGTTCACTTCGCAGCCGGGGCTCTCGTCCTCGCAACCCGACGAGCCGACCCCACTGTCCTCGCCGGTGTCGGGATCGTCGGCGATAATCGTATACTCTCGCGAGGTCTCGCCTCCGTCCTCGTCCAGGGCGAAGACCGTGAAGTCGACGGTCACGGTGTACGGGGCGTCGATCGAGAGCGATCCGCTGGGAGAGAGCTGGATCCAGTCGAGCAGGCCCGCGGACGTGAACGTCACGAAGTCCGCGGGGACGTCCTCGGCGACGAGCGTCTCGACGACCGCCTCTCCGATGCCGACGCGGAAGATGTGGCGCCCCTTCAGCACCGGAGCGACGTTGCTCCACACGATGTCTAGCTCCGCGGCGCCGAGCGGGGTCTCGCCCGCCACCACTTCGACCGCGAGGTGGGAGGTCCCCTGGTCCGCCGCCAGGCAGATGACGTCGAACCCCACGATCTCGCAAGCGGCGTCGCCCTCGATCGTCCAGGTCGCGACGGCGTCGTTCGGCCTGCAGCCGGTGAGCGCCGCGTAGACCAGCGCCTCGTCGCCCTCGAAGCGCTCGGTGCTCGGCCCGGTGAGCGTGAGGTCGCCCGGCTCGTCCACGGCGCCGTCGCAGTCGTCGTCCACGCCGTTGCAGGCGTCCGGCGCGCCCGGAAACACGGCGGCCGAGCTGTCGTCGCAGTCGTCCGGGGTGAACGCGCCGTCTCCGTCGGCGTCCACGAGCGCGACGCAGAACGCCATCCGGACGAGCACCAGGCCCGCCGGATCGTCGACGACGACGTCCGCGCAGCCATCCGCGTCTACGTCGCCCGTGGCGAGGACGTTCACGGGCCCCACGGCGACGCGGGTCTCCCCGGATGCCGTGCGAACGCCGATCTCTCCCGCAGCGGGGTAGGCGACGACGGTGTCGAGGACGCCGTCCGTGTCCAGGTGCGCGGTGGCGATCCGCCCGGGCGGGTCCGCGAGCGCGATCGCGACGCCTGCGGTGTCGCGGAGCATGGCGTCCCAGGCCAGCATCCAGCCAGCGTCGGACGCCGCAATACCCGTGGCCTGCCCGCCGACCGGCAG
>CAMCWU010000225.1 GCA_945882675.1 Klebsiella pneumoniae | reverse complement strand
GCAGGTGCAACCGCGATCACTGCCAGAATGGGCCGTCTCCGCGATCAGGATCGTCGAACCTCAGGATCCGCGCGCCGCCGCAGGTCACCGGCTCGGCCGCGACCGGACCTCCTGACCGTTGACGTCACGGATCCGAACGTGGCCGGTTGTGCCTGACGTGAGCGCGCCGCGCTCCGAGGGAGGCAAGATGTGGCTGATGATCGCGGGTGGTGTCCCGATGGTGTTCGTGGTGCTGTTCGGCCTCGTGGCCGTGCTGGCGGCGGCGCGGTTCGCGTACGCGCCGGGGGACGGGCGGTTCGGGCACCTGGTGGCCCTGTGCGCGTCGGTCGCGGCGGCTTCGATCGCGGGGTGCGCGGCGGACCTGATGGCGGTCGCCGTGCACGTCTCCGGCAACGAGGAGTGGACGAGCAGCCCCGACTTCCCGGTGATCGTGCTGATGGGGTTCGGGGAGTCGATGTCGCCGCTGATCCTCGGGTTCGGGCTGGTGGCGGCGACGGCGATCCTGGCGGCGATCGGGCTGCGCCGGTCCCCGGCTGGGGCATAAATACTGACCGGTCAGTTTACAACCCGGGATCGAAGCCGATTATTCTTCGATCGACGCTTGCGCCCCCTCCCCTCCCGGCCTATTCTGACCGCGCCGGGAGGGTCCTCCATGCTGCCTGCGTTCCGCACCGTCTCCGAAGCCATCGCGCGGGTCGGCGAGTTCTACCCGGAGCACGACTTCGTGTTCCAGGACATGGACGGCAAGGAGACGCGGTACGACTTCGTGCACATGGAGCGCGACACGGCCGCCCGGGCGGCTTCGCTCCAGGCGCTCGGCCTGCGCAAGGGCGATCGCATCGGCGTGATCGTGACCGAGCCGGAGGACTTCGTCCTCACGTTCCTCGCGGCCCTGCGCGTCGGCGTCGTGCCGGTCCCCATGTACCCGCCCATGTCGTTCGCGAGCATGGACGCCTACTCCGACCGGACCGCCAAGGTGCTCCGCCAGGCGGAGGCGTCGGCCGTGATCCTCTCGGCGAAGCTCCTCGAGCCCCTCGCGGGCCTGGCCGCCGCGGTCCCGTCCGTCCGCGCCATGGTCCTCGCCCACACCCTCTCGAACGGCGGCACGCCCGTCTACCCCGAGATCCTGCCGGAGGACCTCGCGTTCCTGCAGTACACGTCCGGATCGACGGCGGATCCCAAGGGCGTGATGGTGACGCACGCGTCGCTCATGGCGAACAGCAAGGGCATCATCCTCGAAGGACTCCAGCTCGACGCCGAGAAGAACGACAAGGGGATCAGCTGGCTCCCGCTGTACCACGACATGGGGCTCATCGGCTTCGTGATCGCGCCGCTGGTCCACGCCATCTCCATCGTCCTCATCCCCACGCTCCGGTTCGTGAAGCGCCCGAGCGTGTGGATGGACGCCGTCCACCGCCACCGCGGCACGGCCTCGTTCGCGCCGAACTTCGCGTACGGGCTCGCCTCCCGCCGCGTCCGGGCGGAGGAGTTCGCGACCTGGGACCTGTCGTGCCTGCGCGTCCTCGGGTGCGGCGCGGAGCCCATCAACGCCGACACCATGCGCGAGTTCACGGCCACCTTCGAGCGCTGCGGCCTCCCGGCCCACGCGATCATGCCGGCCTACGGCATGGCGGAGGCGACGCTGGCCATCGCGCTCAAGCCCACGTACGACGTCTTCTCCACGCTGAAGGCGGACGCCGAGCACTTCCAGAGCACGGGAGAGGTCGTCGCCCCCGGTGACGGTCCGGCGCTCGAGTTCGTGGCGTGCGGCGTGCCCTTCGTCGGCCACGACGTCGGCGCGTTCGACGACGCGGGCACCCGCCTCCCGGAAGGCCGCGAGGGCGAGCTGTGGTTCCACGGCCCGTCCGTGACCGCCGGCTACTTCCGCAACGCGGACGCCACCGCGGCCGCGTTCCGCGCGGACGGCTGGATGCGCACGGGCGACCTCGGCTTCATCCGGGGCGGCCAGGTGTACATCACGGGCCGGATCAAGGACCTGATCATCGTCAACGGGCGCAACGTGCACCCGCAGGCGGTCGAGTGGGCGGTCGCGGACGTGGAAGGCGTGCGCTCCGGCAACGTCGTCGCGTTCAGCGTGACCGGCGCGGCGGGCGAGGACCTCGTCGTCGCCGTCGAGACCAAGGACCCGGACGAGGAGCGCGTCACCCGCGACGTCCGCGCCGCCGTCCAGCGCGAGCTCTCGCTGAGCGTGGCCCACGTGGTGTGCCTGCGGTCGGGCGCGCTGCCGAAGACGTCGTCCGGCAAGCTGCAGCGCCGGACGACGCGCGACGAGTACCTGCTCGGCACGCTCCAGGTCCAGAAGAAGAAGCGGACGCTCGAGAGCGCCGCGGTCTGAAGCGGGCTTTTTTGGGTGGCTCGAGCCCGTGCCCGGCTGACCGGGCGCCGGTCCGCGCGCTCTCGGCAAGGTGGGCGGACCTTTACGACTAAGGACCGGTGAGCAGCTCCAGCTCGAACCGCAGATCGCCGCCGTCCGTGGCCGCCTGGTGGACCTCGACCGCGATGGTGTTCTCGCCGGCCACCAGCGCGCCGGGCCAGACGGTCCCTTCGAGCCACGCCTCCTCGTCCGGTCCATCCACGGCCACGAGCGCGAGCTGGTCCGGCCCGATGACGTTCGGCAGGTTGTCCCAGAAGACGCCCCGGCCGTTCACGAACACCCCCACGCCGTCGTCCCGTCGGACCCGGAGGCGGGCGGAGCCGACCGCGGGAGGATCCGGGACCGTGAAGGTGGTTCGAAAGTACGCCGTGGCGATCGGCGCCGATGCGTCGTCCGTGTCCGCGATCTGCGTAGCCGGGCTGTCACCGTAGCCGAGCGGAGCGGCGCCGGTGGGCCACGTCGCGTCGTCGAACCCGGCCGTATGCCAGCCGACGCGGGGGAGCCCCCCCTGGTCCCAGTACCGCCAGGTCGCCGCTGCACCCAGCACCACGACGGTGGCGTCCGACGCGACGTTGCTCTGGCCCGGCGTCCCGCCGAGCGGATACCGGAAGCAGTCGGCCGATCCGGTGCAGCAGTCCGGCGCGCGCGCGACCGCGAGATCGGCGGCCATCCTGCCCCAGGAGACCGCCGTGGACCGGCCGTCCGGCGCGATCAGCGTGACCTGTCCGCCCGTCGTCTCGAGCGCGAACGTCAGGTGGTGCGCCCCGAGTTCCGGCGAGGCGTCCGCGTACAGCACGAGGTATCCCCGCGCCGGCACGGTCAGCGAGGGATCGAGCGGGACGGCCACCGCATCGTAGTCGTCGTCCAGGATCGACCACCCCGCGAGGGAGATGTCGGCGTCGCCGGGGTTGGCGAGCTCGATCCAGTCGGGAGTCCCGCCGGTCTCGTCAGTCAGGACGTCCTGGTTGTCGGGCACGAGCTCGTTGATGCACAGGGGGCTCGCGACGGGCACGGTGGTCGAGGAGGTCGTCGCCGGCGGAGGCTCCGTGTCGTCCCCCTTACCCGGCGGCACAGGGTCCTTCCGGCATGCTGCCGAGAGGGTCACGAGCACGGCCGCCCGACAGAAGGAGCAGCCGCTGGGCAGTTTCACGCCCGGAGCCGAATGAGAAGGTACAACCAAATCACCCCGCTCTCGATCGCCGTCCCCGCCGTGTTCGCTCCCACGAGCCCATACCGCGTGAACATGCCCAGGTTCGAGACCGCCGTGTATGCGGTCTCGGTCGTCTCGGCGTTGGCGCTCAACCAGGGGAACAGGTCGAAGGGCGTCCCGTAGGTGCGCCCCGTCGTACTCCCCGCGGCCTGCGCCTTGAACCTGAAATTCGGCGACTTCCCTTCACAGGCGGTGGCCACCTGGACGGACTGTACGAACGGGCCGAGCCGGTCGTACCCGGGCAGCGTCACATCCACCGTTCGACCGGTGGTCGTCCCGTCCGACGAGAGCACGTAGCTCTCGACCACCGGCCGGACGATGGTCTGCCGATCGATCCCGACGAGGCTCATCATCTCCCGGAGGGAGGGCGTGATCAGTGCAGGCAAGCTCAGCTCCTGTGGGGCGCGGCTGGTCGCTCGCCGCCCGGAGTCTACTGGACGCCGCAGTCGGTCGCAAGAGCGAAGGACAACTATTCCATGGCGAGGTGAGCGGCCCGGGTTAGCCCTTCCTTATCGGCACCCCGGGGGCGCAGGATGCTCGTCCAGTACCAGTTCAAGATCAACCCCTACGCGTTGTCCGAGGAGGTCGCGCGCGGGTTCGCGATGTCCTTCCCGGTCGACTGGAAGGAACAGATCCGTGACAACGGCCCCCTGCCGGTGGTCGTCTTCTTCCACGGCGGGAACCAGGCTCCCGTGTACTTCATGGACAACAGCTTCCGCGTCCCCGACAAGTGGTGGCGCGGGGAGTGGGTCAAGAGCGGGGGTGCCAGTGCACCCTTGAGGCCGGAGCCTGTCAAGGCGATTGCGATCTTCCTGCAGGGGATAACGCTGGACAGCGACCTCGGGGGCGACTGGAACGCGGGCAACATGGGGGCGATCAACCGCTTCCAGCCGGTGGACGACGAGAGCTACGCGCTCGACGCGATCGAACGCGCGGAGCAGTATTTCGTCAACGAGTACAACGCAGCACCGCCCCCCGTCGTGGACCCCGAAAAGCCGGTGCTGTACGCGGAGCTCGGCGACATCTTCGACCGCAAGCGCCTGTCGAGCATGGGCTTCTCCGAAGGCGGCCAGATGGCGTACCGGATGGTCAACCGGTGGGTCGACCTCGGCTGGACCATGCCTGGCCTCGTGATCTTCGGCAGCTCTATAGGCGGGTGGCGATCGGAGTCGAGCAGGGCCAAAGGGGACCCGCCAGTCATCGACTGGACGCCGAGGCTGCTGGTCTTCGGGGGTGACGTCTTTCCCTCGCTCCTGCACATCCACGGCACGGCGGACGACGCCGTCCCCCACGTGGACGAGGGACCGACCGACGAGAGCTTGAAGAAGGTGGCCGATCAGTTCGAACCGGCGGAGAAGCCCCGGGCAGTCGACTTCGTTCGTGCCGACATCTCCGGCCTCAACTCCGCCGTGAACTACGAGACCATGTTCACCTCCGTGCTGGGCGCGGCGAGCGCGCTAACGCCCGCGACCGACTTCCCAGGAGCGCTATCGGTCCCCCCGGTGCTGACGGCCTTCTCGTTCGGGACGGAGTGGCTCGCGGGGAAGCTCGGTCCGTTCACCCACCCGAAGCGAGTCATCTTCGCCAACGTCAAGGACCTCGACCACTCCGTGCCGTTCTACGGCTCGGCCGCCGTCATCCAGTTCCTCCAGTCCGTAGGTGGGCTGTGATCCCCGCGCTGGCGCTTGCGCTGGCCTGCGAAGGCCCGACCGGGAAGCACCGCCGACCTGACCCGGAAGGAACGGAGACCGCCGCGACCACCACCGCGGTCCCAGTGTATCCGGTCGTGCTCGACGAAGCCCCGGGGACCGACCAGTGCCCCCCCGCGCTCTCCGGGGGCGGGCGCCGACTCGCGGGCGACGTGGACCTCGAAACGGAGTCTTGGTCCGACGTATATTCAGGAGTCCTCACAAAGGACAGCGGGTTGTTCGGCGGCACGCTCGGCGACGTCGGCGACATCACCGGGGACGGCATACCGGACCTGGCGATTGGCGCCGACGCAGAGGGATGGGGAGTGGACTTCGGGACCATCTACTTCGTCCCGAGCCCCGTTCTCCCGGGGCAACAGGACGCCGGGAGCGTCGGGACTCCGTTCCGCCAGGGCAGACCAGAAGACGTCGATTACTGGTCCACCACAGGCGGTTCGTTCGCGAGCCTCCCCGACCTGACCGGAGACGGCCTCCCGGAGCTGGTGGTCGCCAACGAGTCTGCCGGGAGTTTGCAAGCCAAGGCCGGAAGCGGAGCGGTCTACGTCTTCGCGAGCCCGGGCGGGCTGCCCGGGACCCACACACCGGTGCAGGACGCTCGCACCACCATCGAGAGCGCGGACGCTCCGTGGTTCGGCGCGACCATCGCAGTGGGCGACCTCGACGGCGACGAGCAGGCGGACCTCGTCGTCAGCAACCGGCGTATTCAGGAGGAGGACGGACGGTACAGCGGTGGGCGGTCAAGTTGATGCCGCCGCGTAGCCGCAGCTCTCGACCCACCGCGGGAAGTAGCTGGAGTCTAGCTTATCCCATGTCTCTGACATGAGCCGCACGAGCTCGTCGAACGTGCTGGTCCCCACGGCCCGGAGCCGCG
>CAMCWU010000224.1 GCA_945882675.1 Klebsiella pneumoniae | reverse complement strand
TGGCTCGCCGGGCCCGGCGAGCGGCTGGAGCTGCGCCACCTGGCGACGTCGCGCGCCACGTTCGCCGCCGGCGCAGTGGCCGCCGCGCGCTGGCTGGTCGGCCGCCCCGCCGGGGCATATGGCATGGCAGACGTGGTCGGGGCGCGATCCGCGCGGCGGACCGGTTAACCTGGGACAGCTGGAGTGAGCGGATGCGCCTCGTCGGGTTGCTGTTCGGTTTCGCGTTGGCGGGTTGCCAGAACCCGTGCCAGGCCCTGTGCGTCCGCATGACGGACTATGCGGAGGAATGCGGGTACTCGGTCAGTGACGAGGCCGTGGACGCCTGCGTCGAGGAGCAGAGCGCCCCGGAAGATCCTTCGGTCTGTCGCGACTTCGGCACCGCGGACCAGATCCGGGAGGAGTGGACCTGCGACGATATGGCGGTGTACTTCCAGTAAGCCTGGAACGCCGATCCGCGGCGATATCGCGGACCACGGGGCTTGACTCGGCGGCATGCTCCGATCTACGATTTCGCTTGCCAGCGGAGCTTCGATGAGCGTACCCCTGACCGTCCCGGCCCCCACCACCTTCGTGCCGTCACCGTTCGGGAAGTACTTCCTGATCGACAAGATCGCCACGGGCGGCATGGCCGAGATCTTCAAGGCCAAGTCGTACTCCCACGGCGGCTTCGAGCACCTGCTCGTCATCAAGCGGATCCTCCCGCACATCGGCGAGAACGCCGAGTTCGTCGAGATGTTCATCGACGAGGCCAAGGTCAGCGTCGCGCTCGTCCACAGCAACGTCATCCGCATCTACGACTTCGGGAAGATCAACGAGAACTTCTTCATCGCCATGGAGTGTTGCGACGGCAAGGACTGCCGCAACATCCTGCGGAAGCTCGCGCGCGGACGCCGCTGGATCCCGATGAACCTGACGGCCAACCTCGCGCACGAGGTGGCTCGCGGCCTGCACTACGCGCACACGAAGAACGACGCGAACGGCAAGCCCTACGGGATCGTCCACCGCGACATCTCGCCGAGCAACGTGCTCGTCGCGTACGAAGGCGACATCAAGATCGCCGACTTCGGCATCGCCAAGGCCGAGTCGAACGCGTACCAGACCAAAGACGGCGTCCTCAAGGGCAAGTTCGAGTACATGTCGCCCGAGCAGGCGAACGGCACGGAGGTCGACGCGCGCTCGGACGTGTTCAGCCTCGGCATCATCCTGTGGGAATGCCTCACGGGCCGCCGGCTGTTCAAGGGCGAGAGCGAGACCGCGACGCTGCGCAAGATCCGCGAAGACGAGATCCCGCCGCCATCCCGGGTCAACCCCCAGGTCGCCCCCGAGCTCGACCGGATCGCCCTGCGCGCGCTGGAGCGCGACCTGTCCCGCCGGTACCAGACCGCGCAGGAGATGGCGGACGACCTGCGCGACTACCTGCTGCCCGCGACGCCGGACCGCCTGAAGGTCGAGCTCGCGCAGTTCATGCAGGACCTGTTCGCGGAGGAGCTGGTAGAGGAGCGGGGCCGCCTGCAGGCGGGGAGCGCCGCGGCCGGCCAGTACAAGGAGAAGCTCGCCGCCGAAGGCTGGGAGGGCCAGACCAACTCGACGATGGGCGCTACTCCGTCGCCGCCGGCGCCCCAGAAGGCCGGGAGCCGCCTGCCCATGGCGCTCGCGGGCGTGGTGATCCTGGGGCTCCTGGGGGTCGTCGGCATCGCAGGCGCGGCGCTGGCACTCCGCCCGGACGCGGCGCAGGTAGAGGCCCCGGCGGCTCCGACCGTCGGCTCCGTCGACATCCTCGTGGTGCCGGCCGCGAAGATCACGATCGACGGCGTGGATCAGGGCAAGCACAGCGATCTCACGATCGCGGACCTTGCGCCGGGACCGCACGCCATCCACCTCGAGGCGGACGGCTTCCAGGCCCTCGACGAGTCCGTGACGGTGGAGGCCGGGAAGCCCGTGCGCCTGGTCCGTCAGCTCGTGAAGGCGGTGCCGACCGGCGCAGCCGGAGAAGCGGCTGGCCCCGGGGCTGCCGAAGCATCCGGCCCGCCCGTGGTGACCTTCAAGAGCACCCCGTCGGGAGCGACCGTGAAGGTGGACGGGCAGGTGATCGGCACCACGCCGTTCGCCTGGAAGGACGCCGAGGTCGGCAAGTCGTACGCGGTCGTGTACTCCAAGGACGGCGCCGACATCGCGAGCGGCACGCTGAGGGCCAAGCCCGGGCCGTCGAACTTCAGCTTGAACGCCGAGAAGGCGTCGAACGACCCCGGCAAGCTCACGGTCACGCTGGCTGGCGGCGGGTGGGCGAACGTCTACGTCGACGGGCAGAAGCTCGCGAAGACGGCGCCGCTGAAAGACTGGTCGCTCCCGCCCGGAAAGCACACGATCCGGGTGGAGAACGCGGCGCTCGGCATCGACACGACGCAGGACGTCAAAGTGGACTCGGCCGGCAGCGTGACGGTGCGGGCAGCGCCGAAGTAGCCGTCAGCCGCCCTGCGCCGCCGCCTGCTGGCGCAGTTTCGCGGCGGAATCGAGCAGCGACTGGTTGTTCGTCTTCCGGCCCAGATCCTCGACGATCGCAGCGGCTTCGCCGTAGCGCCCGGCGGCCACGGCGCTCGACACCAGCGCGACGCCGAGCTGCGGGTCCGGGATGCGGCGCGCGGCTTCGCGGATGACGTTGTACGCGCCCTCCGCGTCGCCCGCGTCCAGCAGGGCCTGCGCGTATGCCAGGGCCACACGCGCGTCCCACGCGTGCACCGACCACGCCTCCGCGAGGACCCGCCGCGCGCCGTCCTTCTCGCCGAGCTGCTTGTACGTCTGGCCGAGGCCCAGGGCGAGCGCGGCGTCCCACGGGCGCGCGTCCCACGCCCGCTCGAGCCACTGGCGCGCGACGTCGGGTCGGCCGCTCGATAGCGCGAACATGCCGTAGGCGAGCTGGATGTCCAGCAGATCGGGCTCCACCGCCATGGCGCGCTCCAGGTCCCGGCCGGCCGCGGCGCGATCGCCCATCGCGAGCTCGAGCTGCCCGAGGGCGAGGAGCACCACGCCCGATCGCGGATATCGCGCGGCCAGGGCGCGGTATCCAGTGAGCGCGGCCTGGGGCTCCTTCCCCTCGGAATCGTGCAGGCCCGCGAGCTCGAGGTACCCCGGCAGATCGAGGAGCCCCCGCGAGAGCTCCGTCGAGAACACGAGAAGCCGCTGGGCGTCCACGAGCGAGGGGTTGATCGCGAGCGCCCGGATGGCCTCCGCCTTCGCGCCCTCGAAGTCGCCATCGTGCAGGAGGATGTCCGCGAGGCCGCTGTGCACGGACGGGTCGCGCGGCGCGACGCTCACGGCAGATTGAAGGTATGCCTTCGCTTTCTGCGGCTCCAGGGCCGCGGCGAGGAAGTATAGCGTGGGCTCGTCCCGGATGGCCTCCAGCGCCGAGCGGGAAGTGGCGACGGCGGCCGGCATGTCGCCCCGGATGATGTAGATGCGCGCGGCGCCGATCCAGGCCTCTGCCAGCGAAGGATCGAGCTTGACCGCGCGTTCGTAGCCGGCAAGCGCGTCGTCGTCGCGCCCGGCCGCGACGTGCAGCGCCGCGATGCCCATGTGGGAGCGCGCGTGGTCAGCGTCGAGCTTGAGCGCGCGCTCGTACTCGGCGCGGGCAGGGCCGATCTCGGTGAGGGCCCGCGCCAGCAGGTAGTGGGCGTCCGGGTCGGTCGGCGTGGCGGCGATCCGCTCGCGCGCGGACGTTGCCGCGATGTCCGGGAGGCCCACTGTCAGCAAGATATCCAGGTACATCTCTTGTTTTTCGACGTCCTGCGGCGCAGCGGCGGCGGCGGCCCGCGCGGCCTCCATCGCGCCCCCGAGGTTGCCCTTCCACAGCAGCTCCTCCGCCGCGGACGCCGACACTGGCGCGGCGGCGCTCGCGAGAGGTGCTGCACCGCCGAGCACGAGCGCCAGGAGCAGGACTAGGCCCGACACCACTCGCCGTGCCGTTTCGGGTATGCTTCGATGACTAACAGGTGAGCCGTGCATTCGTCGTACATGACCCGTCGCGCCGCACTCTGCATCCTCCTCACACCGTTGCAGGCGTTCGCCGCCCCGACCATCGCTGTGGTCGGCGTGCACCAGCCGGAGCTGACGGAGGCTGCGCAGACCGCCATGGTCCAGCAGCTCGTCGAAGCGATCGACACCGGCGGCAAGGCCGACGCGCTGACCCTCCAGGAGTTCCACGCGTCGCTCGCCGGTCGCGAGGAGGTCGCGCTGCGCGAGGGCCTCCTGGGTGAAGGCCGGCGCCTCCTCGGCGAGGGGCGGAACCTGTACAACCAGGCAGCCTGGCAGGACGCGATCCCGGTGTTCGACGGCGCGGTGACGGCGCTCGAGCGCAGCATCCCCGGCAGCAACACCACCCGCGAGCTGTGGGAGGCGTGGGTCTACCTGGGCGCCTGCCACCTCCAGCTCGACGCTGCCGCAGAGGCGTCCTCCGCGTTCCAGGCCGCTATCGCGCTCTCCGCGGGCCGGCAGCCGGATGCCGCGGTGTTCCCTCCCGACCTGACCACGGCGTACGACGCAGCGCGCGCCGGCCTCGTGGCGCAGGCCACCACGCTCGTGATCGGGGGCGACGTCGGGGCGGCGGCCGCCGTGTTCGTCGACGGCGAGCCCGCGGGCCCCGCACCCATCACCATCTCCGGCGTCCTTCCTGGCAAACATTATATCAACCTCCGGGCGGCGTCGGGCACGGGCTCGGCCGAGATCTACGTACCGCCCCCGGAAGGTGGCGCCGCGCCCGCGCCTGTCAACCTCGACGTCCCGCTCGGCCCGCCGTCCCTCGGCGCGTCGGAAGAGTCCGCTGCGGCCCGCGGGCGTCAGAACGCGGCGTTCTATCGGGCGCTCGGCGGTCAGTCCACGGCCGACTACCTGCTGCTCGCGGGCGTGGACGGCACGACGCTCAGCCTGCAGCTCTACTCGCGCGCGATCGACGCCTTCTCGAAGGTCACGGAGGTCCCGGTCTCCGGCACCGCGGACGACGAGCTGATCGCGGCGATTCCGCTCCTCCTCGCGGCCGTCTCGGACGGCGGCGGCCTCGCGGCCGGGGCGACCTCCCCGGTCTCGCCGCCGTTCTCGATCGGGACCAACCCGATCGTGGCGCAGCTCCTGCTACAGCCGGAGCGGTTCGCGCCGAAGGTCGCGGGCGGTGGCGGCGGGGGTTCGACGGACGAGAAGCGTGGGAACGGGCTGTTGATCGGCGGCGTCGTGGGCGGGGCGGTGCTCGTCGGCGGGGGCGTCGCGCTGACGGCGGTGCTGCTCGGGGGCGGAGAGCCGGAGCCGGCCACGGGGTCGGTCACGGTGGGGCCGTTCTGAAGGCTAGTCGCGGGGCTTGTCCGGCACCGACCAGCTCCCCTCGAACACCTGCGGAGGCGCCTGGGGGGCGGACCCGTTGGAGCCGAGAGTGAGCGACCAGGTGCAGGCCTGTGCGCCGTCGCCCGGGCTCTCGATGCGCTGGAGCGGCTCGAGCTTGTAGCCCTGCGTCGGCCCCGCATAGTGGAGCTCGAACGATTTCTCTGCGCTGACCTTGCGGGTGCGGGTCTCGCCCTTGGCGTTGGTGGTCCGGACCTCGCACACGGAGCGCCAGTCGGCGGTCCACAGGCCGGGCGGGCCGAGCTGGGGGACGCCGATCTCGGCGCGTACCACGTAGTCGCCGGCGGGGAGCTCGCCCGGCGCCGTGCCGATCCAGGCGTCGCAGGTGCGGACGCCGCGACAGATGCCGATCGCCTGGTCCGACCACGGGCGGACGCCCTTGCGCAGGTCGTCCAGCAGGGGCTGGATCGCGGTGGCCTCGAACTCGGTGAGGCCGGCGGGGGGCGCGCCCGGGGGTGGCACAGCGGCGGGAGGCGTCACGGCGGCGCACTCCTCGGGCGTGCACACGCGAGTTTCACCGCCGCATGCCGCGAGCAACCCGAGCCCGGTCCACCACCGCCACATCGCCCCTCCCCCCACCATCCTACGCGCGCCAGGCCCGGAGCGCGTCGACGTGCAGGCGATGACTTCCGCGGATCACGGTGATCCGGCCTTCCACGGGCGTTCCGAGCAGCGCGAGGTCGCCTATCGCGTCGAGCGCCTTGTGGCGGATCGGCTCGTCCGGGACGCGGAGGGCGCTGCCGCCCTCCCCGAGCACGACCGTGTTCGTCGCGTCGGCCCCCTTGCCCCGTCCGGCGGCGCGGGCGGCCGCGACGTCTCGGGAAAGC
>CAMCWU010000223.1 GCA_945882675.1 Klebsiella pneumoniae | reverse complement strand
GCACCACCCCGATGAGCGTCGCGGCCGAGCCCGTCTGCCCGCCGCCGGCCGTCTCCACCTTGAGCTGCGCGAGCCCGAACCAGTCCAGCACCGGCCCGTGGTGCATCGACACGTCCTGGATCTTGTCGAGGGGAATGCTCATCTCCTGCCGAAACCACACCCCGTGGCTGTACACGAGGGAGCGGCCGCTGAGCCGCGCCTCGATCGACGGGAAGTAAAGGTTCGCCCAGAACGGCCCGAGGATCACCCAGAACGGCAGCAGCACGATGCCCACGACCGTGGCCGCCATGACGCTCGCCACGTAGAGTACGAGGTAGATCTTGAGCTTCTCGTCGAAAGTGACGAGGACGTCGTCCCCGACCGGCGCAATGGCGTGCATGCAGCCTCCCGTTGCAGGGGGATAACGCGGATCGTCGAGTGACGTTCCTGCCGGGAATGTGACGGGTCCGGAACAAACCGGCAACGCCTCCGCCACCGGGCGACGCGCGCCGATAAGTGGCGCCGTGCGCAGCGTCCTCCCGATCCTCCTCGCCGTGGGCTGCGGGCCGTCCGATCCGGAGGCCGTCCGGCACGCGTGGGTGCTCGACGTGCTGCACCAGGACAACCTGGTGTGGATGTCGCGGGATCCCGCCTTGCTCGAAGCGAAGTACGCGACGATGGCGGCCGACCCGTACGACTGGATGCGCGGGAGCCTCGCAGTGTTCCTGGGCGACGTGGCGCGGCCGGAGGACGACGGGATCCGGACGGCCTTCCTGCGCGAGCCGGACAGCGCGCAGATCTCGCTCGTCGGCGACCCGCACCCCGAGAACGTGGGGTTGTTCGCCGCGGGAACGCTCGGCACGGCCCTGGTGCTGGAGGCCGCGGACCTGGACGGCGCAGCGTTCGGGCCGTACCTGGTGGACACGCGCCGCGGGCTGCTCGGGCTGGCGGCGCTCCTCGAGTTCGCGGGGTGTGATCTGGACTGTCGCGAGCCCGTGCTCACGGCGTGGGCGGACGGCTGGCTCGCCGAGATCGCCGCGACGGATCCGTGGAGCCCGGCGCTCCTGGAAGGCCGTGTGGATCCCGTGGTCGCCCGCGCGCTCGACGAGGTCCTCGTGGAGGGCGGAGCGCGGCTGGTCCTGCTCGAGAGCACCGAGCCGACTTCAGGGGAGCGAAGGCTGCGAAAGTCGCCGGGACCGCTGACGGACGGGCTCGCGACGCTCGCGCCGGAGGAGGCCGCGCAGCTCGACCGCCTGCTGGAGACGATGCCGGTCCCGGCAGGGTTCCGGCGGCTCGACGCGGCGCGGCGGTACGGGGTGGGCGTCGCGTCCCTCCCGGCGGTCCGGTACGCCGTGTTGTGGGACACGGGCCAGGCGGGCGACGCCGACGACGCGCTCCTGCAGCTCCGCGAGGTCGTAGATCCGCCGATCTATCCTGGCGTCACGGCGCCCGGAACCTGGGACTCGGCGGCCGATCGGATCGAGGGGACGGCGACGCTCGCGTGGTCGCGGCCGGACGTCGACCCGCTCCTCGCGGCGGTCGAAGACGGCGGGATGGTGTTTCGCGCGAGCACCTGGTCGTCATGGAATCAGACGCTCGACCACGAGTCGATCGCCGAGGACCTGGCGCGCGGCCGCGTGAACGTCGCCGATCTGCCGGCGTTCGCGGCCACGCTCGGGCGCCAGCTCGGGTCGGTTCACGCCCGCGCGGTGACGCCGGACGGCACGCCCGCTGTCGGCGCTCTACGCGCGGAAACGGTCGGGCGCGAGGCCGCTTTCGTGGACGAACAGCTCCGGGCGGCGGAGCAGGATCTCGCCACGGCGCTGGGTGACCATCAACGGTTCGGTGCGGCGATCGCCGCGGGGGAGCTCGACCTTGCCGATCTGTGAGCTGGCGCCGACGAGCTTCGCGCAGCCGTACGGCTCCGACGCCGAGGACCCGTGCGCCCGTGTCGGGATCGTAGCCGCGGGCCGTGCCTTCGTGAGCACGCCGGATGTCGGCCTGTCCCGTGGGCTCTCGCTGCCTCTGGCGCGCGTGACGCTCGGTGCCGTGTCGGCCGGCGACGTGCAGGGCCGCGTGGCGCTCCTCGCCGTCCGATCGGGCGGGGAGACCGGCTACATCGGTGTCGAGGGCGAGGCGATCGTCCCGGTCTTCGAGATCGCCGAGGCGCGCTGGGACGCGCGTTCGACCGGCCTGATGCTCGCGGCCGGCATCGTGGACGACCTGTGGGTCGGCCCGGCCGAGGCCGCGTGGGGGCGGCGCGACGTGGCGGCCACGCTGGCCGGAGATCGGGGCTGGGTGGACCGCTCGGACATCGGCGGGGTCGCGGGGTGGACGTCGCCGGACGGGCTCGCGAGCGTGTCGGTCGCGGTCACCTCGGGCGAAGGCGCACTCCGGCGCGAGCGGAACACGGGGGTGAACGTCACGGCTGCAGGCCGGCTCCGTCTCGGGGGGGACGGGCCGGTCGGCGTGGAGCTGGGCGCGATGGGCCGGGAGGGCTCGCGCGGCGTCGGGCAGGCCGCGGACCACCGGGCCGGCGCGTCCGTGTTGATCCGCCACGAATGGGTGGTCGGCGGCGCAGAGGGGCTCCTCGGCTGGGGGCTCGACGGGGACGCCACGCTGCTCCCGGCGGGCCTCTCGCTGTGGGCGCGCGCCGGCGACGACCTGCCGCTCGTGGCGTGGGGTCGCCTGGACCGCGCCACAGACACGCGGACGGTCGAAGGTGCGGGAGACACCGCGATCTTCATCGGGGGCGGGCCGCGCCTGCCACTGCGGGGGCCGGCGTACGCCGCGCTCGCCTGGGAGGGCCGGAGCGTCGGCGTCGCGTCGGCGGCCATCCCCGGCGCGAACGCGCTCCGGGCGAGCGACACGTTCTACCTCCAGATCGGAGTGGGCGCCGTCGCCGGCGTACCCCTCGGGGAGCCCGAATGACGCGAGCATGGCTGGGGATCCTCGGCGTCGCGGGCTGCAGCGGAGCGATCGGACCGGGCGAGCCGGCGGATCGCCTCGACGTCGACGGCGACGGCTGGACGCTCACCGACGGCGACTGCGACGACGCCGATCCGGCCGTAAACCCGGTCGCCACCGACGTTCCCGGCGACGGCGCGGACCAGGACTGCGACGGAGCGGACGACGCGGCGCGCGACCTGCGCACCGTCACGCCCGGCGAGCTCCTGGTGAGCGAGATCATGCCGGCGCCGCTCGGCGTAGAAGGCAGGCTCGGCGAGTGGTTCGAGATCACGAACACGTCAGGCGCGCCCATCGATCTCGTCGGCCTGCTCGTGCTCGATGCCGCCACGGACGACTTCGTCGTCACGAGCTCGCTCGTTGTGCCGGCCGGCGGGGCCGTCGTGATGGGGGGCTGGGCGGACCCGGCGCTCAACGGCGGCGTACCGGTCGACCACACCTGGAAGCCTGGGTTCGGCCTCACGAACGACGGGGACACGGTGGCGCTCCACGGGCCGACCTCGATCATCGACTCGGTGACGTACGACCCGACCTGGCCCGCCGAGGACGGCCTCTCCCTCTCGCGCGACCCGACGGACCCCGCGCTCTGGTGCGTCGCCGACGAGGCCGACGTCTACGGCCCCGGCGGATCCGGAACGCCCGGAGCCGAGAACCCGCCGTGCGGTGTCGCGCCGCCGACGGACGCCATACAGGTCGGAGACCTCGTGATCACCGAGATCCAGAAGGACCCCGAGGCCGCCGCAGACCTGGACGCCGCCGAGTGGATCGAGGTGTTCAACACCACCAACGCCACGATCGACCTGCGCGGCCTGGTGGTCACCGGGGAGGCCGAGGAGGCCTTCGAGGTGCCCGACTCGTTGCCGATCCCGCCCGGCGGCTACGTCGTGCTCGGTGGGAGCGCGGACCGCGCCCTCAACGGGGACGTCGCGATGGACGCGGCATGGGGCGCCGACTTCGCCCTCTCGAACGGCGACGATCGCGTCGCGCTGATGTGGGCGGGTGGCGTCATCGATGCCGTCGATTACGACAACGGCGTCACCTTCCCGGACGAGGGCGGAGCCGCGCTCTCGCTCGACCGAGACTCGGCGGACGCCGTGCAGAACGACGCGGGGGGCGCCTGGTGCCCGGCCGACTCGGCGTACGGCGATGGGGACCTCGGGACCCCTGGCGCAGCCAACCCTCCCTGCTGACCTGGAGCCTCCGTGCGGATCCTGCTTCTCTGCGTCGTATCCGCCACCGGCTGCACCCTGACCACCGCGAGCGCGGACGGCGGACCCGGCAAGACGGACGTCACCATCACCGACGCGCCCACGACTGGTGACACCGACGCGCCCGTCGACACCGACGCGGACGCCGACACCGACACCGACGCGGACACCGACACCGATGCCGACGCGGACACCGATGCCGATGGCGACACCGACACGGACACGCCGGTCGACACTGGTCCGCGGATGATCGGGATCGGCGATCTCGCCGCCGGCGATCTCGTGATCTCGGAGATCCTGCAGAACCCCGGGATGGTCGACGACGACGACGGCGAGTGGTTCGAGGTGTACAACGCCGCCGGCCTGGCGGTGGACCTCGCGGGGCTCGTCGCGTCGAACGCGGACGGCACGCAGACGTTCACGGTCGGCGCGCCGTTCGTGGCGGCCGCCGGGAGCTATACGGTGTTCGCCGTGAACGCCGATCTCCTCACCAACGGGGGGCTGACCGTCGACATCTCTTACGACGTCGCGGATATGCAGCTCGGGAACGGCGACGACGAGCTGATCCTGTCGAACGCCACGACCACGATCGACGAGGTCGCCTGGGACGACGGCGCCACCTTCCCGGACCCGGACGGCGAGAGCATGTCGCTGGACCCGGGCTCCTTGGACGCGACCAGCAACGACGACGGGAAGCAGTGGTGCAAGGCCGTGGATCCGTACGGCGACGGCGACGAGGGCACGCCGAGCGCCGCCAACCCGGGCTGCTGACCCCACCGCTCCGTGCGCCGGAAAGAGAAAGACCCGCTGAGACCTAGGTCCCAGCGGGTCTTTAGAGTGGTCGGGGCGGCGGGAATCGAACCCACGGCCTCTTGGTCCCGAACCAAGCGCGCTACCAGGCTGCGCCACGCCCCGACGACACCCGCTATGTATGGTGGACCCCCCGAGCCGTCAAGCGCGATGTGCCGCCGTGGCGATCCCGCGGATGGCCGCCCCGCGGTCCTTCGCGCCGTAGACCGCCGATCCCGCGACGAGCACGTGCGCGCCGGCCTCCGCGAAGCGCCAGGCGTTGTCGGGCTTCACCCCGCCATCCACCTCGATCAGGGTGGTCAGGCCCCGGCGATCGATCTCGTCGCGCAGCCGGCGGATCTTCGGGAAGACGCTCTCGACGAGGGACTGGCCGCCGAAGCCTGGATTCACCGACATCACGAGCACGAGGTCGACGAGATCCCACACGTACTCGAGGCACTCGGGGCCGGTCCCCGGGTTGAGCGAGACGCCCGCCTTCGCGCCGAGCGCCCGGATCTGCTGGAGGTTCCGGTGCAGGTGCGCGCAGGCCTCCGCGTGGACGGTGATGTTGTCGGAGCCGGCCGACCGGAACGACTCGACGTACTTCTCCGGCTCGACGATCATGAGGTGGGTGTCCACGATGGCCTTCGTGCCGTCGGGACGGGGGCAATCGTCCACCGCGCGCCGCACGGCCTCTACCACCAGCGGGCCGATCGTGATGTTGGGCACGAACCGGCCGTCCATCACGTCCACGTGGATCCACTCGGCGCCATGGCCGATGACCTCGTGGATCTCGTCGCGCAAGCGGCCGAAGTCGGCGGAGAGGATGGAGGGGGACACCTTGATCATCGTGGAGCTCCGGCGAGGTGTGCGCCGACCTGCAGCCGCGCGCCGTTCGCGTATTGATGGCCGGTGACCGGCTTCTTACCGGGCGCCTGGACAGAGACGAGCTCGACCGCGCCCTCTCCGCACGCGATCACGAGCGGCGAGACGCTCACGACGTGGCCCGGGACGCCCGCGCCTTCCGTGGGCAGGACTTCGCGGATCTTGAGGGGGCCGTCGGGCAGCGGGGTCCAGGCTCCCGGCCACGGCGTCATGGCTCGCACCCGGCGGTCGACGGCGTCCGCGGGCTGGTCCCACCGGATCCGGCCCATCTCGCGGTCCACCTTGGACGCCCAGGTGGCCCAGGCGTCCGCTTGCGGCACGGGGCGGGCGTGGGGCAGGATCTCCAGCGTCCGCACGGCGATCCCGGCGCTCATGCCGGCCAGGCGCTCGA
>CAMCWU010000222.1 GCA_945882675.1 Klebsiella pneumoniae | reverse complement strand
TTCACGAGGTCATGGGCCACCGCGTCGAGGGCCACCGCCAGAAGGACGACGACGAGGGCAAGACGTTCAGCGACAGCATCGGCAAGCGCGTATTGCCCGCCTGGATCGACGTCTACGACGACCCGACCATCGAGACCATGGCCGGCGAGGACCTCAACGGCCACTACCGCTACGACGACGAGGGCGTCCCCGCGTCCCGCGCGACCATCGTGGACGACGGGATCTTCCGCGGCTTCCTCATGTCCCGCTCGCCCATCCCCGGGTTCGAGCACAGCAACGGCCACGGCCGGCGTTCGACCGGGCGCTGGGCGGCCGCGCGCATGGGCAACACCATCATCGAAGCGCGCCAGACCGTGCCGTTCGCCACACTGCGCCAGCAATTGATCGCAGAGGTCAAACGCCAGGGTCTCGAATACGGGTACATCGTCGACGAAATCGAGGGCGGCTTCACGATGACCGGCCGCGTCACGCCGAATGCGTTCAACGTGCGCGCGTCGACCACCTGGCGCGTCTTCGCCGACGGCCGGCCGGACCAGCTCGTGCGCGGGATCGATCTGGTCGGAACGCCGTTCGTGGCGTTCGGGAACCTGGTCGCCGCCGGGGACGACCCGACCGTGTTCAACGGCACGTGCGGCGCCGAGAGCGGCTGGGTGCCCGTCTCCGCCGTCGCGCCGTCGCTGCTGTTCGACAAGCTCGAGTTCCAGCTCAAGGAGCGCGGCGAGGAGCGCCCGCCGATCCTGCCGAAGCCCCCGCTGCCGGGCGCGGACGCGTCGAACCGCTGACTCAGCTACCCGTGACGGCCGTGGCCGGCTCGACGGAACCGAGCCACGTGCTGAAGCACTCCACGCCGACCGGGTCGTCGCCACTCACTGAAAGCTGCGGCGCCGCCATCGTGCCGTCCAGGCTGACCGCGAGCCGCAACTGAGCCGGATCGGCCCCGCTCCAGCACGCGTTGGCGGCGGTGGAGAGCGGGCTCTCATCGGGGTAGATCGCGGCTTCCATCCGGATAGCGTCCAGGTCGAGCGATAGCGCGTCGATCCAGTGGGTGCTGCCCCCCTTCGGCTGGCCAGCGAAGTCGCCCGCGGGCGTGGTGATCGACAGCGTGATCGGGACGCGCAGATGGCGTCCGGCGTCGCAGGTCTTCCACGAGATGGAGGCGGCATCCTCGTCCAGATCCCACTCGTCGGAATCTCCGTCTGGGGACGCGTGCACGGTGAGGTCGATGGTGAACGGCGTCGGGTCGTCTACCCGGTAGCTCGGCTGGAAAGTGACCGGCCAGGTGAGGCCGTCCACGACGGCGATCACCTCGTTGGCGCTGAAGCCGGTGGTGCCGGGATCATCCGCGTCAGAGCGCACGTCTCCGGTGGGGGGATAGCAGTCCGCCCTATTCTCGAAAGTGGTGCCGCAACCAGACGTGGCGATGGCGATGACGATATACATCTGTGCGTAACGCATGGGGGCTCCTAGTTGCTGTTCATGATGTCGTTCGCCCAGAGGCGGAAGTTCCCCGTACCGGACGACCTGGGGCCGCGGACCTCTGTAGTGGCCGGAAAGTAGCCGGCGATCAGCCCGACGATGTGACCCTTCTCCGACGCCGCGCAGAGCTGCACATCGTCGAAGGGACAGAAGAAGACGGGCGAGCCGGAGTGTCCCGGTCCGGAGTCGATGTGCCAGGTGAGCTTGCCGCTGTACACGTTGTTCAAGACCCCGTTGCCCTGCGAGAAGAGCGCCTCGTCCGTGTTCGGCGTGGAGTACGTGGCACACGCCGGGTAGGCCAGATTGTGGTAGTTCACGATCGACTTCATCGTATCCTCGGACGCCGCCGACATGTCCATCTCCTCCGGGGCCTGATCGTAGGTCCCCGTCGTCGGATCGATCCACGTGGTCCACGCCTGGAGCCGGATGAGCGCGAAGTCGTCGTCCGGGTCGCGGTCCAACGCGCCCGGGCTGTAGTCGCTGTTCACGAACATCTCCGGCGTTTTGCGGACCTGGCAGTCCGGATCCCCATCGTCGCGCTTGCAGACCTCCACCTCCTCGTAGAGGATGTTGTTCCCGTCGAACAGGCAGTGCGCCGCGGTCAGCACCCACTTGTTTCGCACGAAGACGCCGGTACAGCCGCCGACCTTCGCGATTGCCGCCTTCCGACCGTCGTGACTGTTCGCTCCCTGCCACGCCCGGTTGTCCACCGGGTCCCAGATGGTGTTGGTATTGTTTAAAGCGCAGGAGTAAGGGCTGAAACCATGGGGCTCCCAGGTCACCCAGGTGTTCTCCTCCGGATCGTAGGCGTCGTCCGGCTTCGGGACGGCCAGCACCTCCTCCACCGGGAGCCCCGCGAGCTTCGCCAGCAGGTCCGCGTCCACGTCCACCACCTCCCACACCCGCCCCTCGGAGTCATTGTTCCGGGTGCCGATCAGATGATCCACCTGGGACTCGGGGGCGTCCTTCTGCGAGAAGTACTTCACCTCTCCCCTGAAGGGCGTCGGGTCCCAGGAGAAGGTGGCCTGCTCCACGTAACCCCACGTCAGGGCGCCAGTGACGCGGGTGCTCTTCACGTCGAAGTCGGGGTCCAGCGCCAGCTCGTACGTCCCGTCCCCGTGGTCGATGCGGTCGGGCTCCGGGGCGCGGTCGTCGGGAGGTGCGGCAGCGTCGATCGGAGCGGGCTCAGCTCCCCCGGCTTCCGCACCGAGGACGACGAGCGTGAGGAGCGAGAGCTGCTTCAACGACCTTACCGACCCAGAGCGGAGAGCGGAGAGCGGAGAGCGGAGAGCGGAGAGCGGAGAGCGGAGAGCGGAGAGCGGAGAGCGGAGAGCGGAGAGCGCATGTCGTGTCCTCTTTGTCTGTCGCCACCGTACCACGCCAACGGGGGTCTGCGCTGACTTCTTCCGACCGATCGGGGGCACTCGGCGCGAGGTGCGGTTCGGCGGCATGCACGGTCGCGAATGAGGTTGTGTACTCGCCTGGTTCCAGGGTACCTGGTGTGAGCGGCGTGAGCGGAGCGCGCACGGCGGATGCCGACCCGATCCTCGACGCGCTGACGGACGCGCTGACGGACGCGCTGACGGACGAGCTGACGGACGAGCTGACGGACGAGCTGAAGTGCGGATTCACGACGACGGGCCGCATCACCCCGAACGCGTTCAACGTGCGCGCGTCGACCATCTGGCGTGTGTTCGCCGACGGCCGCCCGGACCAGCTCGTGCGCGGGATCGACCTCGTCGGGACGTGGTTCGTGGCGTTCGGGAACCTGGTCGCCGCCGGGGACGATCCGACCGTGTTCAACGGCACGTGCGGGGCCGGGAGCGGCTGGGTGCCGGTGAGCGCCGTCGCGCCGTCGCTGTTGTTCGACAAGCTCGAGTTCCAGCTCAAGGAGCGCGGCGAGGAGCGCCCGCCGATCCTGCCGAAGCCCCCGCTGCCGGGCGCGGACGCGTCGAACCGCTGACTCGGGGCGGATAGCAGCAATCGATCAGTTGTCACGTGACAACTGATCGATTACCCGGGTACGACACCCTCGAACGCCCTCTTTTTGGGGTGCTGCACCCGACCTGCGGTGGCCGGGCGCCGGTCCGCGCGCTCCAGCGGGGGTCGCTACGGCGACCGGGCGGTCCACACCACGACTCGACGAGCACGACGGCGGGCTCGCGCGACCGGCGATCGTGGCAGAGCTGCTCGATCCCCGTGTTCCCCGTGTGAACTGCAGGCTGGCGCGGGTCTCATGGCGGCGCGCGCGCCCGGCGGAACCGGTGCTCGCGGCGAGGGCACTCACGAAAGCCCGGATGGCGGTCAGGCCACTACGAACTGCTCGCGGAGATCTGCCACGAAGTCCGCGAAGCCGGTCTCGCGCGCCCGCAGGCATCGCCCGGGTTCCACCGCGGCGGCGACAGCCGCGAACGCGTCCAGGCGGTCGACACCCGCTTCGGTGACGAGCCCATCGAACGCGGACTTCGGGTCGCGCAGGTCGGGGCGCGGAGCTTGCGCGTCGAGCCCGAGGACGCGCCGGAGGGGCTCGAGGTCGTCGACGAGCCAGGCCTCGCCGTGTGGGACCGCCTCGCCGACCGCGCACGCGACGCGGCCACCCGCGGCGTCCCGTGCCGCGCTGAGCTCCTCGAGGCGGCCGCCGGACCGGTCGCGGTCCACCATGGCGACGAGGTCGCAGCCGTTGCCCTCGGCCCGCATCAACACGAGGCGGAGCTTTCGACCGTACCCCGAGGTGCGGCTCGTCCCGAACGCGCCTCCCTGGAGCTGCACGTCTTTCCACGCCGTGAACCCGCCTTCGCGGTGCGCGCCGACCACCGTGGCGACCAGCGGCGGGAGCATCCGGTGGTCCCGCTCCCCGTCCGCGACGTACGCGATGGGCCGCCCCCTCACGCCTTCACCAGCCCGGCCTCGCCGAGGTTGGACCACAGCTCGCCCAGCGCGAAGTCCTCGAGGAACGGCGCGAGCCGCTCGGCGTCCAGGGGCTGCGCGGTGCAGGCGCCGTCCGCTCCGCGGCTGAACACCAGCACCTGGTCGTCGGGCACGCGCACGCAGCTCAGGAGGTAGGGCGAATGGGTGGTGAGGACGACCTGGATCCTCTTCGGGGCGTGCACGCCGTCGACCAGGCCGCGGATGAGGGCCATGACCTCGCGCAGGCGGGCGGGATGCAGGCCGTTCTCGGGCTCCTCGATGAGCACGACGTCGGGCGGGGTCGGGTGCCACGCGAGAGCGAGAAAGAACAGGAGGAGGCGGACGCCGGCGGACCCTTCGTCGGCCGGGTGAGTCCAGCCGTTCTCGGCTTCGAGGTCGATCCGGCGCTCTGCCGCGGTGGGTGTGCTGATGTGCAGGTCCTTCAAGCCCGGGATCAGAGCGCACGCCGCGTCTACGAACGCGAAGAACCGCGTCCGGTCGCGACGCAGCATCCAGTCGACGAGGGCCGCGACGTTCTGACCGTTCGAAGCGAGCTCGGGGGCTCCGAGGTGATCCTGGACGCCAGGGGTCCGCATCGTCGGACCGGTGGCTGGAAGCTGGACCTTGAACGGAGTCAGGGGGCTTCCGAGCACGGGAGCAAGTTGAACGGATCCGGCCCCACCGCCTGCCTGGAAGCCGTCGTGGTCCCCGAGTTTCCACAAGCCAGAGCTGGAAACCGCGGCGCCCACCGCAGTGAGGAACGTCGACTTCCCCGTGTTGTTCGCCCCGATGGCGACCGTGAGCGGGCCGAGCGGAACGTCCACTTCGCGCAGGCTGCGGTAGTTCTGGATGCGAACGGACGTGAACATGTCCCCTCGATAACGCTCGGCACGTCGCGCACGCCATCTCCACGTGCGTCTGGACCAACGCCCTGCCACCTCCGGCGGGGTGCAGCACCCCATCTGCTGCGGAACCACCCGTCGCCGCGATAGTCAGACGGAGCGGAGGTGTCGGTGATCTGGTTGTGCGTGGCGCTGGCCCGGGGCGCGGCGGCAGAGGCCGACCCGATCCTCGACGCCTTGACGGACGAGATGACGCGGGGCGTCGAGCGCCTGACGCTGGATGATGCGCCGCCGATCTACCATCTGCGGTATCGGCTAGTTTCCACCGACGCTTTGACCGTACATGCCGCTGCCGGGTCGCTGGTGTGGGAGATGCACCGGCCGTCGCGGGCGCTCGGGGTGGAGCTCCGCGTGGGCACGCCGCTCTACGACAACACCGGCTTCGGAGGCTGGGAAGACGGGTTCCAGACGGCTTCGCTGCCGCGGGACCTGACGCCGCGGGCCGTGCACCTGGAGGCCTGGCGCGCGACGGACGCCGCTTACAAGCAGGCCGTCGAGCAGTTCGCCCGGAAGTCCGCCCAGTTCACGCCGCCGACCGACTACCCCGGCGACTACACGATGACCGGGCCGGTCACCTTCGACGACGGCGCCGGCGACCCGCTGGAGGCCGACCGGTTGATCTCGCTCGCACGCCAGCTCTCGGCGCCGCTGGTGGGCGCGCCGCTCATCGCGGGAGATGTGTGGGTCGGGGCGGAGGCCGGGTCGGCGTGGCTCGTCGACACGGAGGGCACGCGCGCGCGGCTCCCGGTGGAGGAGTGCACGATCCGCGCGTCGGCGGAGGTCCGCACGGATGACGGGATGATCCTCACGGATCAGCGGCTCTGGACGGCGCGCACGGCGGCGGATCTCCCCCCCGCGGACGAGATGGTGGCGGACGTCACGGCCATGCGCGACGCGCTGGTGGCGCTCGCGAGCGCGCCCACGCTCGACGACGAGT
>CAMCWU010000221.1 GCA_945882675.1 Klebsiella pneumoniae | reverse complement strand
CCCCAAAGCTGGCGCTCCCGGACCCGCGCGTCGGCCTCCCGGAAGAAGCCGATGTACGGCATGGATCCGACGATCGGGAACCACCAGCGCTTGCTGCGGAACGCGAAGGGGTGGCAGGCGGAGACGTTCCAGATCTGGCGGTCCCAGTCGGGGCTGATGGAGTCGTAGATGGTCGACGTCGACAGGCCGATCTTCCGCCCGAACTCCTTCATCCCCGGGATCCGCTGCAGGTTGGCGAGCTGCGCAGGCGTGTAAGCGTGCGTCGCGGCGGCCTGCTCGAGCGGGACGCGCCCCGCGAGGAGCTCGGCCTGGAACCAGCCCATCCGCGCGATGTAGCCGACCGGGTTCCCCGACGACGACAGCAGCGCCGCGAGCACCACCGCGCACAGGATGGCGGCGCGGATCAGACGACGCGAGAGCGTGCCCATTGTACCACCCGGGGTCGTGCTTATCCTGCGGGCCGGAGGCTCGCGTTGCTGGTCATCGACTACATGAAGTCTGGCGGGCCGGTCATGATCCCCATCCTGATCGCCTCGGTGGTCGCGGTGGCCACCTTCCTCGAGCGGATCTGGGCGCTGCGCCGGAGCCGGCTGCTGCCGCGGGGGCTGACCAGCGAGATCACCGAGCTCGTACGCCAGGGACGCTGGGGGGACGCGCTGACCGCCTGCCGGAAGCGGGACGTCCCGGTGGCCCGCCTGGCGGAGATTGCGGTCCAGTACCGCCACGAGCCCCGCGAGCGCATCAAGGAGCGGATCGAGGAGGTCGGACGCCGTGAAGTGGCCGACATGGAGCGCGGCGTCGCCGTGCTCGGCACCATCGCGTCGATCGGCACGCTCCTCGGGCTCCTCGGCACGGTCGGCGGCATGATCCTCACGTTCCAGGTCCTCGGCGAGAGCGCGGAGTCGGATGTGCAGGCCATGGCGGTCGGCATCGCCCAGGCGCTCGTGACCACGTTCAGCGGCCTGTGCGTCGCGATCCCGGCCACGCTCGCGAACCGGTACCTCCTCGCGAAGGTCGACGGCATGACCGTCGAGATGGAGGAGATCGCGATCCGCTTCCTCGACCAGGTGCTCGAGTCTGCGCCGGGAGCGCGTCCGTGAAGTTCTCGAGCCGGCGCCGCGACGACCCGGTCATCGACCTGACCGCCATGCTGGACGTGGCGTTCAACCTCATCCTGTTCTTCATGGTGACGACGACGTTCATCAAACGGGAGGCCGCGCTCGGCGCAGAGGAGTCGCCGGGGATCCAGGTGGATCTCCCTCGATCTTCCGCCCAGGCCGTGCTGTCCGAGAAGACGGACGTGAACGTGTACATGACGGCGGACGGCGCCGTGTTCGTGGACGACGCCCCGGTGGACCAGGGGTCGCTCAAGTCGCGGCTGCGCACGGCGGCAGAGGCGAACCCGAACACCATGGTGATCATCAAGGCGGATCGCGGGGTATCGCACGGTCGCGTGGTGTCGGTGATGGACCAGGCGCGCTCGGTCGGCCTCACCCGCCTGGCCATCGCGACGGATCCCGGCGGCGAGTAGCTTGCACGTTCCGGGCTGGCGTGGCATAGTGGATGGATCTGGCCGCAGCGCCCGCTGCACCCCCGCCGGAGCCCCCGCCCCGCGATCAGGACACCCCATGTCCCCGACCTTCCACCGCGCCCTGCTGGCGCTACTGCCCGCGCTGCTCCTCGTCGCCGTTGCCGTGGCTGCGATCTGGGGCGAGAACGGCGTGTTCGCGCGCTTCCAGCTTCAGCGCGACCTCGCGCGGGAGACGGACGAGCTCGCCGCGCTCGACCGTGAGAACGCCCAGCTCCTGCGCGACATCCAGCAGCTCGGGGACGACCCCCTCCTCGTCGAGCGCGCGGTCGCCGAAGAGATCGGCTGGGCGCGCCCCGGCACGACGATCTACCGGTTCGATCCCTCGACTCCAACGCCCTGAGGTTGCTCCCGCGAGCGGGCGTGCCTATGGGAATGCGTGCACACGGGTGATCTCCTCGCTGGCCGGTTCCGCCTGACCGATCCTCCGATCGGAGCTGGAAACACGGGCGTGGTCTGGCCCGCGGTGGACGAGTCGACGGGGCGGCCCGTCGCCGTAAAGGTCGTCCACGAGCACCTGGCCGCGGACCCGGACACCCGGAGCCGGCTGTCGGCGGCGGCGGGCTTCGCAGGGGCGAGCCCGCATCCCGCGCTGCTCGAGCCGATCGGCGTGTTCTCGGAGCACGGGCGCTGGTTCCTGGTCACGCCGCGCGTGGACGGCGCGTCGCTCGACACGGTGGAGCCGCTGGCGCCGGCGCGGGCCATCGCGCTCGGCCTCGATCTGGTGGGGGCGGTGCGGGCGCTGCACCGCGCGCGGCGGATCCACGGGGATGTGCGGCCGGGGAATGTGCTGGTGGGTTCGGATGGTCCGAAGCTGATCGACAGCGGGTTCGGGCGGCCGGTGGGCGCGTCGGGCGTGCTGCCGGGGCGGCCGGGGCAGACGCCGCCGGAGGTCCTCGCCGGCCAGCCGCCGTCTGCCGTGGGCGACCTGTACGGCGTCGGCGTCGTGCTGTACCGCGCGCTGGCCGGGAAGCCGCCGTGGACCGGCCCGAGCGCGTGGGCGGTCCTGGCGGCGCAGCGGGCGGGCCGCCCCCAGCCGCCGCCCGGCCCGGCTGGTCTCACCGCGCTGGTGCTGGCGTTGCTCGACCCGGATCCGCGCCGCCGCCCCCAGGACGCCGCGACGGTGGAGCGCGCGCTCCGCCGACTGCGCGCGGACCCGGCGGCACGGGTGGACCTGGGGAGCAGGTGGCTCCTGCCGATCCGGCCGGGCGGCGCGTGGGTGGTGCACTGCGTGGATCCGGCCACGGGCGAGCCCGCGCTGATCCGCGTGAACCTGGGCCGCCGGCGGGCTCACGCGGTCGCCGCACGCCTGCGGGCAGAGGGCTGGGACGTCACGGCCGAGCGGGACTCGCTGGGCGGGCCGGACCTGCTCTGGACGGCCGCGGCGGCTACGATCGGGTGGTTCGTGGTGCCGGTGATCGGCGCGATCCTGGCGCTCGCGGTGGTGGGCACCTGGCGGGCGCGCGGCGTGCGGCCGGAGCTCCGGCGGCTCCCCCCGGTCCAGGCCCCGGTTCCGCCGATCGTGGCGCTGCCGGGGGCGGAGGTCGCCGTGGTGGCCGGCCTGCTCCTCCTGGCGGCGGCGGTGACCCTGCTGCTCGCCCCGCAGGCGGCGATCCTGCCGCTCGCGGCAGTGGTGGGGCTGGCGGTGTGGACGCTCCGGCGCCCGGTGGACTCGGCGGCCGAGCGCGTCGCGCGGGGGCGGGTGCAGACCGCCTTCGCGGAGGTGCGGCGCCTGATCGACCACCGGCCCCACCCTCTCGACACCGCGCTGGCTATGGAGGGAGAGCTCGCCGCGCTCGAGCGGAGCTGGGGAGTCGGGGAGATTGAAGCTCGCGAACTGGTCGGCCGCCTCGACGGCCTGCGAGTGCGGGCGGCGTCCACTCCGGCGATCCCGTTGCTGCAGAAGCGGGATCCTTGAGGCACGCCGGCGCCAATGCGTTAATGCCGACGGCATGATCGCCGCTCCGAGCGGCGCGCGAGAGGGACGGGATGGAACTCAGTGTCATCATCAGCAGCCTGTGCAGCCTCCTGTGCTGCGCCGGCGTCGGAATCGCGATGATCGCGGCGGTCATCCTGCTGATGCGGCGTGGCAGGTCCACCGACATCGACATTCCGGACGCGCCCGGCGCGACCTCCTCGGGCCGCCCTTCGCTCTCGGCGACAGCGCCGTCCCCAGCGGCCGGGCAGCCGGCGCTCGGGCAGCGCCCGCCCCCGCCCCCGCCGCCGCCGGCCTCCATCCCGGACATGGTCCAGAAGAACTCGTTCGACGACGATATGGCTACGATCGTCGCTCCTCCGCCGACCTCCTCCATCCCTGCGGCGGCCGCCCCGCCCGTCGCCGTGCCCCCGGCGCCGCCGGTCGCCAAGAAGCCGCCGCCGCCGCGTACTTCGGGCGCGACCATCATCGCGTTCGACGACGACGAGGAGGAGAGCTGAGCGACCTGCGCGCACTGCGCGATCGGCTCGCCGCGGGTCCGCTGCAGGCGGTGGTCGCGCGTCCGTCCGCGCTCTGGCTCGTGGGTCCGGACACGCGCCGCTTCTGCAACGGCATGTTCACGAACAACGCCCGCGATCTCGGTGTCGGGCTTGGGCAGCGGTCCGCCATGCTCGACGACCGCGGTCGGGTGGTCGGGCTGATGGACCTGTTCTGCGCCGCGGAAGACCGCTTCCTCGTCGTGCCGGACGGGATGTCGGTGGACGCGTTCACCGAGCGGTACTCGGCGTTCATCGTCTTCGACGACGTCGAGATCGTCCCCCGGCCGGTCGCGACCGCGCGCATCGTGCTGGACGGCGCGCCGGGCTGGGAGATCGGGGGGGACGAGCGCGAGACGTCCCTGCGCCGCCCGGGCGAGACGGAGCTGTGGGATGTCGGCCCGGCCCTGGGCATCCCCGAGATCTCGACCGCGGACCTCGAGCTCCTGCGCGTCGCCGCCGGACGCGTGCGCTGGCCGGAGGACGTCGGCCCGAAGCGCCTGCCGCACGAGCTCGGGCTGCGCGACACCGCGCTGCACTTCTCGAAAGGGTGCTATGTCGGCCAGGAGACGGTGAACCGGGTGGATGTGATGGGGGAGGTGAAGCGCGCGCTCTTCGGCCTCGACATCGCGGGAACCGGGGTGCCCGCGGGGGCGGCCGTGCACGCCGCGGACGGCGCGCTCCTCGGGGAGCTGACCAGCCCGGTCCCGAATCACGCGTCGGACGGCGACCAGACCCTCGCGCTGGCGGTCTTGCGGCGGCCGCCCGCCGCTCCCGGCGCGGACGTGGAGATCCGCCACGGCGACCAGCGGTGGCCCGGGATCGTGCGGGATCTGCCACGGTGAGTCTCGGGCGCGCCCTGCGCACGGCAGAGGATCGCCTTCGCGCGCGCGGCCTCACGGGATCTCGGGCGTTCGAGCTCCTCGTCGGCGCGCTCCGGGCCCGGCTCGGCGAGGATCTGGCGGTCGACCCGGAGATCGCGGCGATCGCAGCAGACGTCCCGCTGGAGTCGGACTGGCTCGGCCTCGCCTACGAGCGGTTCTTCCCCGAGCTGTTCAAGGGCGCCCGCGGCCAGTTCTTCACGCCCCCGCCGATCGTGCGTTTGCTGGCGGGGATCGCGGAGATCGGGCCGGGCGACCACGTCCTCGACCCCACGTGCGGGGCGGGCGGCCTGCTCGCGGAGGCCGCGCGGCGAGGGGCGCGGGTGTCGGGGCTCGAGCTCGATCCCGCGTTGGCGGAGCTCGCGCGCGTGCAGGTCGCGCTCGCGGGTGGGCGCGCCGCGGACATCACGACCGCCGACTGGTTCGCCGCGGATCCGGAGGCCGCGGACTGCGTGCTCGCGAACCCGCCGTTCTCGGTGCGGATCGCGGATCCGGCGGTGCTGGCGCGGTTCCGGCTCCCGGCGGGCCGACCGATCTCGTCGGATCTCCTGTTCTGCGAGAGCCTCGCGGCGGCTGTGCGGCCCGGCGGGATCGCGGCCGTGGTGCTCCCGTGGTCCGTACTGTTCAACCCGCGGGCGGCCGGGGCGCGCGCCGCGCTCGCGGACGCCTTCGCGCCCGTCGCCGGCCTCCTGCTCCCGGAGGGCGTGTTCCGGCCCTTCGGCGGCGCCGCGGGGCGGGCCGTGCTCCTGTGGATGCGGCGTCTGCCGTGCGATCCCGCGCCCGTGCGGTGGGCCGCGCTGAGCGATCCCGGCTACGACGTGCGCTCGGTGCACCTCCGCCCCACGTCGGACGCGGAGGTCGACGCGCTCCTCGGCGGCGTCGGCTGGACGGTTCACCCGCCCGGGTCATGGCGTCCGCCAGTGACCGATCCGAGCCAGGATCGCCGCCCCGTGCACGAGCTCGCGCGGGCGCGGGTGGAGCGCACCCGCGCCGGCCCCCTCGTGGAGCTCGCGGACGCCGACCGCACCACCGGAGAGATCGTCCCGCGTGCGGCCGACGAGAGCGGCCCGCGAACGCGGATCCTCCCGCGGGATGTGCTGGTCGCGCGCATGCGCCCCGAGCTCGGGAACGTCGCGCTCGCGTGGCCGGCGGACGGCCCGCTCGCCGGGTCGCCCGAGTGGATCGTGCTCGAGTCCGACGCGCCCGGGTACCTCACGCACGCGCTCCGGACGCCGACCTTCCGCGCCCAGCTCCCCCCGACGACCGGCCAGACCCGGCCCCGCACCTCGGCGGAGGAGGTCCTGGCCGCCACGGTCCGGTGGCCCGGCGCCGCGCTCGCGG
>CAMCWU010000220.1 GCA_945882675.1 Klebsiella pneumoniae | reverse complement strand
CCCCCGACGATCGTCCGCCCACGAGGACGTTCTGGGCAGGCTGGTACACCACCCCCCGACGAACGTCCGCCCACGAGGACATTCTGGGCAGGCTGGTACACCACCCCCCGACAAACGTCCGCCCCCGCGGACGTTCCGGGCAGGCTGGTACACCAGCCCCCGACGAACGTCCGCCCCCGCGGACATTCTGGGCAGGCTGGTACACCAGCCCCCGACGAACGTCCGCCCCCGCGGACATTCTGGGCAGGCTCGTACACCAGCCCCCGACGAACGTCCGCCCTCGCGGACATTCTGGGTAGGCTGGTGCACCAGCCCCCGACGAACGTCCGCCCACGAGGACGTTCTGGGCAGGCTGGTACACCAGCCCCCGACGAACGTCCGGCGCGCGCGTGGATCGCTGGCGGGCCCTGCCGGAGCGCACGGACCGGAGCCCAGCCACCTCCGGCCCCCGGAGATCTCCCCACCCTGCTCCACCGGCAAAGGCTCGCAATTCACGAAAAGGGGAAATCCAGAGGCCGACCTCGGTCGCGCGGCGCGGTTTCGGGTGATGCGCTCTGCATGGAATACGCAATCCACATCACGTTCGACCGGCGCGGCCGGCTCCCCTTCCACCTGCACGACGCGTCCTGGGACGACACGACGGCGCGCTGCTTGCGCGTCTTGTCTGCGTTCAACCTCGTCTGCTTCTGCGTGGTGTTCGACCACCTGCACGTGCTGCTGCTCGTCGACCGCGAGACGGCGGGCCGCGCGGCGCACGCGCTCGAGTGCTCGCTCGGCTGGGCGCACAAGCCAGATGATTGTGAGCCACGGACCTGGTGGAATCCGCCGCGGTACACGCCCATCCGCGACGCGCGGCACCTGCGCGACACCCTGGCGTACATCCTCGACAACGGGGTGAAGTCCCTCGACGTGGCGTACCCGCTACCGAGATGGCGCTGGTCGTCGGCGTGGAATCCGCTGGGCCTTCGGTTCTCGGCGTACGAGCTCGTGCAGTCGATTCCCGAGACGTCGCGGTCGGCCACGGCCAGCGTCGTGTTCGGCGACGCGCGCTGGCAGCCGGAGCCGGTGCCGCAGATCTCGTCCCCGCTCGAAGCGCTCGGCCACCTGCTCGACGTGGCCCGCCTGGCGATGGGCGTGGCGCCCGGCGCGGAAGTAGATCGCGCCGAGCGTAGGGTGCTCCTGTCTTTTGCGCGGCTGAGGGGCTGGCCGGACGCCGCGATCGGGCCCTCGGTCGGGATCTCGGAGCGCTCCCTCCGGCGTATCGCGTCCGTGCCACCCGAGGAGCCCCGGATGCTGGCCGCGCGCAGCCTGCTCCCGGTGCTCGGGTCTACGCCGATCGACGACGCGCCACCGCAGCCGCGGCCGGTTCGCTGGCAGCGCACGAAAGGTTGAGCGGCCCGCGCCTCACGGCGTGATCCGCGTCCCCTCCCACGTGTTGACGCGCTTGTTCCCGTCCTGCATCTCGAACGTCTCCTGGGTCGTCCAGCGGACCGGCCAGCCATCCGCGCCGAGCGCGGCGTCCTGCAGCCCGAGCGTCCGAATGGGCGACGCATCGAGCGCCTGCTTCAGCTGCGCCGCCTGGTCCGGCGGGAGCGCGCCGAGCTGCGCGAGAATCGGTGCGATCAGGCCCGACATATCGGAGGTGGAGTGGTCCACGATCGACACGACGCCACCCTCTGCCTCCACCGTCGTCGTCCCGGTGACCGGCACTTGCTGCCCGAAGGGGTTGACCGACATCGCCTCGTAGGGCGTCTCACCGAGATAGAAGACGTTGCACGAGATCAACCCGGGCGCGCCGACCTCCTTCACGGCTGCGCCGGTGACGACCCCCGGGTGCGACGCCATGCCGACGAACGCGTCCCACCCGGCGTCGTCTTTCACGCCCAGGAGCGGCTAGATCTTCGGACGGGCGATTCGCATCACCTCGCGCGCCCCGTCCACGAGCGGGGTCGGGTCGACGACCTGCGGGTTGGCGCCGGTGGTCACGTCGAAGACGAGGCGCGGCGCCTGCGCGAGCGCCGCGAAGATCGCCGCATCCATCGGGCTGTTCGACGGGATGGGCTGCGTCGGGTTCGAGTACTGGACCCGGTGGACCCGCTGCTCGCCGAGCTGCACGACCTCCATCCGAATATCGTCCGCGCTGGCCGACTTCTCGACGCTGCCGTCGGGCAGGTGACGCTCCCGCGTCGTCACCAGGTGAAATGTCGCGACGCTCCCCACTGGCGGGCAAGCGGGCTCCACGCTCGGCCGCTCCGCCGCTACGGGCGTTGGGGCCGGCGGCGGCTTCGGCTTCTTCGCATCCGCGACGGGAAGCACGAGGAACAACCACCACATCAGAAGACCTCCACGTCCAGCACGACCACCCCATCCACCGGCGCGCCGTCCGCTCCCGGAAGCGTCTCGCTCCCGACGATCCGCGGCGACAGCCCACCCAGCAGCGACGTCGTGCCGCCCGTCGTCCCCCCGAGCAGGTCCGCCAGGTCGATCTGCAGCGTCCCACCTAGCAATCCGAGGAGCGCCGACAGGCTCCCGCCGAGCGTCGCCACCACGTCGTCTTCGTCCACGGGAACCGTCGCGCCGTAGTAGAGCACCGCGCCGTCCGGCACGCGCAGCTCGAACCCGAGGACGGTGCCGTCCGCGACGACATCGAGCTCCATCGCCAGGTTTGCCGTGAGCCACGGCTGGCACGCGTGCGTGGCGTCGTTGTACGCGAAGCTCACGTCCACATCCGGGAGATACAGCTTCGCGAGCGCGCTTCCGCCCGGCTTGACCCGCGCGAGCCGCGCCTCCCCAAGCCCGATGTCGAGGCACCAGCCCGTCGCCGCCGGCAGCTCGTTGCCGCCCGGCAGGCCCATCAACGGCAGGGAGAGCGCCGCGGAGAACGGCTCGGTGATCACGAGATCCTGCTCGAGCAACGCCAGCAGATCGCTCGCCAGGAGCTGCTGGAACACGCCCTCGTGCAGCGTGACGGCCAGGTCGCCGTCGAGGGGCTCGGGGATGGTGATCGCCCCGGGGGCCGAGATCTTCGAGCCGAACCCGATGCCGAGCGCCGCGTAGATCCCCCGGGTGTCCGCCCCGAAGTCGTCGACGGACGTCGTGAGCGTCAGCCCGAACAGGTCGAGCGACGTCTCGAGCGGCGGCAGCGAGATCGCGGGGATGAAGCCGAGTAACAGGTCGACCAGCAGCTCGCCCAGGCCCGAAAGCCAGTCGTCCACGCCGCCCAGCAGCGCCTCCACGAACACGGGATCGATGCCGCCGAGCCGGATGATCGGCGTCCCCAGGTCCACCGCGCCCGTCGTCAGCCCGAGCGCGATGCTCCCGTTGTCGATCGATGGCACGAGCGACGCCCCGATCTCGATCCGGTCGTACCCGATGGTCACCGGCAGGTAAAGCCCGAGATCGTCGCTCTCGAGGTCCACCGTGAGCTCGAAGTCCGGGATCGTGAGGTTCAGGGCGACCAGGCCGTCCGCCGGCGTGAGGTCCACGTCGATGGGCGCGTGCGTCACCGACACCGGCGCCAGCGAGAGGGTCGAGCTCTCGAAAGCCGGGATCAAGCCGAGGATCAGGTCCTCCCACCCGAGCGCGTCGATCGTGTCCTCCACGATCTCGCCCAGGCCAGTGAGCAGCTCGGGCGTCGCCCGCACGCCGACGCCGCCGGTCCACGATTCCATGGGATCGTGGCCGGCAAACACCGGGATCCGCTCGCGCAGGTGCGACGTCTCGCCCGCGACCTGAGCCGACGCCTCGATGTCCACCGTCCGCCAGTCGCCGTCCACCGGCAGCTCGACCGAGAAGTTGCCTTCCGGGCCGACGTTCACGCGGCTGCCCTCCACCCACACGTAGCCGTCGGGGCGGGTGGTGTGGCCGGACACCGTCACCGTCGGAGAGTCGCCCGCGAAAGCGCCATACGCGGGGCTCGTGACCGTGAGCGCGAGCGGCGCGTCCTCCGCCACCACCGTCGCGAGCGTCCCCGAGCCGGAGCAGCCGGCCAGCCCCAGCAGCCACAGGATCCGCATGCGCGCCTCCGAAGCGTGCTCTTGACCCGTCCCGGCCCCGCGCGCCACCCGCCGCCCGCGCAACGGGATAGGTGGGGGCCGCGGAGGCATGATGTACGGCAGTGTCCGGGAGCAGCTGCAGCAGGAGCTCGACGCCATCCGGTCCGCCGGGACCTGGAAGGCGGAGCGCGTGATCACGAGCCCGCAAGCCGCGGATATCCGCGTCGAGAGCGGCGCGGAGGTGCTGAACTTCTGCGCGAACAACTACCTCGGCCTCGCGGACGACGCCGCGCTCGTCCAGGCCGCGCGCGACACGCTCGAGACCTACGGCTACGGCATGGCGTCCGTCCGCTTCATCTGCGGCACGCTGGACCTGCACAAGCAGCTCGAGAAGCAGATCGCGGCGTTCCACGAGACGGAGGACACGATCCTCTACACGTCGTGCTTCGACGCGAACGGCGGTCTGTTCGAGATCCTCCTCGGCGAGCAGGACGCGGTCGTCAGCGACGCGCTCAACCACGCGTCGATCATCGACGGCATCCGCCTCGCGAAGTGCAAGCGCTTCCGGTACCTCCACGACGACATGGCGGACCTGGAAAAGCAGCTCCAGGCGGCCAAGGAGGCCGGCGCACGCCGGATCCTCGTGTCCACGGACGGCGTGTTCTCGATGGACGGCGACATCGCGCGGCTCGATCTGATCTGCGACCTCGCCGAGAAGTACGGAGCGATGGTCCATGTGGACGAGAGCCACGCCACCGGCTTCGTGGGCGCGCGCGGCCGCGGGGCGATGGAGCACTGCGGCGTCACGGGCCGCATCGACGTCATCACGAGCACGCTCGGGAAGGCGCTCGGCGGCGCGGCGGGCGGCTTCACCACGGGCCGGGCCGAGATCGTGGCGCTCCTCCGCCAGCGTTCGCGGCCCTACCTGTTCAGCAACACGATCCCGCCCATGATCGTCGGCGCGGCCCTTGAGGCCTTCCGCCAGCTCTCGGCCAGCACCGCCCTGCGCGACAAGCTCGAGGAGAACACGCGGTACTTCCGCGAGAAGATGACGGCCGCCGGCCTGAAGATCCGCCCGGGCACGCACCCCATCGTGCCGGTCATGCTCGGCGACGCGGCGCTCGCGAGCCGGTTCGCAGATATGATGCTCGCGCGCGGGATCTACGTCATCGGCTTCAGCTTCCCGGTGGTGCCGGTCGGGCTGGCACGGATCCGGGTGCAGGTCAGCGCGGCGCACAGCCGGGAGCAGCTCGATCGCGCGATCGCGGCGTTCACGGACGTCGGTCGGGAGCTGGGCGTACTCAACGGTTGATTTGGGGGGATCTGCAGGGCCTCACGTTCTGGGGCTCCGGTCCGTGCGCTCGCGGAGGGCATCCGTGGGGTGTTTCGCGCGCGATACAGAATGCAAATCGGACGGAAGTCATTCCCCGCCACCCGGCGGGGTCGAACCGTAGCCGGGTCGAACCGGACGGATCCGGACCGTAGCCCACCCGAACGGGACAAATCCGCCTTCCGACGCCTCTCCGGATGGAGGCGTCCACGGTAGACCGCCGATTATCCACGCCCGACTCGTATGTCGGGCTCCGCCGAGTCCGGTTCGCGGCGGCTCTACCCGGAAACCGTCGGGTTCGTGGCGGCTCCGCCCTGCTGCGCGCCGGGCTCCAACGGATGAACCTCACGAATCGTGTTACAACGTTGTAACACTTTTCAGATCTGCCGAAAGTCCGCGGGGATTACGGATGTCGTCACGCGTCGGCGACGCAGGGCCAGCAACGCGAACAACGCGAGCAGCCCGTCCGAGCTGCGCCACACGCACAAGCAGCTCGCCTTCAACCTCGCGCGTCCCCCGGGCGTCCCACGCAGCTAACTGCGACGCCGCGCGAGCAGCCCGAGCGCCACGAACCCGAGCCACGCGCTCCCAGAGCCCGTGGTGTCGCAGCCGCCCACGTCCTTGAGGGCGTCCACGAGGTCTTCGTCTTCGGGCTCCACCTCCTCCACCTCTTCCGGCTCTTCGTCGGGGCCGTAGCCGGGCTCGGGGGACCCTCCGTAGCCGCCGGAGTCCCGCACCTGCACGCCTGGGTCGCTCGGGTCCATCGGATCGGAGTGATCGAGGATCTCCGTGCCGTCCAGCACGCCGTCGTCGTCGGTGTCGGGGTCGAGCGGGTTCGTGCCGAGCTCGATCTCGCGGCCGTCCGCCAGGCCGTCGCCGTCCGTGTCCCCATTCTTCGGGTCGGTGCCGATTTCGATCTCGAAGTCGTCCGACAGGCCGTCGTGGTCGAAGTCGGCCGGCTCGTTCCCGCCGCCCCAGCCGGAGCCGCCGTAGTAGTACCCGCTGTATGTGCCGCCCCCGCCGCCGTAGGTGGTGTAGCCGGTGTACCCCCCCGAGCCGCCGTAGCCGCCCCAGCCCGAGCCGCCCCAGCCGCCCCACCC
>CAMCWU010000219.1 GCA_945882675.1 Klebsiella pneumoniae | reverse complement strand
GATCTCGACGAGGTCCATCAGCCGCCGACCAGGATCCGCCGCTGCGGCTTCATGCCGTAGGAGAGCAGGATCGGGTCGTCGGACGCCTGCCGGGCCTCGAAGTCGGCCTTGGAGCGCATGCCTGCCCAGCCCGCGTTCACCAGGATCCGCGCGAGCGGCCCGCCCAGCGGGTTCCCCGGCCCGAGCGCCACCACCACGTCGGGCGCCGTCCAGGCCAGCGCGGCCGCGACGGAACCCGTGAGGTCATAGGTCTCCACCACCTGGTGATCGAGGGTGTAGGCGAGCAGATCGTCGGGCGACGCCCACCGCGGGCGGAACGTGAAGCCCCGGCCGTCCGTCAGCGGCACGTCCGGCGCGCGGAAGCCCAGGTCTCCGAGCTCGTCGAGCGCGCGGTCGCGGGTGGACGCGAGCAGCGGCGTGTGGAACGCCGAGTGCATGGGGAGCTGGAGCGGGAAGGTGCGGCCGCTCTTCTCGATCTTCGGCAGGTGACCCAGCAGGAACCGCAGCCCGCCCTCGTCCGCGCCGAGGACGGCGTGGCCGCCGAGCCGGATGGACCACCAGGCGGCATGGCCCGCCGCTCTCGCAGCTTCCAAGCCGGCTTCGACGGCCTCCGACATCGCCGGGTCGGGCCGCCAGTCGTCATCGCACACGGGGTACAGGAGCTGGCCGCCGAGGACGTTGCCCTCCTGGTACGCGCCCATCGTGTCGATGAGCCGGATGGTGTCGCCCAGATCGAGCGCGCCGGCCGCGCCGAGCGCCGTGTACCAGCCCATCGAGTTGCCGCAGACGCCGACGACGTCGAAGCGCGACCGGTCGAGATCGGCCAGGTCCGCGAGGCTGCAGGTGGCTGTCAGCAGGCTGGCGTTCTCCCCCGCGACATGGAGGCCGTTGCGCCATTCCGCGTGATCGAGGTCGGTGATCTTCGGCCGGCCCACGGTGTCGCGCCAGCTGTCGGCAGCGGCGATGATCTTCCGCGCGTCGTCGCCCCGATCCTGGAGCTGGCCGAGGCCGCCGCGCTCGTACGAGCCGCGCCCGGGACACACCACGAGCGCCCGCTTCTTCCCGCTCACGACCGCACCCCCAGGATGTCGAGGATTGCCCGCTCGATGTCGTCTTCCTGCAGCAGGACGAGGTTCGCGGCCCCTCCCAGCGGGATGTACGTGTCGGGTGCCGTGATCGCGCGGATCATCGCGTCGGGCACCCGCTGATGGAGCTCGGAGACGATCTCGTCCGCGATGCCGCTGTGCCGCCGGCATTCGTCGACGACGAGGAGCGTGCCGACCGCCCGCACATGGGTCTCCACGGCGTCGAGCGGGAGCGGGAGCAGCCAGCGGAGGTCGAGCACGCGGATCCGGAGGCCGCGGGCTGCGAGCCGTCGCGCGACGCGCAAGGTCATCCAGAGCCCGTTCGCGAACGTGGCGACCACGAGCTGGGGTTTCCCGCCCCCTTCGTCCCACACGCCGACGTCGCCCACCGGCATGGTCTCGCGCGGCTCGGGGTAGCGGGTGAGCCAGCCGCCGTCACCGTCCGCGTGGAGATCCTTGGTCATGTACAGCGCGATGGGCTCGAGGAAGATGCAGGTTCGACCCTGTGTGCTCGCCGCCGACGCCATGGTGCGGAGCATGCGCGCGGCGTCGTCCCCGCGGGCCGCACAGCCGACGAGGATCCCCGGGATCTCGCGGACCGCGCCGATGCCGTTGTCGTTGTGGAAGTGGCCGCCGAAGCCCTTCTGGTACGCGAGGCCGGCGATGCGCACCACCATCGGGTTCGCGAACTGCCCCTGGCTGAAGAACTGCATCGAACCTGCTTCTCCGCGGAGCTGGTCGATCGCGTTCGTCAGGTAGGCGAGGTACTGGATCTCGGGGAAGGGGAGCAGGCCCGCGTGGCCGGCGCCGATGGCGAGGCCGAGGATCGTGGTCTCGTCGAGCAGCGTGTTGAACACCCGTCCGACGCCCACTTTGTTCACGAGGTCGGTCGTCACGTTGTAGACGCCGCCCTTCCGCGCGACGTCCTCCCCGAACAGGATCATCTCCGGGTGGGCGAGCAGGAGATCGAGGAGCGCCCGATTGATGTTCGGGGCCAGGTGGCGCGGCCGCTCCTCCGTCTCGGGCAGGCGTGGGAACGCCGCGGCCCGGACCTCCGGCGGCGCGATGCGGGCCTTCGCGGCGACGTCGTTCGCGTCGTGCCGGAACAGGGGCCGCACGACCTCGGCCGGGTCCGTGAGCTTGGGGCGACGTAGCGCCTCTTGCGCCAGGGCCGACAGCCGCTCGCGGGTCTCGCGGTAGATGCCGAGGACGTCGTCTGCCGTGAGGAACCCGCCCTCGATCAGCCGGCGGGCCGTGTTCAGCAGCGGATCCCGCGACTCGGCTTCCGTGATCTCCTGCTCCGTCCTGTACATCTGCTCGACGTCGGAGCCCGCGTGACCGAGCAGGCGGACCGTCCGCAGGTGGAGGAACGCCGGCTTCCGCCGTGTCCGCACATGATCGACGGCGGCGCAAGCGGCGTCGTACGCGCTCGGCAGGTCGAGGCCGTCACCGGCGAAGTACGCCAGGTTCGAGCGATTCGCCCAGTTCGACGCGACCCAGCCCTCCGGCGTGCGGGTGGAGATGCCGATTCCATTGTCCTCGCATACGAAGAGCACCGGAACCGGCACATTCTGGAACGCGGCCCAGCACGCGCTGTTGATCGCGCCGACCGCGACCGCGTGGTTGGAGCTCGCGTCGCCGAAGCTCACGACGGAGATCCGGTGGTCCTTCCGGCCTTCCAGCCGAGCCACGCGGTCCACCGAGAGCGCAAAGCCCACGGCCTTCGGGAGCTGGCTCGCGATCGTGGAGGTCTGCGGCGGGATGTGCAGCGGGAGCGACCCGAACACCTTGTGGCGTCCGCCCGCGATCGGCTCGTCCGCCGACGCCACCAGCCCGAGCAGCACGTCCAGCGCTCCCGAACCCGTGTACTCCGGGTTGCGGCTGCCGCGCGGAGCGTCCGGACCCGATCCCGGCTCGGCGTTGGCCCGCGCGCAGAAGAACGCGCCGGACCGATAGTGAAGGAACGCCCAGTCGTCCGGGCCCATGGCGGCCGCGATGGCGGCGTTGCCCTCGTGCCCGGAGCTGCCGATCGTGTAGAACGACTGGCCGTCGTTCTTGAGCTCACGGGCGAGGAGATCGAGCTGGCGCGACTCGACCTGCGCCTCGAACAGCTCGATGGCCTTCCGCGCAGACAGGCGCGAGCCGGGCACCAGCGGCCGATCCAGGTCGGAGCGGGCTTCCTGCTGCGCTGTGCCCGCTACGATACGCTGGAAGTTGGCGTCCACGATGGACGCGCGGGACACCGCCATGGGGGGACCTCCGGGGTCTGGGGTCTATCCCGCCCGAGGTCCCTGGCCCACGGTCAGCCGCGCTCGACCGGCAACAGGGGCCAGGACTCCCAGCGGGCGTCCGGCTCGGTGAAGAAGATCTCGATCCGACCGGGCTCGTTCTCGAACTGGAACCGGTCGCCGAAGTGCGGCTCGAGCGCCGCTTGGACGTTGCGGTGGAAGCTCTTGTCGAGCTGAGGTACGCCGATGAGCTCGATGCGCGCCTGCTGCGGCACCGGCCCCGAAGCCAGGAACTCGACGAACTGGAGCAGCGAGCGGACGGCCATGGCCGGGGTTGCACGCGAGATCACGAGCGAGAACGGGACATTCTCCTCTTGCGAGTACTCGAGGCGCACCTGGGCGGGGAAGCTCTGGGCGAGGCCCTCCGCGCGCTCCACCACGCTGCGGAGCCAGGCGTCGCGGATCGGACCGAACTGCGTGCCGCCCAGCTCGCTCGCGGTCGGATCCTCGGAGGCGTCGTCGAGCGCGACCACGTCGGACATGTCGTCCAATAGCGGGGTCTCCCGGGCCGAGGGCGGGCTTGCGACAGGCGGCGGACGCGACTGTCCGATGCGCACCCCCGGGCTCCGCGCCGGGGGCGGAGCGTCGTCCAGGTCGTCGTCCGTGAGGACCTCCTCGAGCTCGGGGGCGCCGCGCGGCTGGGAGAACTGGCCCCCGCCCTTGCCCGGCGGACGGCGCGGCGGCGCGTACTCCTCCTCGATGTCGGCGACGTCGGGGAAGGTCTCGGGCACGTTGAACCGGGGCTTCAGCGCGGCCTGCACACCCTGCTGCTGGGGCGCCCGGCCCGACATCGCGAACGGCGACGGGCCGGGCGGGCTCGACGCCGCCATGGGCGGGGGCGCGGCGCGGTTCGCCATGGGCGTGGGTGTCCCGCTCGTGTTGCGGGCCCGCGAGAGGAGGCCGCCGCCGACGGGCGGGCTCGGGCGCGGCGGGTAGGACGGCGACGACGACGCCTGGAACGCCCCGTTGCCGCGGGGGATCGGCGGGAGGCCGGGGGGCATGGAGGCCGAGACCTCCTGCGGGTTCCGTCCGCCGCCGGCAGGATATAGCGCGTTGCTGGGTGAGCCGAAGCCGGTCTTTGGCGCCGACATGGACGGAACGCCGCCGCGCATGGGCAGCGGGCCGGGCGGGATCGAGCCATTCGGGATGGGGTTACCCACCGGCGCGGCCATGCGGGACGTGGGCGGCCGGGAAGCCGGGGATTCCGGCGCGCTGCGGAGCCCGCCGCTGAGCGTGACCGGGCGGCGACCGCCGGCGAGATCGGACGGAGGGATCGACAGCCCGAGGCCGGGAGGCGACAGGCTCGGGCTCGCCGGCGCGGGGCCGCGGCCGCGCATGGACACCGGGATGGGCGTGTTGATGCGCGGGCGCGCCCCCGGCGGCGTGTTCTTGATTCGCTCTATGACCGCCTTCTGGGTCGTCAGGCGCGTCAGCTCGTTCACGAGCTTCTGGTGCTGCTTCTGCTCCCACGTGAGCATGGCGGCGTCCCGCCCCATGAACAGCGCCGCCTGGGTGGCCATGAACCAGGCCACGCCCATGAGCAGCGCGAGCAGCGCGAGCAGCACCGGGAGGCCCAGGTTGGGTGGGAGGAATCCGGGCAGCGGCACCGCGGCGTCGAACGGCGCAATCATCCGGGCGAGGTCGGGGTTGGTCATGGCGGCGATGACGACGGCGAGCGCCGCCACCAGGAGCAGCATGGCCATGGCCAGCGTCCCCACCCGCAGGATGAGGATCGGGTGCGCGGGTGAGCTGGTCTTGAGGCGGTCGAGCAGCCGCTTGCTGTCGACACCGTCCTCGAAGGACTGCAGGTTCTTCCTGGCCTCCGTGAGGAGACGCTCGACGTCTTCGGGTGTATCGATAGTCTCGATGAGCGACATCGTCTTCCCAGGGCCTGGAGTCGTTCCGCTCCACATCATACGCACAAACGGGCCGTGAAGTCACCCCCGCTGGGCGTTCAATGCGGGGAAGGCGGGAAGTTCGCTGGGAGGTCGGACGCCGGCAGGGTTACCCGCGTCACGTCGACCTCGCGCTCCAGCGCGGCGGCGAGGAGATCGGTCCGCCGGGCGGTGGCCCAGCGCTCTAGGGGGGCCGGCTCGCGGCACAGCGCCCGCACGGTGATGCGGCTGGCGGAGATCCCGACCTCTACTCTCGCGACGACCTGCTCCTTGCTCCGATCGAGCGCGTCCGCCAGGCGGAGCACGCCCACCAGCACGTTGAACACCCGGCGTTCGGCCGGCCCGAGCGCCGCGACCTCCATGTGGGTGGGCTTCGGGCGCTGGCCGCGATGGAAGCGCACCAGGCTCGCGAGCAGGCCAACGTCGGGCTCGGTGAACCCCGCGAGAGGCGTGTTCCGCACCAGGTACTGGCCGTGACGGTGGTGGTCTTCGCCGTCGATGTAGTGCCCCACGTCGTGCACGAGGGCCGCGAACTCGAGAAGGTCGCGCTCGTGGGGGCCGCAGCCGTGCAGCTGCGTCGTGGCGTCGAACAGGTGCAGTGCCAGGCGGGCGACGTGCTCCGCGTGCACCATGTCCACGGTGTACCGCTCGGCCATCGCCAGGATCGCCCGCCGCCGCGGATCCGCGACCGTGGCGGAGAGCGCGAGCTCGGGGCGGTGCCGGACGATCCAGTCCTGCAGCAGCCCCTCGCGCAGGCCGGTGTCGCTCGTGAGCATGCGCTCGGCGCCGAGGTACGCGAGCGTCTCCGCGAGGATGGCGGCAGCGGTCGGGAGCGTGCGCTTCCGCTTGGGGTCCATCCCCGCGATCTCACTGATCTTCGATGCTTTCCGGGTCGTCAGCTCGCGCACGAGGACCTCGAGGTCGTCCCGCGTGGCGACGAGGCCATTGTCGCGCTCGGGCGGCGTGCCCCCACGGGCGATCGTGGCCATCCGCGCGAGCGTCTTGGCCGCCCCGCTGGTCCCGACGACGCTGGCGCCGGTCCGCATGGCGCTCGGCAGCGTCTGGAGCTGAGCGCGCACGTGGGTCCGCAGATCCTGCAGCTCCGTCCGAGAGATCGGGTCCGACCTGTGGAAGCGCTCGGAGAGCCGGATGTGGCCCAGCGGCAGGCTCGCCTCCACGTGCG
>CAMCWU010000218.1 GCA_945882675.1 Klebsiella pneumoniae | reverse complement strand
CGCGGAAGCGCGGGTGAGCGGGGAGAAGATCGCCGCGGAGACCGCCGCGAAGCGGGCCGCGCTGGCCGCCCCGGGGCTGGCCGCGGCCGAGAAGCTCCTCGCCAAGTGGGCGAAGAAGGAGGCCCCGACCGCCTGGTGCGCGAACCCGGCCGTCCTCGGGGGGTGCGTGGGTGAGGACGCCACGAACGATCTGGCGGCGCGGCTGGTGGACGAGGCGAAGGTGGCGGCGGGTTTCCAGAGGTAGCTGCAGTGGGGGGATCTGCGTAGGTCGCCGGGCTCTGGGGCGCCGGTCCGCGCGCCCGTGACGGCGTGGTGCGCTGCCCGGTCGGCCCCGCGGGGGTGCCCTCGCCGCGACTTGCGGCGTAGCGGGGCGCTCGGGCGCTCGCCGGACCGACGCGGCCGCATGGTGCATTCGCGGGGCTTCGTGAGTGCCCTGGATCTCCGGGTGGAGCGTGGACCCGAGCACCCCTCGCCGAGCCGGGGGGGCTCTTGCTCCTCGTCTTTCAGCGCCAAGACGCCATGAAGGCCAAGGTCGGGCACCAGGGTCCCCAGCCACGAGATGCGTTTCGGCAGCACCGCCTTGGCGCCTTGGCTCTCTTGGCCCCTTGGCGACCACTCGTTCGCGAACGGTGATGCCGTGCGCCGGGTCGGCCCTGCGGGGGTGCCCCGCTGCGACTTGCGGCGTAGCGGGGCGCTCGGGCTGTCGGGGGGCCGACGCGAGGAGGGGGGGCGTGGTTGCCGGGTCGGCCCTGCGGGGGGGACTTACGCCTTGCCGGGACTCGCGACATCGACGGAGCTTCGTGCGTAAGTGCCGGGACTCGCGGCGTCGGGAGGGACGGAGGACACGGAGATCGGGCGGGAACGAGGGGGTGCCCTCGCCGGGACTTGCGGCGTCGCGGGGCGCTCGGGCGGTCGCGGGACGGGCGGGCGGGGGTGGTTCAGCCGGACGCGGCGACGGGGTGGGAGGCGAGCTGGACCAGAGCCCTCACGAACCGCTCGATCTCGAAGCAGAGCGGTCGCGAACCGCACTCTAAGCGGCGCCGCGGCGCCCAGGGGAAGATCCTTCGACGATGGAACGCCGGGTATCAGCATCGGCGTGGCCGAGATGGGGCGGAAGCGGTCGGTTTCGAGCGGTTCGCGAGGGCTCTGCTTCCGATCCGTGCGGTTCGAGGTGGCTCTGGTCGGGACGGCCCCTCCGCGCGCCTGTGGGAGCGCACGGACCGGAGCCATCGCGCCGTGGACCGGCCAGGACCCCCCACTTCAGGGCCGCGCCCACCCGTGGTGTGCCATCCGTGGATCCCGTACCTGTAGGAGGGGGCTTCGTCCCAGCTTTCTCTCCCAGCTCAGGCCGGTTCGATGTCCGCCGTCGTGGGGCCTGTGCGCGCTGTGGGCGGGCTCCTCGAAAGGGGGCGAGCGGCACTACTGGGTGCCCGTCCATGGCGGGCATGGGCCGCGGTCGAGCGGTAACGGTGCTCGGCTACGGCAGAGCTCCGTGGGATGGGCATGGTAGAGATCGACAGGACCAGATATTCGCGTGGTTTGCACGGCATTGCGCCTTTGCGTGATCTCGTTCAGGGCCGCGCTGAGCCAACGGTCACGTCAGGCGCGCGACGGAGACCACGGGCGGCAGGCTCGCCCGCTACCAGCGCCACCCGTCCACCACCCACACGGCCCCGCGCTTGTCGTCGTCATAGGTCGAGCCGATGACCACGTCGGCCTTGCCGTCGGCGTCGAAGTCGCCCGTGCCGAGCGACATGGACTGCCCGTCCTGCGGGTTCTCGCCCTCCACCCGGGGGGAGAAATCCAGGCCGAAGTGGCCGTTGAGCGGCCCGAACGCCACGTACGCGGCGCCCTGGTTGCCAGCTCCGTAGGCGTTGGCGTTCATCACCACGTCGCCGAAGCCGTCCCCGTCGACGTCCGCGAGCTGCAACTGGTAGCCGGTCTCGGCACCGGGTACGTCCGCCTGGATGCAAGCGTCCGCCGCCAGCTCCGCGTCGATGATGCCGACGATTTCGTGGTAGTAGAGGTAGACGGCGCCGGGCTCGATGTCGTAGATGTACGATGGCGCGGAGACCGCAAGGTCGGCGAGGCCGTCTCCGTTCACGTCCTGGCCCGCCGCCAGGCCGCTCCCCACTTTCTCTTCGAACTCATCGCCAGTGAGCACCGCGGTCGCCACGTCGTCGATGGGGCCACTTCCGGTCAGCGGGCCGTGCAGCAGGAAGACCTGGCCCGCTCCGAACGTGGCGTAGGCCCCGCCCGGATGGGACACGGCAAGCTCCGCCACGCCGTCGCCGTCGAGGTCCGCCGATGCGACGGTGTCCCCGAGCTGCCCAGGGCCCACGCCGGTGGAGTAGAGGACATCCGCCGTCCCCACATCGACATAGTCCGCGAGGGGGCCGTGGAGGATATGGACCGCCCCGAAGGTCGCAATCTGCGAGTAAAAGCTCTTGTTGCCCAGTACCAGGTCGGCAACACCGTCACCAGTGAAATCCCCAGGCAGCGTGATGCTCGCTGCGTAGTTGCCGTACCCCGGCAACTTGAGCTGAGCGAGACCCGACTCAATTCCGAATTGGATGTCGGATTGCGTCACGTCCGTAGGGCCGGCCAGGAGCGGGCCGCGAAACACGTGGCCCACTTCGAAGTCGTCGTAGTAGAGCCATGGGCTGGAAACGATGTACAGGTCGGCCAACCCGTCGCCGTCGGCGTCCCCCGGGCATGCGACTCCGGCGCCCGCGAGGTCGTATGAAGTCACGCCCACGATGGTCGCCCACGCGTCCGTTTCGGTCACCACGCCGTCGGCGAGCGGCCCTGCGAACACCTGCACCAGCCCTTGCCCCTGGTCGCCCGCACCCTGGGCGCCGACGATCAGATCGTCGACGCCGTCCCCGGTCAGGTCGCAAGCGACGGCCGCCACCCTGCCGAGCTGCTCGTTTTCAAAGAGGCCGTAGGTTCGGAAATCGGCGTCGGCCAGCGTCTCCGGCAGGTCCTCCGAGCTCGGTCCCGTGTCGTAGGACCAAGAAGTGTCGGATGCGCAAGCGCCCGGCACGGGCGGGACCGTCTCGTCGGTGTCGACCGGCGTGCAGTCGTCGGGCGGCGTGTCGGTCGTGGCGTCAGTGTCGGTGTCCGGAGCGGGCTCACCGGTATCGGTGGAGGGCGCGCCGACCTTGTCGTCGAAGCCGGGGGGCTGCGACCGGCAGCCGAGCGCACCCAGGACCAGGAGGGCGGCGGGCTTCACGGGCGGGACCTCCGGTGACGACCAGAAGATAGCCCCTCGCGTGGCCGGCCGACAAGGGAACCCCCATCGTGGGATGAGCTTCGGTACCCGCAGGCCTGTCTGAGCGCACGGACCGGAGCCATCGCGCCGTGGACCGGCCAGGACCCCCCAGATAGAGCATGGCGTGTGGGGGTACCGTGACGCGATACGCGACGTGGATGCTGGCGGCCGTGCTCGGCTGCACGAAGGACGAGGAGAACGAGGCGACCGACGCCAGCTCCGAGGGCGACGCGGACACCGACACCGATGCCGATGCGGACACCGACACCGACGCCACGCCGGTCGAGGCCGCGGCGTGCGCGCTGACGGCGAACGCGCTCCGGATCACGTGTACCGCCACGCTGGAAGCGCCCGGGTCGGTGACGCTGGTGCTGTCGGCGCCCGGGGCGGCGACGCGCACGTTCGTGTCGGCGGACGCGACGGAGCACGAGATCCTGGGCTGGGGGTTGGTGGCGGACACGGCGTACACCTGGTCGATCGGCACGCAGAGCGGGACGGTCACGACGGGTCCCCTGCCCGCGGCGCTCGCGGACGCCGCGATCGCGACCACCGGGGCCGCGACGGGGTTCGACGCGGTGCTCTACCCGCTGGCCTGCCCGGGCGACGACTACTTCACGATGATCGACAGCGACGGCCGCATCGTGTGGTACGAGCAGAACGACGTGTACTTCGGCGCGTTCATGGCCGGGTACGACTGGTCGCAGGCGGACCTCACCGTGCTCTCGGTGGGCGAGGACCGGTTCCAGGAGCAGCACGTGTCGGGCGACGTGGTGCTCGACCTGGCGGGCGGCGGCGTGGACTTCGAGCACACGCTCCACCACGACACCGCGCGCTGGGGCGACCTGCGCTATCTGCTGTTCGAGTACCCGGTCGGCGCCCTGTTCGTGGACGGGGTGCACGTGTTCGACGGGCCCACGCGCATCGGGACCTGGCTGATGGGGGACGACTTCACGGTGCCGGACTCGGGAGAGGGCGACTGGGGCCACGCGAACGGCCTGAAGGTGACGGAGACGGGCGAGATCGTGCTGTCGCTGCACACGTTCAGCTCGGTGCTGACGGTGGACGGCGACCCGGCGTCGCCGACGTTCCTGCAGAGCGAGACGATCCTGAACGGCGGCAAGGGCGGCCTGCCGGATCCGGACTACGTGCCCGTCGACGGTCCTGGAGAAGGGTTCCGCAGGCAGCACAATGCGTCGCGCCACGGGGACGACCTGTGGGTGTTCGACAACGAGAGCCAGCCGACGTCGCGGGCGCTCCGCATGGCGCTCGACCCGGCGACCGGCACCCTCACCACGACGGGGAGCTGGTCCTTCGACGAGACGTGCAAGAACCAGGGAGGTGCGATCCCGCTGGCCGGCGGCGGGGTGCTCGCGAGCTGCGCGAACGTGGGGAAGGTCTGGCAGTTCGACGAGGCCGCGACCGAGCCCGGGTGGACGCTCGAGGCCGACTGCGGCGAGGACCTGGAGCCCGGCAGCCTGCCGATCCTGCGCGGGATCCCCGTCATGGTGGAGTGACCTCAGTCGTCGACGGGGATCCCCTGGGCGGCGGCGAGGAACGCCTCCCACTGGGCAAGCGGGATGCGGGACACGGAGACCGTCGGCTCCCCGTCCGGCCCGACGGTGACCTTCACGCGCTGGCCGGCGCGCCCCGCGGCGGGAGGCAGCCGCGCCTCCAGCCGCGACGCCCACCCGGCATACGCCTTCGCCTTTCCCCGCGGCGGGTCGAGGAGCCGCGTCGCCTCCTTGACCTGGGCCACGGTCGCCTCCGGGAACGGCACGGTCTCGAAGCGCCCGCCGTCGCCGCGGACGCGGATCTGCATGGCCGCGAGGTCGCCGGGGAGCTCCTCGCGCGCCGTCGCCGCGAGCAGGCCGACTCCCGCCACGAGCTTCTCCTGGCCGTAGCGCTCGGCGGCGTCCGCCGAGAAGTTGGCGGCGACGAGCATGGCCTTGCGCGCCTTCTCCCGCTCGAACCCGAGCGCACGGAGCCATGCGCCGAACGAAGGCTGGCCGTCCTCCCGCCAGAGCTCGCCCTCGCGAACCTCCGCGAGCAGCATCCCGAGCTCCCAGAGCGCGCGCGCAGCCTCGCCGCCGAGGGTCGTGAGCCGCGCGTGGATCTCGTGCAGCCGCGTCTTCCGCTCGGCTGGTGTTCCGTTCATGTGGCCTCCCGGCGCCGATGCTACTACGGTCTCAACGGTCGAAGCTACCGGATTGCTCGCCGGATGCACACAGTGTGCAGAATTTCGGCTACTGTCGGCATAGGTCCGTGGCGGGGTGGTCGGACCCTTGGCGTGGTATCCTCGACCGGGGGCGGTCGGATGAACGAGAGCCGGGTCGAGGTCGAGTCGGTGGACGGCGTGGCAGACGGCAGGATGTTCCTGCCGGACGGGGCGGGACCGTTCCCGCTCGTGGTGCAGTATATGGACGCGGGCGGGCTGCGCTCCGCGCTGACGCAGCTGGCCGCGCCGCTCGTGGCCGCGGGCTACGCCGTGCTCCAACCGAACCTGTACTGGCGGGCGGGGCCGTATGCGCCGTTCGACGCTCGCACCGTGTTCGGCGACGCGCCGGAGCGCGACCGGCTGATGGCGCTCATGCGGACGGTGAAGCCGGCCGACGTCATGGACGACACGCGCCGGTTCGTCGAGCGGCTCGCCGAGGATCCGCGGGTCGCGACGGAGCGGCTGCGGTTCGTGGGGTACTGCCTCGGCGGGCGGGCGGCGTTCGTGGCGGCGATCACGTTCGCGGAGCGGGTCGCCGCGGCGGCCGCGATCCACGCGGGGGGGCTCGTGACCGACGCACCGGACAGCCCGCACCGGGGGGTCGGGGCGATCCGCGCGCGGGTGTACGTGGGCGTGGCGGACGCAGACGCGAGCTGCACGCCCGCGCAGCAGCACGCGCTGCGGGACGCGCTCGAGCTCGCCGGGGTGGACGCCACCGTCGAGCTCTACCCGGGAGCGAGGCACGGGTTCGCGATGCCCGACTTCGCGGTGTACGACGCTGCCGCGGCGGCCAGGCAGGGCGCGGCGGTGCTGGAGCTGTTCGCGAGCGTCCGCTGACCGGACGTTCGTCGGGGACTGGTACACCACCCTCCCCGGAATGTCCGCCCACGAGGACGTTCGTCGGGGGCTGGTACACCACCCTCCCCGGAATGTCCGCCCACGAGGACGTTCGTCGGGGGCTGGTACACCACCCTCCCCGGAATGTCCGCCCATGAGGACGTTCGTCGGGGGCTGGTAC
>CAMCWU010000217.1 GCA_945882675.1 Klebsiella pneumoniae | reverse complement strand
CCGCCCATGCCGCCCATGCCGCCCATGCCGCCGCCGCCGCCATGGCCGCCGCCGCCGCCCGAAGACTTCTTCGGGATCTCGGCCACCATGGCCTCCGTCGTCAGGAGGAGCGACGCGACCGAGGCCGCGTTCTGCAGCGCCGAGCGCGTGACCTTGGTGGGGTCGATCACGCCCATCTTCATCATGTCGCCGAACTCGCCGGTGCGGGCGTTGTAGCCGTAAGCGGCGGTGGTGCCGTTCTTCACGCGATCGATGATCACCGCGGGCTCTTCGCCGGCGTTGCTCACGATCATGCGGAGCGGCTCCTCGATCGCGCGGCGGATGATGTCCACGCCGAACCGCTGCTCCTTGGAGACCTCGAGCGTGTCGAGGACCTTGGCCGCGCGGATGAGCGCGACGCCGCCGCCCGGCAGCACGCCCTCTTCCACCGCCGCCTGAGTGGCGTGCAGCGCGTCTTCCACGCGGGCCTTCTTCTCCTTCATCTCGACTTCGGTGGCCGCGCCGACCTTGATGATCGCGACGCCGCCGGAGAGCTTCGCGAGGCGCTCCTGGAGCTTCTCGCGGTCGTAGTCCGACGTGGTCTCTTCGATCTGGTTCTTGATCTGCTTGATGCGGGCCTGGATGTCCTCGGCCTCGCCGGCGCCGTCGATGATGAGCGTGTTGTCCTTGCTCACCGTGACGCGGGCCGCGCGGCCGAGCTGGTCGACGGTCACGTTGTCGAGCTTCATCCCGAGCTCTTCCGCGATCATCTTGCCGCCGGTCAGGGCCGCGATGTCTTCCAGCATCCGCTTGCGGCGGTCGCCGAAGCCCGGCGCCTTCACGGCGCAGCACACCAGCGTCTTGCGCAGGTGGTTGACGACGAGGGCCGCGAGGGCCTCACCCTCCACTTCTTCCGCGATGATGAGGATCGGCTTGCCGAGCTCGACCACCTTCTCGAGGAGCTTGAGCAGATCGCGCATCTGCGAGATCTTCTTCTCGTGGATGAGGATGTAGGGGTTCTCGAGAACGACCTCCATCCGGTCCGCGTTCGTGACGAAGTACGGCGAGAGGTAGCCGCGATCGAACTGCATGCCCTCGACGAACTCGAGGTTCGTCTCGAGGCCCTTGTTCTCCTCGATCGTGATCACGCCTTCCTTGCCGACCTTGTCCATGGCCTCCGCGATCTTGGCGCCGATCTCGGTGTCGCCGTTCGCGGAGATGGTGCCGACCTGGGCGATCTCGTCGTTGGACTCGATGTCGCGCGAGATGTTGGCGAGCTCGGCCACGATGGCCGCAGTCGCCTTGTCGATGCCGCGCTTGAGGTCCATGGGGCTGTGGCCCGCCGCGACCAGCTTCGAGCCCGCGCGGTAGAGCGCCTGGGCGAGCACGGTGGCGGTGGTGGTGCCGTCGCCGGCCACGTCCGACGTCTTGGAGGCGACCTCCTTGACCATCTGCGCGCCCATGTTCTCGAACTTGTCCTCGAGCTCGATCTCCTTCGCGACCGTCACGCCGTCCTTGGTGACGACCGGTGCGCCCCAGGACTTCTCGATCACGACGTTCCGACCCTTGGGCCCGAGCGTGACCTTGACCGTGTTGGCGAGCTTGTCGACGCCCGCGAGGATCTTGTTCTTCGCCTCTTCGTCGAAGATGATCTCCTTGGCACCCATGTCAGTCTCCAGAATCGCGCAGTGCGCAGCTAAGTTGGTTGAAGCGGGGAAATCAGGAGTTGACGATGCCGAAGATCTCGTCTTCGCGGAGCACGAGCCGCTCTTCGCCGTCCACCTTGATCTCGGACCCGGCGTAGCGCCCGAACACCACGCGATCGCCGACCTTGACGACGAGCGGCTTGATGTCCCCGTTGTCGCTGACACGGCCCTGGCCGACGGCGAGCACGACGCCTTCCGACGGCTTCTCCTTCGCGGTCTCCGGGAGGAAGAGGCCACCGCGCGAGCGGGTTTCCTCTTCGACGCGCTTGACGACGATCCGGTCGTAGAGCGGGCGGACCTGCATATCGGGACTCCTGAAGCGAGGATGGATGAGAGTGAGGGTTCCGGGCCTGCGGTCCGCACATGGCCACACGAGGGTGCGGCTGGCGGCGCGCAGGTGGTACAATCCCACCATGGTGGTGACGAACGGTCCGGCTCGACGCCTCCCGATCGCGACCCCAGGCGGGGCGCCCGTTTGGTACGCACGCCTGCCCCGCGCGTCAAGGCCGAACCGCATCCACCCGCCCGGAGGATCGCCGTGACCACCGTCGTGCTCCCGCACAGCCACGCTTTCGACTGGTTCAAGGACGAGGTGGATCGCGCACGGTCGCGGACCGGAGTGCACCTCGCGGACGAGACGACGTTGTACATCGCGCAGATGCTCGCCGATCGCGTGCGCGCGGATCGTGCGGCGTCCGACGACACCACGCTGGCCGAGATGCACGGTCTGGCCGCCAACGCGGCGCCCGGCGCGCAGGCCCGGCTGTACCGGGAGCTCGGGGATCGGAGCCTCACGGCGCTCGGGCTGTTCCGCCCGTACGTGGAGCGCAAGACCGTGGGGCCGGCGTACTACGCCGACATGGGCGCAGCCGCCTACGCCCGCGCGGACGACGTGTTCAAGCGCTGGTTCGGGGACGCGTTCGGCGTGGTGTTCGCAGAGCTCGCCCGGAAGTTCCTGTCCTGCGTGGAGCTCCTCGACGCGGTCCGGGCCGACCGCCGGAGGCGCTCGCTGGACCTCGCCGATCTGGCCCGCGGGCTCGCGCTGGGCGAGGATCCGGATCCGCGTATCGCCGCGTTGCTCCTACACAAGCCCGGCTCCGCCTGATCGCCGGGTGTTGACGTCGGGGCGCGGCCCGGTTACCCAGCGGCTCTCCTACGAGGAACGTCCGACCCATGGCGCGCATCACCGTCGAAGACTGCCTCGCGATCGTCCCGAACCGCTTCTCCCTCGTCCTCGTGGCCGCGGAGCGCACCAAGCAGCTCCTCAAGGGCACGCCGCAGCTCGTCAACAACGACGACGAGAACAAGGAGGTCGTCACCGCCCTCCGTGAGATCGCGGCCGGCTTCTTCGAGATCGACGATACGGAGGTCATGGCGGACGACCGCTGGAAGCCCGCCCATCGCCAGCGCAAGGGCTCGACCGTCGACGACGAGTTGCCGCCGGAAGTGTAGTCTCGACCTCCCCTTCCGACCGATTTGTTTCCGACCGAATTGGAGCCTCATATGCCCGAAAAGAGCGAGTTCGACGTCCAGGTCGAGTACGACATCCGCGTCGTGCAGCGCTACATCAAGCTCGGCAAGATCACGGCCGCCGACTACGAGAAGACGCTGGCCGGGATCGAGGACTCGGCGGACAACGCCGTGCAGACCGAGACCCGCTTCGTTTCCACGTACGCCACGCGCAACCACCGCGACTGACGGCGACCGTGGCTGATCACGCGCCCCGCGTCGTCCGCGCAGCGCGCGGCTCCGAGCTCACCTGCAAGGGTTGGGTTCAGGAAGCCGCCCTGCGCATGCTGATGAACAACCTCGACCCGGAGGTCGCCGAGCGCCCCGAGGACCTGGTGGTCTACGGCGGCACCGGCAAGGCGGCGCGGAGCTGGGAGGCCTTCGACCGGATCGTGGCTTCCCTGCGCTCGCTGGAAGACGACGAGACGCTGCTGATCCAGTCCGGCAAGCCGGTCGGGATCTTCCGTAGCCACAGAGACGCGCCGCGCGTGCTGATCGCGAACAGCAACCTGGTCGGGAAGTGGGCGACCTGGGAGCACTTCGGCGAGCTCGAGCGCAAGGGCCTGATCATGTATGGCCAGATGACGGCCGGGTCCTGGATCTACATCGGGACGCAGGGGATCCTGCAGGGCACGTACGAGACGTTCGTCTCGGCGTCGCGGATCCACTACGGCGGACCGTCGCTCTCGGGGCGGATCGTGCTCACCGGCGGGCTCGGCGGCATGGGCGGGGCGCAGCCGCTGGCGGCGACGATGGCGGGGGCCGCGTGCCTGTGCGTGGAGGTCGACCCGGCCCGCGCGCAGCGGCGGATCGAGACCCGGTACCTCGACGAGCTGACGGACGACATCGACGTCGCGATCGCGACCGTGGAACGCTGGAAGGCGGAGGGGACGGCGCGGAGCATCGGCCTCGTGGGGAACTGCGCGGACGTGCTGCCGGAGCTGCTGAAGCGCGGCTTCCGCCCCGATCTGGTCACGGATCAGACGTCGGCGCACGATCCGCTCAACGGTTACGTCCCGACGGGCCTCACGCTCGCGCAAGCGGCCGCCCTGCGAACCTCGGATCCCGCGGAGTACGTGCGGCGCTCCAAGGCTTCGATGGCAAAGCACGTGGACGCCATGCTCGGCTTCCAGGACGCCGGCTGCCACGTCTTCGACTACGGGAACAACCTGCGCGCGGGCGCAGAAGACGCAGGGTGCGAGCGGGCGTTCCGCTTCCCGGGGTTCGTCCCCGCCTACATCCGGCCGCTGTTCTGCGAGGGCAAGGGCCCGTTCCGCTGGGTGGCGCTCTCGGGCGACCCGGAGGACATCGCCGTCACGGATCGTGCGCTGATGGACGCGTTCCCGGACGACACTGCGCTGCACAACTGGCTGAAGATGGCGGCGGAGCGCGTCGCCTTCCAGGGGTTGCCGGCCCGGATCTGCTGGCTCGGGTACGGTGACCGCATGAAGGCGGGCCGGATCTTCAACGAGCTCGTGCGGACCGGGAAGGTCAAGGCGCCGATCGTCATCGGGCGGGACCACCTCGACTGCGGGTCGGTCGCGAGCCCGAACCGCGAGACGGAGGCGATGAAGGACGGCTCGGACGCGATCGCGGACTGGCCGATCCTGAACGCCATGATCAACGCAGTGAACGGGGCGAGCTGGATCAGCTTCCACCACGGCGGCGGCGTCGGCATGGGGTACTCGCTGCACTCGGGGATGGTGATCCTCGCGGACGGGACGGCAGAGGCCCAGGCGCGGCTCGATCGGGTGCTCACGAGCGATCCGGGGATGGGCGTGATCCGGCACGCGGACGCGGGGTACGAGGAGGCCATCGACGTGGCGAAGGCGAAGGGCGTGCGGATCCCAGGAATCACGGAGTAGCTTCGGTTTCTTGTCTGAGCGCACGGACCGGAGCCCCAGCCCCGCAGACGATCGAGCCCTCCCAACAGAACAGTCCGCGGCCCCGGTCACGCCCCGTCACGACCCGTCACCTCCGCATGGAATACCGAAGCCCCCCGCGGGTTGCGGCGTCCATTCCGTGAGTCGCCCACGCGACACGGGAGTCGAGATGATGAACCTCCGCTTGGTCACGCACGCCGCGCCCCACGACGAGGAGTCGATCCGCTCCCTCGCGCGTACCGACCGCCGCGCTGCCTGCGAGGCCATCGTGCACCTGTGGCGCGAGCCGCTGTTCCACCACGCCGCCTGGATCGTGAAGGACTACGAGGAGGCCATCGATCTGGTGCAGGAGGTCTTCATCAAGGCGCTGCGCGAGCCGCGGCTCTTCGACGAAGAGTTCAAGATCAAGGCTTGGCTCTACCGGGTCACGAGCAACCTGTGCTTCAACCAGGTTCGAGACCGCCGGCGCCGCGGCGCGATCCTCGACACCCTGCCGAAGCAGACCTTCACGGACGCGAACCAGTTCGACGTCGTCGCAAAGGACGAGGAGCAGCGGCAGATCCAGGCGGCGCTCGAGCAGGTGTCCGAGCCGCACCGCGAGATCCTCGCGCTGAGGTACCATAGCGACCTGTCGTACGGTGAGATCGCAGAGGTCCTCGACATCAAGCTCGGGACTGTGATGAGCCGCCTGTCGCGCGCCAAGAACGCGCTGGCGGAAGTGCTGGCCGGCTCCGGGGTTGAAGATTCCTAGGGGAGGATCCGATGGACTGCGCTGAGACGCGCGACCGGCTGGTCGCGCTCGACGACGGGGAGCTCGGGAGGAGCGAGGCGCAGCACGCGCTCGAGCACCTCGACGGGTGCGCCTCCTGTCGCGATCGGCGGGCGCTTCTCCAGCGTGCGACGCCGTTCGCGCACCGCGAACCCCCGCCGGACGTGCTGGCGCGGCTCGCCTCGCTGGACGTGGACGCGATCCTGGCTGGCGCGCCGCCCCGGATGGGGCCTCCTCCGCGACGCTTCGGGCGGTCTGTGCAGGTCCCCCTCGCGGCGGTGATGCTGTACGCGTTCGTGCTCGCCGCGGTCACTGCGTGGGGACTCTCGAACTGGTGGTCGAACGCCGAAACCTCTACGCAGATCGCGGGACAGGTCGAGCGGTCCGACGTGATCCCGGCCCAGGCCTGGCGCCCCGCCGCCTGGACCCCGGACGCCGACGCTCCCCCTCCCGCGCCGCCCAGCGACGACGGCGCGCTCGACGACAGCACCGTGTGGCACTAAGGCGCCTCGGCCTTCCTGGCGATCTCGCCAGGAGAATCGAGGAGAGCGGCTTGGAAATCGCAGGCCGATTGACTGTCCCGCCGGGGCGCGGGTAGGTTAGGTCAACGCGGAGGAGGGGCTCGTGCCGCGAAAGGCCCGCGAGAGCGCCGCCACGCACATGTT
>CAMCWU010000216.1 GCA_945882675.1 Klebsiella pneumoniae | reverse complement strand
CCTCCCCCCTCAGTGGGGGAGGGCTGGGGTGGGGGGGCTCCAGCCCGTGCCGGGGCTCTTGGGCTCCGGTCCGTGCGCCCGTGACAGGAGATCGGGCATTCACCACGAAGACACGAAGGTCCCAAGGTTGCACGAAGGAGCGCGCGGACCGGCGCCCTGTCAGTCGTGCACGGGGTGCAGCACCCCAGATCCGACTTCACGCGCGCTTGACCACATCCCGCGAACCGGGCCCGCGGCGTGGGGTCCCTACCCATAGAGCGCCACGAAGGCGATCTACGGGGAGGACGCCATGCAGGACGTCGACGCGCTCGCGTGGGTGATGGGGAGCGATGGGGCCACCGGCGACCAGGTCGAGGTCCACCAGGTGTGGGGCGACCTGGTGGTCGACGTGCGGCAGGTGCCGGCGGACGGGCGGGTCGTCGTCGGGTCGACCCAGGCGTGGCGCTGGCGGCTGCTGGGCGTGGACATGGGCGGGATCCCGGCGTCCGCGGCTCGGATGCTCCCGTGGGTGCTCCCGCTGTGGTCCGATGTCACGTCGGCGTCCGGGGCGGACTTCACCGTCCCGAGCGACGACCTGCCGGGCGGGATGGATCACGTGCTCGTCGAGGGCGGGTTGGTCAGGATTGCGGCGGGCTTCGGGGGGTTCGTGGACCTCGACGGCGAGCGCCTGGCGTTCGCTGACGTGCCCGGGGCCGTCGAGGTGGACGGCGGGCTCGCGTTCCCCCTCCTCCCGGGGGCCCGCGTGGTCGTAGAGGTGGCAGGCCAGGTGTTCCACCTGCGCCGGAGCGCGCCCGAGAAGCGGGCGTCCGCCAGGTTGTTCGCGGATCCCGGCGTGCTGGGCCTGGGCGGGATGGCGCTGGCGCTCCTCGCGTGCGTCGTGACCGTGGGGTCCGGCCCCCCGCCGACGGGCGCGACCGTCGCGGAGCTCCCCGAGCCGGTCGAGGCAATCGCCATCGCGCCGCCCACGGTGATCACCCTGGCGGCGCGCGACCCGGCCCCGGACCCGCACGCGGCGCCCGGCCCGAAGACTGCGTCCAAGCGGCAGTCCAAGCGCCCGGCGTCGGACCGTGACGTCGCGGGGAACGCGGGGCTCCTCTCGGCGTCGCTGGACGCGCTCGGCGGGGCGGGCCTGTCGTCGGAGCTGCGGGCCGGCGTCGGGGGGCTCATCGGCGCCCGGGGCGGGCCGCAGGGGGGTGGCCTCGGGCGGCGCGGCGAGGGCCTCGGCGGCACCGGCGAGGCCGAGGGCGGCCCGTCGATCGGCCTGCACGGCCCCGGCGGCGGCGGCGGACCGCTGACGGGCAAGTCGCAGGGCGAGATCTCCACGTCCACCCGCGACGTGATGCTCGTCGGAAACGTCGACAAGTCTGCGATCGACGCCGTCATCAAGCGGAACATCGCGTCCATCCGCTACTGCTACCAGCGCGAGCTCCAGCGCAGGCCCGGCCTCGGCGGAAAGCTGGTCGTGAAGTTCACGATCGCCCGGGATGGCACCGTCTCGTCCGCCGCCACGAAGTCGAGCACGCTGGGCGGCGACGAGGTCGAGCAGTGCGTCATCCGCCGGTTCGCGGGGATGAAGTTCCCGGTTCCGGCGGGGGGTGGGATCGCGATCGTGTCGTACCCGTTCCTGTTCTCGGCGGACTAGGGCTCGAACGCCCCCAGGTCGTCGGTCGTCGTGCGGACGGTACCGTCCTGGTGCAGCACGTACTGCATGTCGACGGGCAACGCCGCCGGCGCGAGCGGACCCGCCGCCCCGATCGCCGGAGAGCCGGCTGCCAACGCGTAGTCCTGGCCCGCGGCGTCCACGAAGCCGGGGCTCGCGCCCACCACGAGCCCGCCGCCGTCCAGGACCGTGCCCGAGAAGCCCCCGTCGAACGAGTCGACCCAGCCGGTCGGCAGCCAGCTCGTCGCGAGCGACGCCGTCCCCTCGCGCTCGAGGATCGCGAGCTTTGCGGCTGACAGGATGCTGTTCCGCACCTCCAGCGACTCGTCCGCGTCCGACAGCCGAACCAGCGTCGTGTTCCCGACGCGCTCGCTGACCACCGTGTTGTCGTAGAAGTGCAGCGTCCCCCGCCGATAGGACGCCGGGTCGCCGCCGTCGCCGCCGTAGTGGACGATCTGCGAGTTGCCGTCGCCGTCCGGCTCGATCAGCACGTTGCCGTACACGAACGTCTCGCGGTACGACGGGTCGCCGGCGATGGCCGGGTACGTCGAGTCGACGAGGTCGAGCTGGCGGTTTCCGCCCTCGATCCAGTTGTACCGCACGATCGTGCCGGCCGACCGGTCCTTGAGGTTGTTGCCGCTGCAGCCCGCGCACAGCGCGCCGTACCGGTTGTACTCGAAGGTGATGCCGAGGGCCTCCGTGTAGGAGTTGTGCTCGTACGCCGATCCGACGTTGCCGTTGCCCCAGATGTGGTTCGAGCTCACCACGAGATCGGACGACGCGTGCGCCACGAACAGGCCGTTGCCGCTGTCCGCCAGCGTGCACCCGCGGATCATGAGGTTCTCCGCCTCCTCCACGAAGATCGCCGCGGCGTTGTCGTCGTAGGTCGCGGCGTTCCCGCCTTCATCCGTGAAGCCGTTGGCCGAGCGGCCGCCGCGGATCTCGAGGTCCTCGACGAAGATGTGCGCCGGGACGGCCGGTCCGGTGCTCGTGCCGCCGATCTTGAGGACGGCGCGCGTCTCGCTCCAGTAGTCGAGCTGCAACCGGGTGGTTGCGCCGGCACCGTCGATGACGGGCAGCGCGCCCGTGACCGGGTCGCACACGCCGATGACCACGATAGGCTCGGCCGCCGTCCCCACCGAGTCGATCGACCACTTGTCGTGGTACACCGAGCCGTTCGACCAGATCCGCACCAGCGTGCCGGCGCCGAGCGACTCCCACGGCACATCCGAAGGCGTGAGGGCCCCGTACCCCGGCCCGACGTCGATGACGGTCGAGAAGTTCGCCGGATCCCAGCGATCCACGGCGCACCCGCCCACCGGCGTGTCCGTGTCCGTGTCCGTGTCCGTGACCGTGACCGTGTCCGTGTCCGTGTCCGTGTCCGTGTCCGCGTCCGCGTCCGTGTCCGCGTCCGCGTCCGTGTCCGTGTCACCCTCGACGTCGGTGTCATCGGCGTCGGCGGCCGGGTCTTTACCGCCACAGGCGAACAGCAGGGGGAGCAGCCAGCGCACGGGCACCTCGCCGCCGAACGATACCATGCCGCGCTGGCCGGAGCCCCCTCCGCCGGCTAAGTCGTCTCCCCGCCGGAATGGCGGACCGGGAGTCGACATGGCGCTGCAGGCTGGGATCGTGGGGCTGCCGAACGTCGGCAAGAGCACGCTGTTCAACGCGCTCACGGCCGCGGGGGCGGAGGCCGCGAACTACCCGTTCTGCACGATCGAGCCGAACGTCGGCATCGTCGCCGTGCCGGACGAGCGCCTGCAGCTCATCCAGTCGAAGATCAAGACCCAGAAGGTGATCCCCACGGTCGTCGAGATCGTGGACATCGCGGGGCTCGTGCGCGGGGCGTCCCGCGGCGAAGGCCTGGGGAACCAGTTCCTCGGCCATATCCGCTCGACGGACGCCGTGATCCAGGTGGTCCGCTGCTTCGAGGACGCGGACGTCACGCACGTGGACGGCACCGTGAACCCGGCGCGCGACATCGACACCATCGGCACCGAGCTCATCTTCGCCGACATCGACGGCGCGGAGAAGCGGGCGGACAAGTACCGCAAGCAGAGCAAGGGCGGCGACAAGGACGCGCTGTTCCACAAGGACGTCGCCGAGAAGGCGCTCGCGCTGCTCATGGCGGGCAAGCCGGTGCGCGCCGGCACGTGGTCGGACGACGAGCGCGAGTCGCTCAAGCTCGCGCAGTTCATCACGAGCAAGCCCATGTTGTTCGTGTGCAACGTGGACGAGGCCGGCCTGCTGACGGACAACGCCCACGTCACGTCCGTGCGGAAGATCGCGGCGGACGTCGGGGCGGAGGTCGTCGTGCTGTGCGCCAAGGTGGAGGCCGAGATCTCGGAGCTCGACGAGGCCGATCGGGCGTCGTTCCTCTCCGACCTGGGCGTCACGGAGTCGGGCCTCGCGAAGCTCGCGCGCGCGACCTACAAGCTGCTCGGCTTGCAGACGTACTTCACGGCGGGCGAGAAGGAGATCCGGGCCTGGACGATCCCCGCGAACTCGCGGGCCCCGCAGGCGGCCGGCGTGATCCACACGGACTTCGAGAAGGGCTTCATCAAGGCGGAGGTCTACACGATCCCCGACCTGCTGGTGCTGGGCACGGAAGCCGCGCTGAAGCAGGCTGGCAAGCTGCGGATCGAGGGCAAGGAGTACGTGGTGCAGGATGGGGACATCATGCACTTCCGCTTCAACGTGTAGAACGCTCCGCTGATCGATGCATAAAGCCCCGTCCTCACGGGGCTTTCTTCGTTTGGAGCGTCGCTCTCGGCTCGACGGTGGAACGTCCAGAATCGTCCGGGTTCGTCCCGGTCCGGGGACAGATCCGGGTACAGCGGTCCCGATAAACGTTAGCGGGGCGGCGGTCGGGGGCTGGGGTTTCGGGGGCGGCGCGGTTTCATCGGGTCGGCGGTGCCGTAGAAGGTGCATGAGCACCCCGAAGCCCAGCACCCACAGACCCGAGCACCATGTCGTGCTGGAAGCCAACGGGCTTTGGGGCTGGCGGAAGTGGCCACCGCCGATTCCTCGCCTGCATGTGGCGTCGTACTGTTCCAGGGGCAAGATGATCGTCTGGCTGGAGCGAGAGGGCGTGCGGTGCGTCGAGCCGTTCCGAGGTGTCCCGGTGCCGACGGACACGATGGAACGGATCGCCTACCGGGTTGCCCATGAACGGTCCGACATCGAGCGGTACTGGGTCTCGGACATGCTTGAGTGGGACTGGCTCACCGTCGAGCACACCGGGATGTGCTGGGTCCTCAAGGCGTACCCCGGCACGGACTCGGAACGGGTGGTCCCGCTCTCGACCATCCACGGAAACGTCCATCGGTTCGACGCGATCAAGAGCGCGGCGCTCCACGATCAACCGCCCTCGGTGGTGGTCACGACGAGCGACGGCGAGTTCGAGCAACGTTTCCTGGCGGACCTGCTCTTCCGAGGTGCCCGATGACTTGGAAGAACGCCCATGACTACATGGGGAGCCGGGACACCATCGACAAGCTCGTGGCCCTGATCGAGCGACAACCCGACCCCGGCGAGGCAGGGCTCGACGTGCTCATGCGTCTCACCGCGAAGCTCGGCGTCGAGGTGATCGTCACCCCGAGGAAGGACTCGCCGGTCACCGTCGCCGAGATCGAGGCCGTCGCCGAGGTGCTCGTGGACCTCTGCGGCAGGGGCCTCACCGACGACGACATCGCCGAGGAGGTCCAGACCCTCTGCATGATCGCGAGGGACAACCTCGACGAGCTGAACTACTCCCACGAGGAATGGCCGAGACCCGGCCGGTAGACTGCGAGACTCGCCGGCGTTTTCGGCCCCCCGAGCTGCTGCGCCCGTCCGCGCCGCGCCGCACGGAGTGTTGTAGGGGGAAACACCCTCTTCGGCCCTTGGCAATGACATCGGGCGCTTGTCGTCAGGCCAGCGGGGCACTACGGTCGCCGGACCGAACGCGGTCGTTCTCGACGCCACGATCGCCCGTGCCCTTTCGCAGCTTCGACCTTCAGGACTCTACGCACATGGCCGACCCGAACCTCTCCTCCTTCATCTGGTCCGTCGCGGACTTGCTGCGGGGGCCGTACAAGCCCTTTGAGTACGGCAAGGTCATCTTGCCGTTCGCTGTTCTCCGACGCCTCGACTGCGTGTTGCAGAAGACCAAGGCCGCCGTGCTGGCCGAGAAGGCGCTGCGCGAGCAGGCCGGGCTGAACCCCGAGCCCTACCTGCTCAAGAAGGCCGGCCAGTTCTTCTACAACACCTCGCCGCTCGACCTGAAGAAGCTCATGGGCGACCAGGATCACATCGGCGAGAACCTGCGCGCCTACATTCAGGCGTTCTCACCCGCCGTGCGCGACATCTTCGAGAGCTTCGACTTCCACCCCCAGATCGACAAGCTCGCCAAGGCCGACCGCCTTTACCTGGTGACCGAGAAGTTCGCCCAGATCGACCTGCACCCGGAGACGGTCAGCAACGCCCAGATGGGGGCGGTGTTCGAGGAGCTCATCCGCAAGTTCGCGGAGCAGTCGAACGAGACGGCTGGTGACCACTTCACCCCGCGTGAGGTCATCCGTCTGATGGTGAACCTGCTGTTCATCGAAGACGACGACGCGCTCTCGAAGCCCGGCGTGGTGCGCTCACTATACGACCCGACCGCAGGCACCGGCGGCATGTTGAGCGTGGCGGGTGAGCACCTGACCGCTCTCAACCCTGGCTCACGCCTGGTCATGTACGGGCAGGACTGGAACCCCGAGTCCTACGCCATCTGCAAGGCGGACATGCTCATCAAGGGGCAGGACATCGGCAACATCATCTTCGGCGACACCCTCAAGGACGACGGTCTTCCAGGCAAGAAGTTTGACTACATGCTGTCGAACCCGCCCTTCGGGGTCGATTGGAAGGCCATCGAGAAGGAGGTCCGCCGAGAGGCTGAGACCCAGGGCTTCAACGGCCGCTTCGGCCCC
>CAMCWU010000215.1 GCA_945882675.1 Klebsiella pneumoniae | reverse complement strand
GCACCCCCTGACGCAAGGGTACGGGGAGGGCGGACCGTTGTCAATCAGGGAGCGGGGCGCGTCGCCCGGGTCGCTCCGAGGTACCTTGCTCACCCGCGCGGAGGATGTCGTGGTCCCGCTGCTCACCACATCGCTCCCCGCGGTGCATCACGGGTTCACCACCCGCGCGGGCGGCGTCTCCACCGGCGCGCTGGCCTCCCTGAACCTCGGGCACCGTCCTGGCGAAGATCCGACAGCGCTCGCCGAGAACTGGCGGCGGGTAGCCGCGACGTGCGGTCGGCGCCTGGACGACGTGGCGCTGCTCCACCAGGTGCACGGCGCGCGCGTGGTAGAGGTGACGACGGGCGGAGGGATCGATCCCGTCGCGGAGGCGGACGCGGCGTTCACCCGCGATCCGAGCGTGCTCCTGGGGGTGCGGGTCGCGGACTGCGTCCCGATCCTGCTTGCGGGGCCGGGTGTAGTGGCGGTGATCCACGCGGGGTGGCGCGGCATCGCGGCGGGCGTGATCGGGGCGACGGTGGCGGCGATCGGGGACACGGGCGGGCTGGTCGCGGCGGTGGGTCCCTGCATCTCCGTCGACCGTTACGAGGTCGGGCCCGAGCTGGTGGCCGAGATAGGGCTACCGAGCGAGCTGATCAGCCGTCCCGGTCCGCGCGGACGGCCGCACCTCGACCTGCGCGCGGCCGTAGCGATCCGGCTCGTGGAGGCCGGCGTGCTCAGCACCGCCTGGGTGAACCGCTGCACGGCCGGGGACCCGGAGCTCTGGTCGCACCGCCGCGACGGTGAAGCCGCGGGGCGCATCGCAGGCGTGGTCGCCCTGGCGCGCCCGTGTTAGCGCTCCTGCTCGCGCTGGGCTGCGAGCCGGTGGACCCTGCGCTCGTGGCCGACCGGCAGGCACTCGACGCCTCTGCCGCCGGAGAAGCAGCCCTGAAAGCGGGAGATCCGGCGGGGGCGACCGAAGCGTTCGCGCGCGCGGAGGCCGCGCGGCCTGGGGATCCCGTCCTCGTGGCGTGGCGCGCCAAGGCGCTCGCGGACCAGGGCCGCCTCGACGACGCCGTGGATCTCCTCGGAGAGGTGCTGGTGAAGCACCCGGACTTCGCGATCGCCCGGTACGATCGCGCGGCCTGGCTCGCCCGGGCCGGCAAGCCGGAGCCCGCGGCCGCCGAGCTCCGGCGGGCGCTCGCGGACGGCGCCGTCCGCCCGCGGGACGTCCTGTCGGACGCGGACTTCGCGCCCTGGCTGGGCCACCCGGCGTTCGCGTTCCTGCCGCGGACGCCGCTCATCGTGTCGGTCGACGCGCCTGTCGGGCCGCTGTTCTGGGGGAGCGAGGCGCGGATCCAGCTTCGGATCGCCGGTGGGGACGAGCTGGCGCCGATCCGGGTGGACGGGGCGATCGGCGGGCCGATCGCGCTGGGGTCGCCGGTCGAGGAGATCCGCCAGAGCACAGACGGGCGCGTCCACGATCTTGCGTGGCCCGTCCGCGCGCTCGGGGCGGGGGACGCCGTGATCGGGCCGTTCACGGTGAGCGTGGGCGCTGCTGAGGCCACCACCGAGATCGCGCGGTTCGCGTGCACTGCGCCGCCCGGCCGCGAGACGCCTCCGCCGCTCCCGTCGTCGATCTTCCGCGTGCCGAGCGCCGTAGCAGGCGATCACCCGACCCCGTCGGCGTGGCGTGCGGACGGCTGGCTCTGGGCCAAGGTGGAGGCCGCCGATCGCGTGGCGCTGTCGCCCGATCCGGGCGGGCCGGGCGAGCGGCTCGAGCTGCGGGAGGCCGGGCGGACGGCGTGGCTGGTCCTGGGATGGGAAGCCGCTGCCGCGGGCACCACCGTGCGCGTGACCCGCGCGGGGACGTCCGTGTTCGAGGGCGCTCCGCAGTGACGAGCGGCCCCGGTCCGGCTAACAGGGAACCCCAGACCGGAGCTCCGATGGAACGCGAACGCCTGCTGCAGCGCCTCGCCGACATGGAGGCCAAGAGCCTCGCAGGCGGCGGCGCGGACCGCGTCGCGAAGCAGCACGAGAAGGGAAAGTGGACCGCGCGCGAGCGCGTGGAAGCTCTCCTCGATCCCTCGTCCTTCGTCGAGATCGACGCCTTCGTCACGCACCAGTGCACCGACTTCGGGCTCGACAAGCAGAAGGTGCCGGGAGACGGCGTCGTGACTGGCCACGGCCGTATCGACGGCCGGCTGGTCTACGTGTTCGCCCAGGACTTCACGGTGTTCGGCGGCTCGCTCTCGTCGGCCCACGCGGCGAAGATCTGCAAGGTGATGGACCACGCGGTCCGCGTCGGCGCGCCCGTGATCGGGCTCAACGACTCGGGCGGCGCGCGGATCCAGGAGGGTGTGGCGTCCCTCGGCGGATACGCGGACATCTTCCTGCGTAATGTGATGGCGTCGGGCGTGGTCCCACAGCTCAGCGCGATCCTCGGGCCGTGCGCCGGCGGCGCCGTGTACTCCCCGGCGATCACCGACTTCATCGCGATGGTGGATCAGTCCTCGTATATGTTCGTGACGGGTCCGGACGTCGTGCGCTCGGTCACGCACGAGGTCGTGAGCCAGGAGCAGCTCGGCGGCGCGGACACCCACAACGCCACGAGCGGCGTCGCGCACTTCAAGGTCCCGGACGAGGCGTCGATGATGGCCCTCCTCCGGCAGCTCCTGTCGTACCTCCCGCAGAACAACCTGGAGGAGGCGCCGCGTCGCCCGACCCACGACCCGTCGGACCGCAAGTGCGACGATCTCCGCGAGATCGTACCGACGAACGCCAACAAGCCGTACGACATCAAGGATGTGGTGAAGTCGCTGGCGGACGAGGGCCGGTTCCTGGAGGTCCAGGCGGACTACGCCGCGAACATCGTGGTCGGGTTCACGCGGCTCGGCGGTCGATCGGTCGGCGTGGTGGCGAACCAGCCCCAGGTGCTCGCGGGCTGCCTGGACGTGAACAGCTCGGTGAAAGCGGCGCGCTTCGTCCGCTTCTGCGACGCGTTCAATATCCCGATCCTCACGCTCGTGGACGTCCCGGGCTTCCTGCCGGGCACCTCGCAGGAGTACGGAGGCATCATCAAGCACGGGGCGAAGCTGCTCTTCGCGTTCGCGGAGGCCACCGTCCCGAAGATCACGGTGATCACACGCAAGGCGTACGGCGGCGCCTACGACGTGATGAACAGCAAGCACATCCGCGCGGACTTCAACTTCGCCTGGCCGACCGCCGAGATCGCGGTGATGGGCCCGGACGGGGCGGTCAACGTCATCTTCCGGCGCGAGATCGACCAGGCGGCGGACCCCGTCGCGAAGAAGGCCGAGCTCGTCGAGGACTACCGCGAGAAGTTCGCGAACCCGTACCGCGCGGCCGCCCTCGGGTTCATCGACGCCGTGATCCGCCCCGAGGACACGCGGTCGCGGTTGATCCAGGCGTTCGACAGCCTCGAGAACAAGCGGGACCGCAACCCGCCGAAGAAGCACGGCAATATCCCGCTGTGAGCGAATCCGCGCGCGGGGGGCCCTTGACTGCGGCCGCCCGGCGCCATAAGCCGGCGCATCCCGAAACGCACAGGACGAGACACCGCCATGGTCCGCATCCGCCTTACCCGCCTCGGCGCCAAGAAGAAGCCGTTCTACCGCATGATCGTGACCGACCAGCGGTCGCCGCGCGACGGTCGCTTCCTCGAGCAGCTCGGCTGGTACGATCCGAAGACCAACCCGCTCAAGACCAACCTCGACCTGGCCCGCGTCGATCACTGGATCGCCCTCGGCGCCCAGCCGACCGACACCGCGGCCTCGCTCATCAAGCGCCACCGCGCTGCGGTTGCGTCCGCGCCCGCCGCCGAGTCCGTCTGATGGAGTCGATCGTCCGCCACCTGGTGGAGCCCATCGTCCGTCACCCGGGCGAAGTCTCGATCCAGACCGTCGAAGGCGAGTCGGTCGTCATGCTCGAGCTGAAGGTCCACCCGGACGACCGTGAAGTCGTCGAGGGCGAGAAGGGCCGTACGCTCCGCTCGATCCGCAGCATCCTGTCGGCCGCGGCCGGCAAGCGCAAGGCGACCCTCGAGCTGGTCGAGGAACATGGCCAGTCCTCCGACTCCGAAGAGTAGCTCCTCCGGAGCTACGGCGAAGAGCAGTCCGACTGCGGGGTCTGGCGCGCTACTGCCGGACCTCCTCGAAGGGCGCGGGCTGCTGGACGGTGAGCTCGAGCTCGCCGAGATCGTCGGCATCTTCGGCGTGCGTGGAGAAGTGCGCTTGCACCTCCACAACCGCGAGAGCGACTGGCTCGATCGCTGGCGCGACCTCGTGGTCATGGCGCCGGACGGCCGCCGGTACGCCGCGAAGGTCAAAGCCCGGGGTGGTTCGAGCGACCGTGTGATCGCCGCGATCCAGGGGATCGAGGATCGCGACGTCGCGCGCGGGCTCGCCGGCTGCAAGATCGTCGTGGACCGCTCGCGCCTGCCGAAGCCGGCGGAGGGCGAGGTCTATGTCTGGCAGATCGTCGGGCTCCCGGTGTTCACGCCGGACGGCGTCGAGCGCGGGAAGGTCGCGGAGGTCCACACCAACTGCCCGACCCCGATCCTGGAGGTCGCGCTGCCCGGCGTCCGCGACCCCGCGTTCGTGGTGCTGCTCCCGGGAACCGTAGAGATCGACGTCGCCGCGAAGCGCGTCCAGGTCCCGGCGGACGCGCTCACGGACGTCGAGTGGGACGACACCCCGGACGACGCAGAAGGGGAGGAGTGAACCCCGGAGACGGCGAGCCGGTATCCCCGGACCTGCCGCCCCCCCGGTACGACGTGCTCACGCTGCACCCCGAGATGGTGCGCGGGCCCCTCGGCATGTCGATCGTCGGGCGGGCGCGGGCCGCGGGCCTCGTGCGGGCGGACGTCCACGACATCCGCGATCACGCCACGGACCGGCACCGCACGGTGGACGACACCCCGTACGGCGGCGGCGCCGGTATGGTGATGAAGGTCGACATCGTGGCGGCCGCCATCGACGCCGTGCGGGGGCCAGACAGCCGCGTGATCCTGCTCACGGCGGGCGGGCGGCCGTTCGACCAGCGGGCCGCCGAGCGCCTGTCCAGGCTGCCGCACCTGGTGCTCGTGTGCGGGCACTACGAGGGCATCGACGCGCGGGTCGAGTCGCTGGTGGACGAGGAGCTCTCGCTCGGCGACTTCGTGCTGACGGGTGGAGAGATCGCGGCGCTCGCCGTGGTCGACGCCGTGGCGCGGCTCGTGCCCGGCGTCCTCGGAAACGCGTCGTCCCCCGTGGATGAGTCGTTCAGCGCCGGGTTGCTCGAGTACCCGCAATACACTCGGCCTCGGGTCTTCCGCGACCAGGAGGTCCCGGAGATCCTGCTGTCCGGGAACCACGCGCGCATCGCGGCCTGGCGCCAGGAGCAGGCAGAGGCGCGCACCCTGGCCCGCAGGCCCGAACTGTGGGAGCGCTGGCGCGCCGGGGACGTTGACGCGGGTCCCCGGGGCCGTTAGGCTGCGCGGCCTGCTCGTGTCCGTGGTGCATGCGCGCCATGTGATCGTGCCGAACGATCCGATTTTCGCCCTTCGAGGAAGACCATGAACCTGCTTCAGACCATCGAGGCCGAGACCTACACGGCCCGCCTCGTTCCCGGCGCCAACGACGTGCGGACCGGCGACAGCGTCCGCGTCCACGCGAAGATCATCGAGGGCGACAAGGCCCGCGTGCAGATCTTCGAAGGCATGGTGATCCGGATCCACCGCGGCTCCGCCCGCGGCACCATCACGGTCCGTAAGGTGTCGAACAACGTCGGCGTGGAGCGCATCTTCCCGATCTGCTCGCCCAACGTGGGCCGCTTCGAGATCCTCACGCGCCACAAGGTGCGTCGCGCCAAGCTGCACTTCCTCCGCGCCCGCCGCGGAAAGTCCGCGCGTCTCAAGCCGCTGAAGTAGCGAGCTGGGCGACCCCCGCGCCGCAGTCTCACGCGGACAAGCCGCGGAGCGCTGGATCGCCGACCTGCTGGAGCAGGACGGCTGGACCGTGCTCGATCGGAACTGGCGGGGCGGGAACGGCGAGCTCGACCTCGTGGTGGAGCGCGCCGGGCGCCTCCGCTTCGTAGAGGTCAAGGCGCGCGAGCCGGGCGACGACTCGGGCCTCGAGTCCATCGTGGGGCTCAAGCAGGCGCGGCTCGTGGGCGCGGCGAACGCGTGGCTCGACCTGCACGCGCGGCGGGACGAGGCCGCGTTCATGGTCGCGATCGTCTCGTTCGGGGAGGAGAGCGGGCTGCCGCTGGATCCCGGGACGTGGCGCGTCGAGTGGTGGGACGACGCGTTCTGAAGGGGTCAGGCGGGCCGGGCTTGCGCTGAGCGGGCATGGAATCTTCTGCCTCGCGCCTCGCTGCCGTGCTGCTCGGGACCGCCGTCGGGGACGCCGCGGGGCTGCCGTGGGAGGGGATGGGCGCCGTGTCCGTTCGCCGCAGGATCGAGCGCGGAATCACGTTTCCGCTCGGCGGGCGGGTGAGCGACGACACCGAGCAGTCCGTGCTCGTGGTGCGGGCATGGGCGCAGGCGAGGGGGGATGTCGCGGCGTTCGAGGCGGCGCTGGGCCGGAGCCTGCGCTGGTGGCTGGTGTGCCTGCCGCCCGGCGTCGGCTTCGGGACGCTCCGGGCGCTCGCGAAGCGGTGGCTTGG
>CAMCWU010000214.1 GCA_945882675.1 Klebsiella pneumoniae | reverse complement strand
CCTTCGGCCGGGTGATTCGGACGAGCGGCGACGCGACCGCCGCGGGCGCCCACCACGCCGCGCTCGCGGAGGCCGAGGGCCTGTTCGAGCCGAGCGCCGGCACGAGCCTCCGCCAGGCCGTCGACGGCGTGTTCGACGCGCTCGGGGGCGCGACCGCCGACCCGTCCGATCCGAGCCTGCGCCGCCAGGTCACGAGCGCCCTCGGCGAAATGGCGCGCACCATGCGCGGGATCGCCACGGGACTGCAGGACGGGATCGCCGAACGCGACGCCCGCGTCGCCGGCGCGCTGCCCGGCGTGAACGCCGACCTCGCGGAGGTGGCGGCCCTCAACGAGCGGATCGCCGCGGCCGGCGGCGGCCTCGCGGCGCCCGATCTCGCGGACCGCCGGGACACAGCGATCCACCGGCTCGCGGACGCCGTGGGCGCGACGGTCCGCTACGAAGGCGACGGCTCCGCCACCGTGCTCCTGGGCGGGCACGCCGCCGTGAGCGGCCCGAACGCCCGCACCGTCCGGATCTCCGCGGACCCCGCCGGCGGCGCGCCGACGCTCACCCTTTCGGTGGACGCAGGCGCCGTGGACGTCACGGCCGACGCGGGCGGCGCAATCGGCGGCGAGCTCGCCGCGCGCTCCGCCCTCGCGGGCTGGCTCGCGGACACCGACGCGCTCGCGGGCGGCCTAGCGACCGCGCTGAACACGAGGAACGCCGCCGGCTTCGACGTCACGGGCGCGCCGGGCGGCCCGCTCTTCACGCTCCCCGGGAGCGGGAGCGTCGCGGTGGGCCTCGCGCTCGACCCCGGCGTCGCCGCGGATCCGGGCCGCCTCGCGTTCGCGGCCGGGCCGGGCGCCCTGCCAGGCGACGGCGGGAACCTCACGGCGTTCCTCGCGGACGAGTCGGCGATCGTGGCGAACGGCCGCTCGGCCGGGGCCTTCGCGAGCGACCTCACCGGCCGCGCGGGCGCCGACACCTCCCTCGCCGCCACCGAGGCCGCCACCGCCGAGGCCATGGCCGGCGACGCCGACGAGCTCTACGCCAACCTCACCTCCGTCGACTTCGACGAGGAGGCGGTGAAGCTGCTCCAGTTCCAGGCGGCCTACCAGGCCGCCGCCAAGGTGATCCAGGCGACCGACGAGATGCTCGGGACGCTGCTTTCGATCGTCCGCTGACCCCCGGGAGCCCGTCATGGAGTCCGTCCGCAGGAACCCCCTCCACCAGGCCCGGACGACGTCAGCGGCGCTCCGCGCGATCGCCGCGCGCGTCGAGGCCGCCCAGGGCCGCGCGATCACCGGCATCGCCGTCGAGCGGCCGTCGGACGCCCCCGGCGAGTGGTCCGCGATCCACGCCCTCGCAAGCGATCGCGACGACCAGGCCGTCTGGCAGGCGGGCGCCGACCACGCGCAGGATCTGCTCGACACTGCGGACGCCGCCCTCGGCGACGCGGGCGACGCGCTGAAGCAGGCGCTCGAGCGCGCGGTCCAGATGTCGAACGGCACGTACGCGACCAGTTCGCGCACGGCCGCAGCGGGCGAGATCGTCTCCATCCGCGCCGCGCTCGTGGCCGCCGCCAACACGAAGGTCGGCGACCGCAGCCTGTTCGCCGGCGACGCCTTCCACGGCCCGGCGTTCGACGCCGCTGGCACCTACCTGGGGGGTCCGGCGAGCGCGGCGATCCGGATCGGCCGCGGCGACGACCTGGTGGTCGCCCAGGACGGGGGGCAGATCTTCGCGGGCGGCGTGGACGTGTTCGCCGTCCTCGCTGACCTCGAGGCCGCGCTCGCGGCGGACGACCCGGTCGCCGTCGCCGCGACCCTCGCCCCCCTGCAGGTCGCCCATGACCAGCTCGTCGGCGCGCGCGAGGCCGTCGGCTTCGGTCAGCAGCGCGCGGACGACGCGCGGACCATCGCCCAGGGGCTCTCGACTCTGCTCGAAGGCCGGCTCTCGGCGCGGATTGCGGCGGACCCCGTGACTTCGTTCCAGGAGTTCTCCGCGTTGAAGACCAGCTACGAGGCCGCGCTCCAGGTAACTGCGTCCGCGTCCGGCGCGAGCTTGTTCGGCATGCTGCGCTGACCTACGAATTCCCCTCAACGTCCGGACGGGTGGATCCGAGAAGGACAGCACGGGCGGCGAGTGCAGCAGCCCTTGAAAGAGCCTGACCAAACACCAACCGGAGGATGCCACCATGGCCATGACCATCAACACCAACACGGCGTCGAACAACGCCCTGACCCAGCTCGGCCGCACCACGAAGAGCCTCGGCAGCACGTTCGAGCGCGTCTCCTCCGGCCTGCGTATCAACAAGGCCGGCGACGACGCCGCGGGCCTCGCGATGGCGGAGAAGCTCGACGCCACGGGCCGCGGCCTGCGCCAGGCGATGCGCAACGCGAACGACGGCATCTCGGTCATCGAGGTCGCGGAGGGCGCGGCGAACGAGGTGGGGAACATCGTGAAGCGCATGCGCGAGCTCGCCGTTCAGTCGTCGAGCGAGACGCTCGGGACCACGGAGCGCACGTACATCCAGGCAGAAATCATTGCGGCGTCGGCCGAGGTCGACCGGATCGCGAACGTGACGTCGTTCAACGGTGTCGCGCTCGGGAACGGCACGAATGCGACCATCGCAGTGCAGGTCGGCGTCAACAACACGGTTGACGACCGGATCGACATCGCCCTCGGCGACCTGAGCGCGGCGACCATCGGCGTCGACATCGTGACCATCAACCTGACGACGGCCGCGGGCGCCCAGCTCGCGCTGACCGCGCTCGACCTCGCGCTCGACACGGTGAACGGCTACCGCGCTGACCTGGGCGCCACCCAGAACCGCGTCGAGTCCGCCATCCGGAACCTCGAGACGAACACCGACAAGAACGCGGGCGCCCAGAGCCGCATCCGCGACGCCGACTTCGCCTTCGAGACGGCGCAGATGGCCAAGTACCAGATCATCCAGCAGTCCGGCGTCGCCGTTCTCGGCCAGGCCAACCAGATGAACCAGTCCGCGATGCGCCTCATCCAGTAGTCTCCCGGGCCGCCCGCGCTCTCCGCGGGGGCGGCTATCTCTTTTTGGAGGTGACCCTTGCCGACCGTCGACGGGATCGTGTCCGGTATCGACACCACAGCGCTCATCAAGGGCATCGTGGGCGTGCAGCAGGCGACGGTGACCGCCATGAAGGCCCAGCAGTCAGACTTCGAGTCTCAGCGCGAGTCGGTCGCCGGCGTGAACAACCGCCTCACCACGCTGCGCGACGCGATCCGAAAGTACGATACTCCCCTCGAGATCGCGAGCTTCATGGTCACCGGCGCCCCGAGCCGCGTCACGGTCACGGCGGGCGTGGGCACGCGGTCCGGCTCGTACGCCATCCGGGTCGACAAGCTCGCGACGGCGCAAACGTCCATCACCCAGGGCGTGGCCGATCGGGCCGCGAAGACGCTCGCAACGGGTGATCTCGCCGTGACCGTCGGCGGCGTGCCGACCACCGTGACGCTCGACGCGGACAACGCGTCCCTCGACGGGCTCGCGGCCGCGCTGGACGCGACCGCCGGGCTCTCCGCGTTCGTCCTCGACACCGGCGCGGCGGGCGCGGCCCGCTACCAGCTCGTGGTGCAGGGGGCCGGCACGGGCGCCGCGAGTACCGTGACCTTCGACACCTCCGGGCTCGCGGGCGGCACGGTCCCCGCGTTCACCGAGGAGGTCGCAGCCGAGGATGCCATCGTCGAGATCGCAGGGATCTCCGTGCGGTCCGCGACGAACACGCTGACGGGCGTGATCCCCGGCCTGACGCTCGTGCTCGGCTCCCCCGGCGCCGTCGAGACGGTGACGATCGCGCCGGACACCGCGGGCACCCGGGCGAAGCTCCAGGAGGTCGTTGACGCCTGGAACGCCGCACTCACCTACTACGACGGGCAGAGCGCGTACAACGCGACCGAGGGCATCAAGGGGCCCCTCGTCGGCGAGGCGACCACGCGCCGCGCGATGGAGGACCTCGGCGGCATGATCTCGAGCCCGTACACGGTCGCGGGCACGTCGCTGACGGCGCTCTCCATGCTCGGGGTCAAGACGGGCCAGGACGGCAAGCTCACCCTCGACGCGGCCGTGTTCGACGCGGCGTACGTCGCGGATCCTACGGGCGTGGAGCTCCTGCTCACCGCGGACGAGGGCCCGCTCGGCGCGCTCGCCGACCGCCTCGACGCCATCTACGTCGACGCCGAGAACGGCGCGCTCGTCGCCCGGACGGAGGGCCTGCAGTCGACGATCGAAGACCTCGACCTGCAGATCGAGAAAGCACAGGAGCGCGTCGAAGCGCAGGCGAAGTTGCTCCGCACGCAGTTCAACGCGATGGAGGTCGCGCTGGGCCGCCTGAAGAGCACCCAGGCGTTCCTCACCAGCTTCTTCGCCTCCAACTCCTCCAGCGACAGCTGATCAGCTCCCCAGGATCACGCCATGCACGGCATCGCCAGCTACCGCTCACGCCGCGTAGAGACCGCCTCTCCCGCCCAGACCGTGCTCCTCCTGCTGCAGGAGATCGCGCGGCGCGTGGAGCTCGGCGCGACCGCCCTCGACGCCGGGCGGCCCGCCGACGCGTCGCCCCACTTCCACCACGCGCGGCTGGTCATCGCGGAGCTGCTCGCGGCGCTCGACCCGTCGGCGGCGTCCGAGCTCGTGGCCGGGCTCCAAGTGCTGTACGCCTGGGTGGCCGCGGAGCTCGTAGCGGCGGGGCGGGACCGCGATCCGGCGCGCGCACGGGCCGCCGGCGCGGCGATCGTCCCGCTGATCGAGGCGTGGGCGTCCATCCAGTCGGCGCGCTGACGTGGCCGCCGGCGTGCTCCTCGCGGCGCTCGCGGGGATCGTCGAGCGGCTAGCGGCCGACGACGCGGACGGCGACCAGGTCGTGCGCGTGCTCGACGCGGTGCAGGCCGCCGCGGCGCGAGTGTCGGGGGGCGAGCGCGTCGCGCTCCTGGCGGCCGTGGACGACGTGGAGCAGGCGCTCACCGCCGCGCTCGCGCGGCTCGAGGCGCAGCTCGCGCGCGAGGGCAACCGCCGGAACGCGCTCGCGGGATACGGTGCGCTGCGGCCGCATACGTCGTCGCAGCAGTTGCGGACGCGTGTCTGATCTGATTCGAGCGCACGCGACGGGTCGCGAGGCGCCTGGGATTGTGAAAAACCCCCTCGCGAGCCGGTATGCCGCGCCACCAGTCGAGTGCGTGAATGACGGTTGCTCCGTGACAGCGCGGACCGCACCGCCCCCCCCTTTTGCGCGCACGGACCGGAGCCCAGCCGCCGGAGGCCGGCTCGCGCTCTCCACGATCGAGAAACACGGGCGGCGCGCACCCATCGCCCTCAACTCGAAAGCCGCGCGGCCGAAGGGTCCTGTGGAGGTGGGGCATGCTGGCACTGCAGCTCGCGCTGTGGACAAGTAGCGCGCGCGCGGACACCGGCGCCCCGGACACAGGGATTGCGGCCGAGACGGGCGACACCGGCGCCATTTCCGACACCGGCCCGCCCGCGGACACCGATACCGATACCGATACCGATACCGACACGGATCCACCGGCGGACACCGCCTCCGATTCCGGGATGATCCTGGCGCCGACCGGGGCGGCGTCGCTCGCCGGGGAGCCCGGGGGGGTGGGGTGCGCGCACGCGCACGGGACGTGGATCGGCCTGTTGGGCGCGCTGACGCTCCTCCGCCGGGGGCGGTCATGATCGCGCTCCTCGCGCCGGCGGCGCTCGCGGCCGAGCCGGAGCCGCCCGCACGGCGGCCGGTGATGCTGGTACTGCGCGGCTCGACCGAGCGGTGGAGCGATCCCGCGATCGCGACGGTGTACAAGAGCGGCGCGTGGATGGCGGGCGTCGGCGTGGTTACGCCCGTGATCGGTCCGGTCGGCGTGGACGTGGAGTTCGCGTTCACCCGCCTCGAAGGGGGCGGTGCGACGCTCGAGCTCGCGCCGCTCTCGGCGCTGGTGGAACTCACGGGACGGATGGGGGCCGTCGACCTGTTCGGCGGGATCGGGCCGACGTGGACGCTCTTCACCGAGCGCGGAACGGGCCTCGAGACCGTGGACGGGGCGCGGATCGCCGGGGAGGTCCGCGGCGGGCTCCGCGCCGACACCGGGCTCGTGGATCCTCCGTCGCCTCCCGCGCCCGCCGGCCTCGTCAAGGCCGTGGTGCTCGAGGTCTACGTCGCGCGGCGCTCCGAGCTCTTCGGCCCGGAAGGCGGCCTCGCGCTTGGTGCGTGGCGGGCGTCCGTCGGGCTCGGGGGTGCGTTCTGAGCCTCCCGCTCCTGCTGGTGGCAGCGGCGCTCGCGCGGCCGCTCGAGCTCCACCCGTCCGCGGGCGCAGAGCTCGTGGTGCTCCCGAGGATCCGCGCCGGGAGGGCGGAGATCGGGGTGTACCGCAACTACGAGCGCCTGCGCGAGGAGGTCGCCGCCTGGCGCGCCCGGGGCCTCGAGCACGCGCACGTCCAGGACGTCGCGGGCGGGATCTCGTTCGTGGAGCTCGAGCTCTCCGACCCGACGCTGGCGGTGCGGGTGAACGCGACCGAAGGCGGGTGGGAGATCACGCTGTACCGCTCGGACCGCGTGCAGGACGGCGCCCCGGACGCGCCGACGGCCGCCGCCCTTTTGGCCGGGATCCCGCGGCGCCCCGCCGTGATCGCCGAGGGCC
>CAMCWU010000213.1 GCA_945882675.1 Klebsiella pneumoniae | reverse complement strand
CTGGCGGTCCCTGCGCGCGCGGCGGGGGTGGAGCTCCCGGTGGAGGCCCTGGTGGGGATCCTGGCCGTGCCACTGCTCCTGCGGCTGATCCGGACGGCGCGGACGGCGCTCGTCGCCCTGGACCGTGTCACCGTGCGCCTCGGCGCCCACGCGCCGGACGCGGGCCAGCCGACGGGGGTGGCGACGCGCGCCACGTTCCTCACGATGCTGCTGCCGGATCACGCCGTCGCGTACTGGGTCGCCCGCCCGGATGGCGCGCCGCTCCGCACGGACGTCGTGGGCGACGCCGACTGGCCGGACCTCGAAGCGCTCGACGGGGAGGATCTCACCGGCCCGGACTGGGCGATAGCACTGATCTCCAACAGCGGGGCGCTGGTGGGGGCCGTGGGGGTCGGGCGGGTCGGCGGGATCGGGCCGGAGGCCCCGGCGGTGCTCGAGAGCGTCGCAGGCGCCGCCCTGGCGATCGCCGACGTGCGCGCGAAGCCCCCGGCGGACCCCTTCGACGCGCGCCTCGCCGCCATCGCGCGGGCCGTGGACGGCGCGCTTCGCACCTCCGAGACCTGGCGCGCGCTGCTCGAGGAGAGCGGGCTGCAGATCGGCATGTTCGAGATGGGGGGCAGCCTCCTCGCGGCGTCCGGGGCGCTGCGGAGCCGCGTCCCTCCGCACGCGGAGAGCCCGCTGCTCGCCCTGCTGGGTGACCTCACCGGCCTGGACGGTTACACGATCGCGCAGGTCCTCCGCCGGGTCCTGACGAACGACACCCCACGGCTGGTGCCCTCCCTCGCGGCAGGCGAAGAGGTCGTGATCTCCCGCGTCGTCCATGGCGACCGGGTGGTCGGCGTCCTGGTCCAGATCCACGACGTGAACCCCCACCGCCACCTCGACGCCCTGAAGTCCAACGTGATCCTGGCCGGGTCCACGCGGCTGCGGAACACCCTCGGCCTCGTCGCCGGGTACGCGGAGATGGCCACGGCGACCCAGGATCCTGCGGAGCTCGCCGGGCTGATGGCCCGGATCCGGGAGCGCGCGTTCGCGCTCGCCGCCGAGCTCGAGCGGTCGGAGGAGCTGGCGCGCGCGTCGGTGGGCGAGGAGCCGGTGCAGCCGGTGTTCCTCGCGGTCGCGGTGCGGGAGGCGTGCGCGGGCCTCGAAGGAGAGCGTCTGACGCTCGATCTGCCGGAGATGGAGAGCCCGATCGCGGCGCGCTCGGGGCGGCTGATCGCGGCGCTCGGCGCCGTGATCGGGGAGCTGGTTCGCCAGGGATGCCGGGTCCGCGTACATGTGTGGCCGGGCGTGGAGGACGTGCGGCTCTCGGTGGACGACGACTCGGGCGGCCTGCCCGAGAACGTGCTCCAGCGGTGGCTCGACCCGGGGTCGGGCTCGCGGATCGGGGACGCGGTGGCCGATATCCAGGAGATGGGCGGGTCGATCGCGCACTCGTCCGTGCCGGGCGTCGGGATCCGCCTCGACCTCTCCTTCCCGCTGTACTGACGGAGGACGCGCGTGCTCAACGTCTTCCTGCCGTCGTCCCTCGACAACTCGATCCTCACGTCCGTGCTGGTCGGGATCCTGGTCGTGTGGGCGTTCAGGAGACGCTCGGCTGGAACTTCACGGGTCTCATCGTACCCGGATACCTAGCCAGCATCCTCGTGATCCAGCCGGTGACGGGCGCCGTCGTGGTCGCCGAGGCCGTCGTCACCTGGCTCTGCTACACGGCGCTCGCGGACAAGATCCCGCGCTGGTGGCCGTGGTCGCCGCTCTTCGGTCGTGACCGGTTCTTCGGCTTGCTCCTGATCTCCGTTGGGGTGCGTGTCCTCCTGGAGGGCGGAGGATTCGACTGGCTCCAGGAGAACCTGGGCATCGCAGTGCAGGTGGAGCTCCACTCGATGAGCCTCGTCGTCGTGCCGCTGGCGGCCAACGCCATCTGGCGGACGGGGTTCTTCGGGGCGATCTCGCGCGTCGGCATCCCCGTGTTGATCACGTGGGCGATCGTCGACCTCGTGCTCCTGCGGCACACGAACCTGTCACTCGCCAGCTTCGAGCTGACCTACGAGGATATCGCGCTCGACTTCGTGTCGAGCCCGCGCGCGTACATCCTGCTGCTGACGGGCGCGTGGCTGGGGTCGGCGGCGAATATCCGCTGGGGCTGGGACTACGGCGGGATCATCGTCCCCGGCCTGCTCTCGGTGTGCTGGCTCGACCCGACGCGGCTCGTCGCGACGCTGGTGGAGGGCGCGCTCATCGCGGGGGCGCTCCGGCTGGCCGTGAAGCTGCCGGGCCTGCGGGGCGCGAACCTCACGGGCGGGCGTCCGCTGGTGCTGGCGTTCTGTCTCGGCTATGCGCTGAAGTTCGCGCTCGGGTTCGTGCTGGGCTCGCTCTGGCCGGGGCTCGAGGTCCGGGAGCTGCTCGGCTTCGGGTACCTGCTGCCGACGATGATAGCGCTCCGCGTGATCCGAGCGGGGGACGACGTCTTCCGGCCGATCGTGCCCGCGGTCGTCACGAGCTTCGCGGCGTTCGTGCTGGGGACCGCGGCCGGCTACGTGCTCGCGGTGCTGCTCCCCGTCCTGCCGCCCGCCCCCGCGCCGCTGCCGGACGCCGGGCGCGCGGACATCACCCTCGCCATGCACGCGTGGGCGAACCGCGGGGATGTCCCGGACGCGCTGGCGCTCCACGGTATCGCGGCGGACGAAGAACGGATCTACCCGGGCGGCGACGGGTTCGGCGCGCTGTGGGTTCGTCCGGGGCGGTCCGACCTGGTGGTGACGGCGACGGTCGGTCCGCCGGGGATGCCGGCGGCGCTGGCCGCGATCGCGGACGTGGTGGACGCGCGCGGGGTGTTCCTGTGCGCCGCGCCGGGCCCGACGTGCGAGGGGGCGCGCCGCGATCTCGCGCGGATGTCGCCGATGTTGCGGGTGATCCCGGCGGAACGGACGGCGCTCCGTGTCGCCGGCGCCCTCCCCGCGCAGGTCCGGACGCCCGAGCTGGCCGCGATCCTCGGCCCCGTACCGCTCGAGGTGGCGGGCCTCGAGCTGACGCTCCAGGTGTCGCCGGCGGCCCTCGCACGCGCGGGGGCCGCGGGCGTGGGCGTAGCGCCTCCACCGGTCGATCCCGCGCGGATGGCCGAGCCCCTCGCGGGCGGCGAGCCGCCCGATCCCGGCCTCCTCCGCGTGCTCGCCGAGGAGGTGGTCGGACCGCTCGATGCCTGGCGGCGACGCGAGCCGTGGGCGGACGACGCGCTCCGTGTGGCCGCCGGGAACGCCGCGGCGCTCGGCATGGAGGTGACCGCCACGGGCGACCGCGCGGTGCTGGCCGGCCCCCGCGTCCGGTTGATCCTCGATCGCCGCGGGATCCCGGGCGTCGTCCACCAGCCGGACCATGTGCCGGGCGGCCGCGCCGGCCGCGCCACCCGCGTGGTGTGGCAGGCCCTCGGGTACGCCGCGCTCGTGGAGGACGCCGCGGAGGAGCGCGACGAGGGCGCCGCCGAAGCGGACGGGGCGGCGTTCGCCGTGATCCTCGGGCTGCTCGAGCGCCTGGAGCCCGGCGCCCCCGTGGTGACGCTCCGGTCGATGCGGCCGGCGCGCCCCGCCGGCGCGGATCTGGTCCTCTCGAACGGCCGACCCGTCCTGCAGGCCGAGGAGCCCGCGGTGTTCGCCCCGCTCCGCGCGCTCGCCGGCTCGCTCGGCGCCACCGTCGCGAGCTATGACGGGAGCATCGAGCGCGCGTGGCTCGCGGATTCGGGCAACGCGCTCCGGGGCGCCGTCCACGCGTCCTCCGACCAGGACGCGCAGGTTACCGTCTTCCTCTCGCCCCAGGCGCGCGACCGGCTGGCCCCGCAGGGGCTGTGGGTCGGGCTCCCGGAGGTCCCCGTCGACGTCGTGGCGCTCGCGGCGACCGCGCAGGTGCCCGGACCCGGCTGGGACGACGCCCTCGCGTCCGCGGCGCGCTACGCGCGGTCCGGGGACGCGCGGGAGCTCGCCGGGCTGCGCGGAACGGAGCCGGTCCTGCTGCGCGACGACCTCCTCGGCGTGCGCTGGCTGCGGATCTCGCGGTGCGACCCCGACTGCACCGCGCTGGTGATCCCGCTGGGGGCGCCCGACGGCGTGGATCCCGAGCCGACGCCGCTGGCGAGCCTCGCGCTCGGAACGCTGGCCTGGGAGGTCGAGTGAAGCTCGACTTCCTCCGGTGGATCGGGCTCGCGACGCTGCTCGCGGCCGCGGCGCTGTGGCTCGTCGGAGAGCGGACCGTCACCTCCGGTCCCGCGCAGATCGAGCGGCTGCTGGTGTATGATCTGCGGGAGCCCATCACCTTCAAGCTCGAAGCCGACGAGCGCACGGTGCGGTTGGTGAGCTGGCTCGCCGCGCCCGCGGAAGAAGCGCCGGACGTCCGGCGGTCCGAGCTGTACGCGCTGGCCCTGCAGGTCCGGGATCTGGCGGGAAACCTCCTCCTCGAGCGCGAGATCTGGATCCCCACGCACCAGAGCCGGCTCTCGGTGGCCGAGCCCGTCCCGCCCCAGCGCGCGCCCGGCGGCGGATTGCAGCCGTGGGACGACCGGAACACGGCGGTCGACGTGGCTGGGATCGCCCCGGGGGGCGGCACCCTTACGGTCACCGTCGCGTCGGCGCCGCCGGGGACGACCGTGTACGGGATCGCGTTCCGCCGCTCGGTGGCGAGCCGCCTCGCCGTGTTCCAGCAGCTCCAGGAGCCGGGTTCGGGGCGTTCGACGCTGGCTCCGTGGGATGCCTCCGCGCTGCCGCTCGCGTGGCGGGAGCGGGCGGCGAGCGCCCAGTGGGATCGCCTCGGGGCGCTGCCCCAGGCGGCCGGTGGGCTGCTCGAGACGGTGCGCCTGGAGACGTGGTTCGACCGGCTCTCCACGCTGGAGGCACCCGCGTCGGGCACCCCGATCGCGCCAGGCCAGGCGCTCGTGTGGCTGATCCGCGGCCCGACGGATCTCGTCGCCGACGTGCGCCTCCCCGATGGGCGGGAGTCTCCGGAAGGGCTGGTCGGGCGCCTGGTTCAGCGCGACGGGCTGGTGGTGCCTTGGCGCTCGGCGGACGGCCCGCTGCGGATCCCGGACCTCGGCGAGCTCGCGGTGACGCTCGAGCCCGGCACCGTCGGCCTGCGCGTGGTGCGCGCCGAGACCCAGGGCGGCGAGGGTCCCCGGAACATCGGGGATCCGCCTCGGATCCGACGGGGCGACCGCGAGCAGGTAGCGCCCGATCTGCGGGAGCTGCAGGCGTGGCGCGTAGACCCGGCCCTCGAGCCCGTGCGCTTCGACCTCGTGCCGGGCGAGGAGGTGCGGATCACCGGGCGCGCGGCCCTCGGGCCTGGGCCGTTTCCCGGCCTCGATCCCGCTCCATCGGAGGGCGCGGCGGTCGTGTCCGTCACCGCGCTGGACGCCCGCGGCGCGGAGACCGGCGCGTGGACCTTCGCGGTGGACGCCATCCCCTCGGCGTTCGAGCGATACGTGAGGGGTGACGCCCGGGATGCGCGGACAAGCGAGCCCGGCGTGCGCTACCTGTTCCCGCCGCGGGGGTCCACGACGCTCGTGATCGAGGCAGACCGCCCGCTGGACGTGAACCTCGACACGAGCCCGGATACGCGCGCGCCGTGGGTGGCGTTCCCGGCATACACTCTGCCCGTGGACATGCCGTCCGGCCTCCTGTACGAGCCCTACGTCGAGCTGCCGTGGCGCGCGCTCGCCCCCACCGACGTGGACAGGCTGACGCGCACTGGACGATCCGTGGCGATCGACGCCCAGGTCCGGCTGGCGCCCCTCGGGAGCGACGGAAGTGACGCGGGCCGGATCGCGCTTCTGCTGCCCGGACCCTTCCAGATCCTCGCCGAGCCGAACCTGGACGGGGCGGGTGCCGGCGGTCGGGTGCGGTTGGGCGCGAGCGCGGTCACCGTGCGGATCCCGCCCTCGGGCGTGCTTTCGCTCGACTACCGCGTGGCCGCCACGCGCGTGGGCGCGGACGTGCAGATCCGCGTGGGAGCCCGGACCGTGACGCGGAAGCTCTTGTCCGCGGGCGGCTCCCTGCGCGTGGACGACGGCGGCGCGGGGCCGCAGCGGGTGTCCGTGGACGTCCCGGGCCTGTTCCTGGCGCGCGGTGAGGGGGGGCCGGCGTGGCAGGCTCGGCGGGCGTGGCCCCTCGGCGCCGGCCGGGAGATCGCGATCCCCGCCGGTGAGGGCGCACTGACGGTGTACGCGTATCGCGCCGACCGCGGGACCCGCGCGCGCTGGACGGTGGAGGAGCTCGGGGCGGTGGACACCGTCCTCACGGAGCGCCCGTCGGCCCGCGACGGCGGCGTCGTGGAGGGTTGGGTGGCGCGGCCGCTCGCCGAGCCGCTCTCGTATGCGGGCGGCGCGCTGGAGCCGATGGCGCCGATCCACGTCGCGCGTCCGCCGGGGTCCGGGCCCGCACGCCTGGTCATTCGCCCGGAAGGGCCTGGGGCCGTGTGGCTGCGCGCGTCCGCGTCCCGGGCGCAGCCGGCGTCGGAGTCGGCGAGTCACGCCCGCCAGGGGAGCGACGAGTGATCCTCCTCGCTGCGTGCGCCTGGGCCGGCACCTGGGACCTGGTGGTCGCCCTCCGGTCCGACGACCGGTTCGTTCCACCGACTGCGGGGGAGCGCGTGGCCGTATCGGCGTTGGTCGCGGATCTCGTGCGGTACGCGCCGGCGGGGGCGGTGCCTCCGGCGCTCGGCGAACGGGCCGCTGCGCTCGGCCTC
>CAMCWU010000212.1 GCA_945882675.1 Klebsiella pneumoniae | reverse complement strand
CAAGGGCGAGAAGGAGCCGAAGGTCGCCAAGGGCAAGGAGAACGACGTCGTGATGGGCACGGACGGCACGATGGTCATCGACCGTCAGCGCCCGTGGCAGAAGACCCCGCTGCTCATCGGCGGCGGCGCCATGCTGGCCGGCGCGGGCCTGTTGTACTGGCAGTCGTCGGTGCACCACTCGGCGTTCATGAACGACGCGTCGGTCGACACGCAGGAGGAGGTCCTGGCGGAGCAAAGCGCGACGAACACGTTCTTCCTGGCGTCCGGTGCGCTCCTCGCGGTGGGCGCGGGCACGCTGACGTGGGGGGTCGTGCTGGACGGCGGCGGGGTCGCGCTCCCGAGCTTCGGGTTCAGCTGGTAGCGGGCTCCGCCCGCGGTGCCGCTGGTGAGCGGGACGCCGTAGCGCCCCTCAGGAGCGCTTCGGCCGCTTGTTCGGGTTCCGCCATAGAGTCTCGGGCTCGCCGGCCTGCAGTGCGGCCCAGCGCCCCGCGACGAAGAACCAGTCCGAGAGCCGGTTCACGTAGCGAAGCACGGCGTCCTGGTCGGCGTCCGGCTCGACGCGGATCAGCCGCACGATCTCGCGCTCGGCGCGCCGGCACACGGTCCGCGCCTGGTGGAGGAACGCGCCCGCGGGGCCGCCGCCCGGGAGCACGAACTCCTCCAGCGGCGGGAGATCCAGGTTGAGCGCGTCCATCTCGTCCTCCAGGCGCTGGATGGAGGGCTCGCCGAGCCGCACCATCGTGGCCCAGCGATCCCCCGGCCGCGTCGCGAGATCGCTGCCGACATCGAACAGCTCGTGCTGGATCTCGTCGAGCTGACCGTCGATCTTCGCCCGCGCGTCCTCCGACGTCGCAGATCCCCTCAAGGCGATGCGGACCAGGCCGACGATCGCGTTGAGCTCGTCCACCGTCCCGTAGGACTCGATCCGTGGGTCGTCCTTGCCGACCTCCGGCCCCCCGACGAGCCGCGTCCGGCCTCGATCTCCTGCCCTCGTGTACACCTTCGTGATCCGCACCGCGCCTCCGTGACCGGGTGCCCCACCCGCCCTGACCCGTTACCCTGTCACCCCCAGGGATCAAAATACGATGGACAACCAGCCCAACCGCCGCCGCCACCCGCTCTTGAAGCTGCGCGGCACTGACCCCGTAATGCTGGAGGTGCAAGCCCAGGAGATGCTGCGCCGGCCCCTCGCGCAGCTCGAGCCGCAGAACGTCCTCGATCTCGTGGCCCTCCACGAGCACCCGGACGCCCCGAAGTCGATCGCGGGCGCGCTCGCCCTCCAGGTCACCCGCATGGGTGGTGAGATCAACGACATCCCGAACGGGAAGCCGTGGACGGAGTTCCTCGACGAGTTCGACCGGTTCGACGGGACTCAGGTGCCGACCACGTTCCGCACGTGGATGAAGCGCGAGTCGGAGCGCGGCGACGCGCGAAAGCCCGAGCGGATCCACTCGCTGCTCGCGAAGTGGGAAGCCGCCGAGCCCGAGCTGTTCGAGCTCGGCAAGGGCGTGACCCGCATCCACACCACCGTGCACGAGACCCCGGCCGCCAAGCCCCGCAGCGCCCCGCGCGAGCGCGGCCCCGCTGCGGAGCGCGCTCCGGCCGCCCCGCGCGTGAAGGCCGTCTCCTCGGAGGACACCGAGAAGGCGCAGTGGATCACGGACGTGGTGCTCGAGCGCATCGCGGGCGCGACCGAGTCGGGCCTGGCGGAGGGCGTGCTCATCGCCGGCGTGAAGCACCGGGCGAAGGAGATCTATCCGAAGCTCCTCCCGGTCGAGATCACGACCGTGCTCCGCCACCTGAAGGAAGCGAACCGCCTGCGCTACAGCGCCGGTCGGTACATACCGCTCCGTCGGTACTGATCACCTCCCGCGAACGCGCGCGCCGGTGACAGCCCCGGCCGCCTGCGTTACTCGCGGAGCACGCCTGTGGGGGCGTGGCGGAATGGTAGACGCGCTCGACTCAAAATCGAGTGGGTAACCCCCGTGAGGGTTCGAGTCCCTCCGCCCCTACTACCTGTTTAGCGCCACGGATCTCCGCTTCGAATCTAACGTCTGGCCGAAAACCGTCCAGCGTTGGTCCTGGCTGAAGCGCTCCGGGTAGTGGACGGCATTCGGCTCAGCCGTTCGACTCTCCGCTCCGCCCGGTGTCGCAGGCACCGGGGTCTCTGCACTCTGCCCCAGCGGCTGTGTTGCCCGCCGATCGGGCGCAACCACGAAGGCACCAAGGCACGAAGGAGCCCCGCGACAGGTCCCGATCGCGGCGAGGGCACTCCCAGAGCCCGTGCGCCCCGAGACAGGTCCCGCACGCGGCGAGCGCACTCCCACAGCCCGCGCGCCCCGCGACAGGGCCCGCACGCGGCGAGGGCACTCCCAAGAGCCCGCGCGCCCCGAGACAGGTCCCGCTCGCGGCGAGGGCACTCAAAAAGCCCCCTGCGCCCACCCAGAAGCGCCAGCGCCACGACGCCCGGCCGCCTCTGCCCGCCCCCTCGAACCATCTCCTCCGTGCCCCCTCTGCCCGGCCTCCGCGTCTCCGCGTTGAAGCCCGGCCGATCGCCATGCTTTGGCCGTGAGCCCGGTCATCTCCCCGTAGCGTAGGCCCCCCCGAGCTCCGCCTCGAACCCCGTCTCTCCCAGCTGGTACCTCTGCACCTCCACCCTCCCGGGCTGCAGGTCGTACACGTTCATCGCCGCAGTCCTCCCGCTCTCCGGCTTCCTCCGGTACCCGGAAGATCCGCAGTTGAACACGTCGATCTTCCCGCCATCCGGCATCGGCAGCTTCTGGTGGAACCCGTGGTGCTCGTGCCCGTGCAGGATCAGCACCGGGCGGTGCTTTGCCCGCTCCAGCACGTCGATCAGGTGCCGCGCGTTCGTCAGCCCGTGCTCGTGCCCGTCGTAAACCGCTCCGCGCCGATCGAGGACCGGGTAGTGGATCGCCAGCACGATCATCCTCCCGTCGAGGCCCGGATCTGCCAGCGTCCGCTCGAGCGCAGCGAGCTGCGACGCCGGGATCTCCCCGGACGCCACGAGCCAGGTCGCGCGCGTCGGGTCGATGCCGAGGACCGTGACGTCCCCGATGTCCAGCCGGGGCAGCCCCTCCCGCCCGGAGGGATCGGGCGGCGGCGCGTGCATCCACTCCCCGAAGTAGCGGTGGATGGCCCGGCCCTTGTGGGCCTGGTCGGTGTAGCTGTCGTGGTTCCCGGGGATCACGAACGAGGGCTGCCGCCGGAGGGCCGGGCCGAGCTGGTCGACCGCGGCCGCGAACTCGGCGTCCAGCGCCGTCGCGGTGATATCGCCCGTGAGGATCAGCAGCTCCGGCTCGATCTGCAGGAGGTGTTCGACGAGGTGCGCCTTCACGGACGCCGGGAAGTCGTGGCGGCGACCCCGCAGGTAGAGGTTCGCCGTCCCGACGAGCCGTTTGAAGCTCGAGAAGTCGCGCCACGTGGGCGGTACGAACCAGTGCGGGTCGGTGATGTGCGCGATCCTCAACGTCTCCTCCTCGACAGGCCCCAGGCGGCGGAGCCGGCGGCGCCGAGCGCCAGGATGGTCGCGAGTGCCAGCGTGGTCGACGGCGGGCGGGCAGGGGCCACGCGGACGTCGAGCGACTCGTCGTTGGCACGGACGACGGCGACGCCGCCCTCCGTGGGGGTCCAGCGCGCGCGGCCGCGGCCGTCCGTGATGCCGATGGCCTGCTCGTGCTGGCCCGGCAGGCCGGGGCGGTAGACGGCGCGGACCGTGGCGCCGCCGGTGGGCTCGCTGTCCTCCGGCAGATCGCCGCCGGGTACGCCCTCCACGACGACCACCACGGTCTCCTGGCCCTGGATCGGGGGCGTCTCGAACGCGAGCCCGGCGAAAGCTGATGTAACCAGCCAGATCACGCGGCCTCCGGTGGGAGCGCGCGGGCCGCCCGCGTCCCCGCGATCCACAGCCCGACTACCACGGTCACGGCGGCGAGCCCGGCGTCCAACGGGCGCTCCGGCACGCCCGGCCACGCGAGCGCCGCGCCGACCACCAGGGACGCGGCCGTCGCCGCGCCGAGCCGACCCGCCAGCGACCCCGCATACGCCGCGACCGCAGCGCCGAGCGGCAGGATCGCCGTCCAGAACAGCGGGAGCACCGCGGCGCCCGGCCCGGCGAACCACCAGGTCGCGAGCGCGCCGCCGGCCAGCCGCAGCCCGACCCGCCCCGGGGCGCTCCCCGGCCGCGCCAGCACCGACGCCGCCGCCGCTGCCACGAGCGCCGCCGTCGCCACGCGCCCGACGTCGCCGAGGCCGTGCCGCCCCGCCTCGAACCGCCATGCCACGGTCAGCACGGCCGCGAGCGCGCCGAGCGTCGCCAGGCCCGCGACCGCGTGGGGCCGCCGATCGGCTTCACCGGGCGCGGGCGCCGTCGCCGACCAGCTCCCGAGCCCGCCCGCCGTGAGCAGCGGGCCTACCAGGAGCGCCGTCGACAGCGAGGCGCGCCACGCCTCCGGCCGGGGCTCCAGCCAGGTCCAGGGCCCCACGGCGCCCGCGTTCGCGCCCAGCGCGACCAGGAGCGCCACGCCCGCAGCGACCGCCAGGCCACGCGCCACCGGCGGCACGGCGGCGTCCGCCCGCGCCGCCCACCGCCCCAGGCCGAGCCAGAACACAGCTACCAACCCCCATGCCGTCGGTCCCGCACCGGTCACCAGCGGTGCGAGGGCCGCCGCGCACGTGAGCACGCTCCACCACTCGGCCACCGCCGGGCCAACCACCCGCCACGTGGCCCCGGGCGCGCCGAGCCTCTGGGCGTCCAGGCTCCGCGCGCGCCACTCCTCCGCCGCGAGCGGCCCGCCCAGCACGGTCGCGACCAGCAGCGCGCCGGCCAGGCCCGGGAGCCCGCCCGCCGAGTATGGGTGGTCCGGCAATAGGAAGCAGGCGGGGACCACGCACGCGAACCCGAGGACCCGCCACAGCGTTCCGGGACTGCGTCTCATGCGCGGGGCTCCGCCGGGTGCATCAGGACCGAACGTAACCCCGAATGGGACGGCGCAGCCGTTCGTCGGACGATACGTTGTGTCACGAAGGAGGTCCGCATGCTGCTTCTGCTAGCCCTGATCGGATGTAAGGTCGCCGACGCGCCGGAAGAGCTCCAATCGCTCATGACCTACGGCTTCGTCCACACGGAAGACGACGACGCGGATCCGCTGGAAGAGGTCGCTCTCGGCCTCCCGCCCCTGGTCGTGGAGAACCAGGCGGACCTCGAAGCCGGCTACAGCGTCGACAGCCTCGCGCTCGAAGACCTGCAGGCGATCGGCCTCGATCCGCAGCGAGAAGTCGCGGTCGTCGGCGTCGCGTACTTGCTGGAGATGCAGGCAGGGCTCGACGAGATCGCGCCGGTCCTCGCGGGGGACGAGCTCGACCAGGTCTTCGCCAAGACCTTCGAGTATACGACGCAGACGCGCGATGATCTGTCGTGCTTCCTCGCCCATGAATGCGATATCTTCCACAACCACGGCACCCGCGTCACGGACACGGGCCTGTTCGGCGAGGCGACGCAGGAGTTCGACAGCGTCTTCCGCTGGGTCGAGATGCCGAACGGGGGCCAGGGCCTGGTTCTGCGCCAGGTCTCGCCGCGCCCGACGGAGATGACCACCGACCTCGTCACGGTGCACCAGTCGTACAACTGGGCGCTCATGTACGAAGAAGGCGGCAAGACCCGCCGGGTGGAAGCGTACTGGGCGGATGTCGAGCTCATCGATCTCGACGTGCAGGACAGCGTGATCCTCGACCTCGCGGTCGGCACGAACCAGGATCGGGCCGTGGAGCTCGACGCCTACCTCGGCTACTCCTCGTCTCCAGAGGAATGAGCCGAGGAACGGGCTAGTTCGCCGTTGCGGGTCGGTTGTGCACGCGGCGCACCGGCATCGTCGAGATCAGCGCCACGTGGCCGTCCTCCTTCTCGAGGCGGATATCCATCGCGTCGCGGTCGATCTCGACGTACTTCGCGATGACGTCGATGATCTCCTTCTTCATCTCGGCCATCTGGCCCTGCGTCAGGTCGACCTGATCGTGGATGAGCAGGACCTTGAGGCGCTGCTTCGCCTCGTCCTTCGAACCCGTGCGGCGCGGCTCGCCATGGAGCAGGCGGGAGAGCATTCCGAGCATCAGACCACCTCGCGAGCGGGGGCCAGGCCCATCCAGCGCTTCAGGTTGGACCACATGCCGTCGTCCTGCGGCTCGAACGACGGGATGGGGATGTCCTCGCCCAGCACGCGGCCGACGATGCGGCGGTATGCCGCTCCGATATGGGACTTCTCGTCGAAGACGACCGGGCTGCCGCGGTTCGCGGAGATCACGATGTCCTCGTGGTCGGGCACGATGCCCATGAGCGGGATCGCGAGGATCTCGAGGATGTCTTCGCGGTTCATCATCTCGCCGCGCTGGACCAGGTGCGTGCGGTAGCGGTTGATGATGAGCTTCGGCTCGGGGAGCTCGTGGGCCTCCACGAGACCGATGATGCGGTCCGCGTCGCGGATGGCGCTCACCTCGGGCGTCGTGACGATGATCGCCCGATCCGCGCCCGCGATGCTGTTCTTGAAGCCCTGCTCGATGCCCGCCGGGCAGTCGATGATGATGTAGTCCATCCCCATGTCCTTGAGGTCGGCCACGAGCTTCTTCATATCCTCCGGGCGGACCGACGACTTGTCGCGGGTCTGGGCGGCGGGGAGGAGCGACAGGCCTTCGACGCGCTTGTCGCGGATCAGCGCCTGCTTCAGGCGGCACTCGCCCTCGATCACCTGGACGAGGTCGTAGACGATGCGGTTCTCGAGGCCGAGGATGACGTCGAGGTTGCGGAGCCCGATGTCGGCGTCGATCGCGACGACA
>CAMCWU010000211.1 GCA_945882675.1 Klebsiella pneumoniae | reverse complement strand
GTCGATCGAGCTCCTCGCGGAAGAGGCGGCGGAGGCGGGAGATCCCGGGGGGACGCTCGCGACGCTCCGGGGGCAGGTGGACCGGTGCCGCGGGATCCTGGAGCGGCTGAAGAGCGGGGACGACGCCGTGGATGGCGTGACCCCGGCGCTGGGCGCCGCGCTGGAGGGCTGGGTGCGTGAGTGGCGCGCGGCCCACGCGGACATGGACGTGCGGGTGGACGTGGCGGCGACCGTGAGCGCGGTCGCGGTGCGCGGGGACGGCGACCGGTGGCGCGCGGCGGTGTGGACGCTGCTCGACAATGCGCGGACCGCGGGCGGGAATGTCGTGGAGGTGTCGGTTGCGGAAGCGCGCTCCGGCAGCCTGGACGCGGTGGAGATCAGCGTGGCGGACCGCGGGCGCGGGGTGGACCGCGAGATCGCGAGCCGCGCCGGGGAGCCGTTCTTCACGCGGTGGCCGGGCGGGGCGGGGCGGGGCCTGGGGCTGTACGTAGCCCGGACGTGCGCGCAGGCGGTGGGCGGGGACGTGGCGCTCGAGCCGCGGCCCGGCGGGGGCGCCGTCGCGCGCCTGTGGCTGCCCGTGAGCGCGTGAGACTCACGGACTCACGGACTCACGGACTCACGGGGAGTCGATCGCCGTGGTGAAGTGCTCGCACACCTCCTGGCTGTACTCGCTGTTGAAGCGGTGCGTCGACCAGACGACGCGGAGCTGCGTCGAGACCTCCCAGTCCTGCTGGACCTTGGAGTCCTTCTCGAACTTGTTCAGTGACGACTCGAGCTGGGTGTCGAGGTCGATGACGCGGACGCCGGCTTCGTCCAAGATTCCGTACTTGACCAGGTCCGCGAACGCGAGGTCGGCGTCCTCCTGGGTGAACCGCGGGATCCGGAGGAGGCGATCCGCCACGAGCGGCTCCTCCGCGGCGAGGTGGTAGGTGGCGATCGCGCCGTCCGCGACCGCGTTCTCGTAGGCCGCGAGGGAGTTCGGCCCGATCTGGTCCGTCTCGTTCTCCGCGATGACCCAGATCTGGGGGATGTCGGCCGACGAGCTGCCGCCGGAGTTGTGCATGGCGGCGGCGAACACCGGCCAGCCGTGCACCTTCGCGACCGCGCTGAAGAAGCCGCTCATGGCCCCACCGTCGCTGAAGCCGGTAGTCAGGATTGGGGTTTCGCGCGTGATGTCACCCGCGGCGACGAGATCTTCGTACAGGCCTTCCAACCGCTCCAGGTCCGGGTTCTCCCTCCAGTCGTCGCTGCCCTTCTCCCACTGGGCGCTCCCGCCGCGCTCCTCGCTCTCCGTCGAGACGAAGCCGAAGCCGGCGCGGATGAGCGTGTCCATCTCGCGGGTCGGCTCGACGTACATGACGTCGTCGTAGTTGCCGCCGGTGCCATGGAAGTAGAACACGAGACCACGGGGGTTCTCGGGGATCCAGCGGATCAACCCCTGACCGTCCGGCGTGGTGGTCCGCTCCCACCGGGCCGCCGGCACCACGGGCTCGGTGAAGCCGGGCGCGTCGCATGCCGCCGCGACGGGGAGATCGGTCTCGCCGTCGTCACCGTTGTCGCCCGACTTGTCGGAGCACGCCGCCAGAGCGACCAGAGCCAGGATCCGCATACGCGCCTCCACGGGCGAAGGGTCATATCCCGGCGCCGCAGCCCTCGCACCCAGCCGCACCGGATCGCGCCCGCCGTTCTTCGCGGCGTACAGCGCCTCGTCGGCGGTGGCGTACTGACGGGCCGGCGTGTCCTCCGCGCCCGGAATGCATCCGGCGACGCCGAAGCTGGCGGTCACCTCCACGGATCCGGCCGGCCCCGGGATCGCCACGGCGCGCACCGCCGCTCGCAGGCGCTCGACCGCGAACACCGCGTCGCCCCCGCGGAGGCTGCCCGTCAGCGCTTCGCCCACGGCCTGCAGCACGCGATCGCCCAACGGGTGGCCGAACCGGTCGTTGCTGCACTTGAACCGGTCGACGTCCGCGATCACCATGGAGAGCGGCCGCCCCCCCGCGCGGCGCTCGCGAGCTGCACGGACATGCGATCGTCGAAGAACCTGCGGTTCCACACGCCCGGGAGCCCGTCGGGCTGGGCGCGCGTGGCGAGCAGCCCGAGCAGGTGGCCGATCCACAGGGCGGCCCGCACGCGGGCGCGGAGCTCGGTCGGCTCGAACGGCTTCGTCACATAGTCGACGGCGCCGAGATCGAGGCCGCGGACCTTGGTCTCGACGTCGACGTGGCCCGTGAGGAAGATGACGAGGAGGTCCGCCGACTCGGGGTCCGCCTTCAGGGACTGGATCACGTCGAAGCCGCTCTCGTCGCCGAGGTCCACGTCGAGCAGGACGAGGTCCGGGCGGAGCTCCCGCGCGAGCGCGATCCCCTGCTGGCCGGTGCTCGCGGAGACGAGCTCGACGTCCTCGCTGCGGAGGCGGGCGCGCAGGAGCGCGTGGATGTCCGGGCTGTCGTCGATGACGAGGACACGGCGAATCATGCGGGACTCCCGGCGTACGGAGTGCGATCGTGACGAACGGCCCGGCGACACAGGTGCTCACGCCGTCGAACGCGGCGCGGGGCAGGACGTCGCCCGCGCGCGTGGCGGCTTCGTGCGCGCCGGCGTGCCGTCCACGAGCTCGGTCCTATCCGGGTCGTCCGCGAACTGGCTCACGAGCGGCGCTTCCGTCGATAGGGTGGTTTCCACCCCCTTCGATGTGGTGGTTCCCACCGGGTCCCCGGCGGCCTGCTCGGCGCCCGGCATGCGCCGAATGATCATCGCGACGAGCTGGGCGCGAGTCACCGGCTTCGTCAGGTAGTCGTCGCACCCCGCGGCGATGCACTTCGCGCGGTCGCCCGCCATCGCGTGGGCCGTGAGCGCCACGATGGGGCCCGTGTGACCCCGCGCCCGCAGGATGTGGGTCGCCCCGTAGCCGTCGAGCTCCGGCATCTGCATGTCCATGGGCACGAGACCGTAGGCTTCGCCCTCCTGGAACGCGCGCAGGACCTCTTCCACGGCGAGGCGGCCGTTCTCGCACACCGCGACCGTGGCGCCCGACTTGCGGAGGTGCGCCGTGATCGGGAGCTGGTTGTCGCAGCCGTCCTCCGCCAGCAGGCGCGCAGCGCACGACGACGCGGACGCGGCCGTGCTCCCTGAACTTGATCGCGTTGCCGAGTAGGTTCACGAGGATCTGCCGCAAGCGCATGGGCTGGGGGCGGATCCGCTCCGGGATTCGCGTGGCGAAGTCGGGTCGTTCCACGTGGAACAGGTGGGGTGCTGCACCCGGCCTGCGGTGGCAAGGCGCCGGTCCGCGCGCCCGTGATGAGGAGCGTCGAACCGGTTGCGATCGAGCGCACGGACCGGAGCCCCAGGACGTCGGCCCGGCTCGAGGCCCCCACATCATCCCCCGGACGAGATGTTCCACGTGGAACACTCGCGCGCTACTCGTCGTCGAGGCCGCGGCGCTCCATGTGGACCTTGCGGCCGGTGCGGACGCTCAGGGCGACGTCCTCCAGCGGCAGGCGGGTGAACGGGAAGATCGCCTTCTTGATCTTGGCGTTCTTGAACGAGCAGCCGTCCAGATTCGCGAAGTCGAAGTCCGCTTCTTCCAGGTTCGCGCCATCGAACACCGCGTCCTTGCAGTCCGAGTGCCACAGGCTCGCGTTGCTCAGGTTGGCGTCCCGGAAGGACGCGCGCGTGAGGTTGCACTCCGCGAGCTTGGCGCGCTCGAGGTCCACGCCGTCGAATGCGACGCCGGAGAGGTCGATCCCGCGCATATCCGAGTCCGCGAGCGACTCTTTGCGGGCGATCGCGTCGAGGATCTGCTTCTTCGTGAGTGGGCGCGACGCGAAGTCGTCGTTCTCGTCGGCGGGGGTGCGGCTGCTCATACGGGCTCCCTCATGCGGGCTCGGGGACGGACAGGCGGTCGAGGATCACGTCTGCCAGGTTGGTGCCGGTGAGGCGGTCGGTGTGGAACGCGCCGCCGGGGTTCAGGGCGTTGACCTCGATGAGATAACCCCCGATCACGTCCAGCCCCGCGATCCGGATGCCAGCGCGGCGGAGGGCCGGCGCGATGCGGGCCCCGACGTCGCGGTCGGAGTCGCTGATGTCCGTCGCTTCGGGGAGGGCGCCGCGCTTCAGGTTGTGCCGGAACTCGCCGCCCGCCCGCCTGCGCAGGTAGCCGCCGATCACGTCGCCGTCCAGCACCACGAGCCGCTTCTCGCCGTGGTCGGCCTCCGGCAGATAGCGTTGGACGACGACGTAGCCGTCGCCGGTCATAGACGCCTCGTCAAACGCCGAGTCCATGGCGTCCTCGCGGCGCGGCACCACGCGGCTCACCGCGCGGCCCCCGCTCCCGCGCGCGGGCTTCACGACCACGCCGGTCTCCTGCTCCGCGTAGAACAGGTGGGCGGACGCCCGGCTCCGCGTGACGATCCCGGGCGGAACGGGCACGCCCGGCAGGCTCGCGAGCCAGCCCTTGTGCGACGCGGCCACCAGCCCCGCCGGATCGTTGACCACCCGCACCCCGCGCTCCTGGGCGATGCGCGCGAACGTGAGCACGGCCTCGTCGAGCGGGGCGGCCCGCAGCAGCAGCATGTCGAGCGCGCCGACGTCCACGAACCGTCGATGCGCCGTGCGATTCACCAGGTGCTCCGCCAGCTCTTCCACGCTCCCCGCATCCCCCGGGTCGAACGCGTAGGCGCGCGCGACGGGCTGCCGGAGCCGATCGACCTCGAAGTCCCACGGCTCCACGAAGCGCACGCTCCAACCCCGCGCCAGCGCCGCGCGGGCGAGGTGCAGGGTGGTCCAGGTGGCGTCGACGGACGCCGCGCGCGTGATGGCGATGCCGAGCTTCATGGGCCCCCGGCTGTATCGCGGCGCGCGGTCGGTGTACGCTGTCCGTGAGGAGGTTCTTCGGATGCGGTGCACGGTTCTCGGCGCGGGCTCGTGGGGTACGGCCCTCGCCATCCAGCTCGCGCGGGTCGGCCACCCGGTGGTGCTCTGGGATCGCAACCCCGACCGGTGTGAGCAGATGAACCGCGACAAGCGGAACCCGCGCTACCTCAAGCAGTACTCGCTGCCCGGCAACCTGCGTGCGGAGCCGGATCTGCACGAGGCCTGTGCCAGCGCGGAGCTCCTCGTGCCCGTTCTGCCGTCGCACGCGCTCCGCGGGGTCCTGCGCGACGCGAAGTCGGCGATTGGAGCCGATACGCTGACGTGCACGGCGACCAAGGGGATCGAGGACGAGAGCCTCGTCACCATGTACGAAGTGGTCACCCACGAGCTCGGCGGCGGGGAGCGCCACAGCCTGCTCTCGGGGCCGTCTTTCGCGGCAGAGGTCGCCCAGGGCCTGCCGACGGCCGTGGTGATGGCGGGGCCGGGCACCACCGCCCACGCCTCCGCTGCTGCGTTCCACAGCGAGATGTTCCGCGCGTATCACACCGAGGATGTGACCGGGGTGTGCGTCGGCGGCTCGATCAAGAACGTGATGGCGATCGCGTGCGGGGTCTCGGACGGCGTCGGCCTCGGGTCGAACGCGCGGGCGGGGCTGATCACCCGGGGGCTCGCGGAGATCACGCGGCTCTCCGTCGCCATGGGCGCGAACCCGATGACGATGATGGGCCTGGCGGGGATGGGCGATCTCGTGCTCACGTGCACAGGGAACCTGAGCCGGAACCGGAGGGTGGGGCTCGCTCTCGGGCAGGGGCGCACGCTCGACGATATCCTGGCGGAGCTCGGTGAGGTGGCCGAGGGCGTCACGACCGCGAGCTCGGCGTGGAAGCTCTCGCAGAAGATGGGGGTGGAGATGCCGATCACGGCGCAGATCCACGCGCTGCTGTACGAGGGGAAGCCGGTGCACAGGGCGCTCGGCGACCTGATGCGGCGCGAGCGGCGCGCAGAGAGGGACTGAGCGGAAGGGTGGCGGAGCGGGACTGACGCCTACTGGGCCGCGATCGAGATACTCCACTCCGAGAGCCCGATATCCCTGCCCGTGTCCTCGAGGACCAGCGTGAGCTGCCGTGTGTCGAGGTCGAGCTCGCTCGTACGCGCCCAGGTGCCCGCCGTCTCGTCCGGCTCGAAGTCCAGTCCGGGAGGACCATACGGCCACCACACGCTGATATCCTGACCCTCCGGGTCGCTGATCTCGAGCTCGATGCGCACGACCTCCCCCTCCGGGGCGTCGAGGAACCAGAAGCCGTCGGCGTCGGCCCCGCGGCCATTGACGCCCACGAGCTCGGGCGGGTCGTTCACGATGGGGTTGCCGCAGCCCCCGAGCGCGGCGAGTGCGAGTGCGAGGAGTGCGGTGGGCATGGCGCATGATACACCACGGGTCGGCGCCCCGCCACACCGCCCGAGAATAGCCGTGAGCCGATCACTCACGGGACATCCAGCACCAGGACGCGCCAGGTGGTGTCCGCGCCCGCGCTCCCCACGCCGTCGCGGGTGGCGACCACGACCACGCGGAGCGGCCCGTGCCAGTCTTCCGGGATCCGGAGCGTGTTTCCGGTCGTCGTGCTGCCCTCTCCGACCGCGGTCGGCGCCGTGACGCCGGTGCGTACCAGGACGCCGTCGTCCACGTACCAGTGAAAGCCCGGGTACGACGTGGACACCAGGGCCGTCGCGACGGTGTACTCGAGCGTGACCTCTCCGCCCGCCTCCACGTCGCCTTCTGCCGTGAGCGACTGGTCGAGCGACCACAGCGACGGCTGATCCGAGACCACGGGGTCCACGTCGTAGATGTCCACGAACACGAAGCCGTAGCCGTCACCGTCCGCCGTCTGCGCCTCCACCAGCACCGGGTACGTCGAGTTGCAGCCCCCGCTCGAGTAGTAGCCGTAGCCCGTGTCGCCGGTCTCCTCGTAGTCGTAGTAGGTGCCCTCGT
>CAMCWU010000210.1 GCA_945882675.1 Klebsiella pneumoniae | reverse complement strand
CGACGACCTGTTGAAGCGGGCGGCCGCGCGGTATCCCGTCGGCATGTCCAAGACGGCCCTGATCGCGGAAGCGCTTCGGCAGCTCGCGGACGCGCCCATGGTCGGCAATGCTCCCCGGCGGCTCGGCGCGTTCGCACACGTGCCGGTCGGCGTCCACGACGACTTCGACGCGCCTCTCGCGGCGGGCGACCTCGCCACCTGGGAGGGGGGTTGATCCTCCTCGACACGTGCGCGTTCCTGTACGCCACGTTCGAGCCCACGAAGCTGTCCGCGCGCGCCACGCGGGTGCTCTCGTCGCGTGACCGACAGCTCGCCTGGAGTCCTGTCTCCACCTGGGAGATCCTGACCAAGGCCGCCCTCGGCCGCATGGACTACCCCGAGAACGCGCTCACCTGCCTCGAACCGGGGCTCCGGGAGTTGAACGCGATCATCCTCCCTTTCGAGCAACAGCATGCGCTCGCTGGCGCCCGGCTCCCCCCCCACCATCGAGACCCGTTCGACCGGATGCTCATCGCGCAGGCGCTCCACGAGCACCTCTCGGTCGTGACCGCGGATCGGCAGTGGGCGGCCTACGGGGTGGACGTCATCTGGTAGCTGGAGCCGTCCTGCCAACCCGCCTGCGGCGGCCCTGCGCATATGCCTCACGCGCCCGCCCGGGCAGCCGGTCAGTCCTCGTCCTCGAACCACACGACCGCGACCGAGTGCGCGTCGTGGAGGACGACTCCCGCATCGAAGGTCGCTGCGGTGTATGGCTGCCAGTTGCTGAGGCACAGCTCCCCGTGGCGCCGATCCCGGTCCCAGGCAGCGTTCGTAAGGCAGGAGACGTCCGGCGCGAAGCCGGCGAAGAGCTCTTCCGCGAGCGCCGCCGCATCCTGCTCCGGCATGATCTCCACGTCGTACGCCATGTCCCGGTACAGCAGGAACGTCAGGATGGCGCGTGCGGCGTCAGGGGCGACGGGCCGCAGCCCGCGCATGAGGTGCTCGAGGGTTCCGTCCACCGGACCGGAGATGTCGGCGAAGAGCTGCCGGATCTGGACCTCGACGGCGAGCGCACGGGCCCTGGCGCAGGTCTGCACGTGCACGCGCCCATAACGACGCAAGCGGACGATCTTCGCGCCGACCTTCTGGTGATCCACGACCACGGGCTCCTGTGCGGTCTCGCGGGCGCTCTCGGTGCCGGGTGGTAACCTCTGGGAGCATGCGGCCGCCAGCCTCGCGGCTCCGGCTGGCCCTGGGGGGACGCCGCTGCACGAGTCTGTAGGCGCCTACGTTAGCAAAACCCCGCCACGAATGCTGACCAGTCGTGACACCAGTCTGCGCCGGATCCGACGGTTCCCCCCTGCAGCCGGGGCCGTGCTGGACCAGAGCCCACCTGAACCAGACAGATCCGGACCAGAGCCCACCTGAACCGGACAGACCCGCCTCTTCGACGTGGGCGCCCTCGTGATCCTCGGCGTTTCATCTTGGGGGCCAGCGTCCGTGAACGCCGCGAAGGCCCCGAAAGTCCGGTTCAGGGTGGCTCTGGTCGAAAACAGTCCGGTTCAGGGTGGCTCTGGTCACCGAGGGGCCCCACCCGCGCGCCCTCGTCCCGAGCGCACGGCTTCACGTCACCGGGCCTTCGCGCTCCGCGCGGGGCAGCACAAGTCCCGCGTTCCTGCCGCGAGCGCACGGACCGGAGCCCCAGAACCTCCGGCCCACGCGGATCTCCCCCCACCCCCGCTCCGCCGGTGATAGCCTCCGCGCATGATCGCGCTCGCCGCCCTGCTCCTGACCCCCACCGCCCACGCCGGCGAGATCTCGCTCTGGCATGCGTACCGGGGCGAGGAGCGCGCCGCGATCGAGCAGCTCTGCGCCCGCTGGACGGCGGACCACCCGGGCGACACGGTCCTGCCCGTGTACGTCCCGAACGAGGCGCTGGCGTCGAAGATCTCGGCCGCGGTCCCACGGAACAACGGGCCGGACCTGTTCGTGTTCGCGCACGACCGGATCGGGGACTGGTCGGCGGAGGGCATCCTGCGGCCCGTGGCGCCCGCGCCGGGGATCATGCCGGCGGCGGCCGCAGCGGTCGAATGGCAGGGTAAGACCTGGGGTTGGCCGCTGGCGGTGAAGACGGTCGCGCTGTTCCGGAACACGGACCTGCTGCCGGACGCCCCGCAGACGACGGACGACCTGCTGGCGCTCGGCCAGAAGCCCCTGGGAGAAGGCCGGTTCTGGCTCGCGTACGAGGCCGACAAGGCCTACCGCTCCGCCGCCTGGCTTCACGGATCGGGCGGCGGGGTGTTCGACGGGGAGAACGTCGCGATCGACCGGCCGGAGAATGTGGCGGGCCTCGCGCTCACGCAGCGGCTGGCGAACGAGCTGGGGCCGCCGGAGCCGTCGGGCGCGCTGGTCGGCCAGCTCTTCAACGAGGGCCGGTCGGCGATGATCGTGACGGGACCGTGGTTCCTCGGCGAGATCGGGCCCGTGCCGTTCGCCGTGAGCCCGCTCCCTACCGTGTCGGCGACGGGCAAGCCTGCCGCGCCGTATATGACGGTCGAAGCCGTGTTCCTCGCGCGGGAGAACCCGGAGGCCGCGGCCCTGGGCGCATGGCTCGCCGGCCCGGAGGCCGCGCAGGTGCGGCAGGATCTCGGCCGCCAGGTGGTCGCGCACACGGCGGTGACCACGGACGATCCGGTCCTCTCGGCGTTCCGCGCGCAGGCGGAGACCGCCCTGCCCATGCCGGTCCGCCCCGAGATGGCGATGACCTGGGAGCCGATGGATCGCGCTCTCAAGCGCCTGATCCGCGGCGACATCACGCCCGAAGCCGCAGCCCGCGAGGCCCAGCAGCAGTTCGAGATCCTCACCCGCCCGCCGCCGCCCGCCGCGAACCCGGTTCCCTACGCGATCTTCGGGGCCCTCGTGCTCGGGGCCGTGCTCCTGTGGTGGCTGCGCGAGGTGCGGTCCGCGCCCATCCGCCGGTGGGGCTTCGCGTATCCGTACGTGATCCCGGCGTTCTCGGCGATGACGCTGCTCACCGTCGTGCCGTTCGTCGTCGGCGCGTGCGTGAGCCTGTTCGACCAGCAGGAGCAGCGCTGGACGTTCGTGGGGTTCGCGCACTTCCTCGACATCCTGCTCGCGCGGGATTTCCCGATTACGTCGCCGCTTTCGTTCTGGTCGACGCTCGCGGTGACGGTGCTGTGGACCGTCGCGAACGTGGTGCTGCACGTGACGCTGGGCGTGGCGCTGGCGATGCTCCTGCGCGAGCCGTGGGTGCGCGGCCGCGGATTGTTCCGGGCCGCGCTGATCCTTCCCTGGGCGATCCCGAGCTACATCACGGCGCTCGTGTGGAAGAACCTGTTCCACCAGCAGTTCGGCGCGATCAACGCGCTGATCCAGCTCGTGGGCGGCGACCCGGTGTCGTGGTTCGGCAGCTTCTCCACGGCGTTCGCGGCCAACCTGTGCACGAACACCTGGCTCGGCTTCCCGTTCATGATGGTCGTGACGCTCGGCGCGCTGCAATCCATCCCGCGCGATCTGGAAGAGGCGGCAGAGGTCGATGGCGCCGGCGGCTGGCAGCGGTTCCGCCACATCACGCTCCCGCTGCTCAAGCCCGCGCTGTTACCGGCGGTGATCCTCGGCTCCGTGTGGACGTTCAATATGTTCAACATCATCTACCTGGTCAGCGGCGGTGAGCCGGACGGGCGGACGGAGATCCTCATCAGCCAGGCGTACCGCTGGGCGTTCAGCCGGGGGCATCGGTACGGATATGCGTCGGCGTACGCCGTGATCATCTTCCTGGTGCTCGTGCTGTACGGGCGGGGCGCGAACCGCCTCGCCGGCCGGAAGGTCCTGTGAGCCGGGCCCCTTCGACCCCGAGGGTCGTCGCGACGCACGTGGCCCTCGTGTTGTTCACGATCGCGGCCATGTTCCCGGTGCTGTGGGTGCTCAAGATGGCGCTCTCGCCGGGCCAGGGCATGTCGATCACCGCGAACCCGCTGCCCACGAGCTTCAGCCTGCAGAACTTCGCGGACGTCGTGAGCACCACGACCGCGGACGGCGGCTGGTTGTTCGGCCGGCAGCTCCTGAACTCGCTGATCGTGTCGGGCGCGACGGCCATCGTCGGCATCATGCTCGCATGCACGGCCGCGTACGCCATGAGCCGCTGGTCGTTCCCGGGCCGCGACCGCGGCATGCAGATCTTCCTGTTGAGCCAGATGTTCCCCGGCGTCGTCGCCGCGATCCCGCTGTACATCCTGCTCGACCGGCTGAACCTCCTCGACTCGCTCGGCGGCTTGATCCTGGTCTATTCGACGACGACGGTGCCGTTCGCCACCTGGAACCTCAAAGGGTACTTCGACAGCATCCCCCGCGACCTGGAAGAGGCCGCGATGATCGACGGCGTCTCGCGGTTCAAGACGTTCACCCACATCATCCTGCCGCTCGCGCGCCCGGCGATCGTCGTGACCGCGCTGTTCGCGTTCATGTCGGCGTGGAACGAGTTCATCCTCGCGGCGACGCTGATGGGCGACGAGCGGCGCTACACCCTGCCGGTGGTGCTCAACGGGTACGTCGGCGAGTTCGGGGCGGAGTGGGGGCACTTCTCGGCAGGCGCGATCCTCGTGAGCCTGCCCGTGACAGCGCTGTTCTTCTTCCTGCAGCGGTTCCTGGTCGAGGGTTTGACCGCCGGCAGCGTCAAGGGCTGACCGGCTCGCCCGGGTCCACGAGGTTCCGCCTCGGCGCGCGCTCGACCAGGAGCGAAGCCGCGCATTCGGCGCACGCGACGGTGATCGGCAGCTCGCCGGGGTGGTCGGCGGCGGGGTTCGGGGCGTCGCAGGCCGGGCACGCGAACGGGCGCAGCCACAGCGTCGGCGGCGCCGCGCCCCACCACCACGTCAGCGCGGCCCGCAGCACGAGCACCGGCAGGTTCAGCAGCAGGATCGGCGGTACGAACAGGCTCAACGCCATCGTGATCACCAGGATCACCGCGGGCACGACGAAGCTCGGGCCGTCGTCGGAGCGGTCGGGGATCCGGGCTTCGCCGGGCATCTCGGCGCCCGTGGGGCCGCGGATGACGACGCGCCGGGTGGTCCACCGCTCGGCCATGGGTTGCTCCTCGGGCGGACCGGCATATCCCGGGGGCTCCCCGATCAGCGGGTCGCGCAGCGACGTGCTATCCCGTGGGTGGCGGGCCGGGCCGGCGGGCGCCTGGAGGGGTCGTGCGTTTTCTCGTCGTGGTGATACTGGCGCTAGGGTGTCGGACAGAAGATCCGATCGAAACACCGGAGTGCGAGACGGCCGATACGGTCATCCGCGGGACGATCAGCGGGGTGGGTCTCCGCACGGCGTACCTGTACACGGCCGACGGCGCGCCGCTGGACGAGGTCGTGGCCGACGACGACGGGGCGTACGCGTTCGTCGTGGACGGCGGGGGAGACTACATCGTCGCCGCGGCGGCATACGACTCCCTGACGTCCTCGTCGGGCGGCGGCTCCCGAAGCTGCTACTCCGAGGACGTGCCGGTCTCCGTGGCAGCGTGCGAGGAGGCGGTCGTCGATCTCGACACCGTCGAGTGCACCAGCGTCGACAAGCCGAACCTGTACTTGTACCCCGTAAACGACACGCAGACGGCCGTGACCCTGCATAACGACCCCCGGCAGGTGGTGTTCCTCTCCGACCCGCCGTACGATGGCGGGTGGACCGGAACCGCTCATCCGGACGGCACTTTCACGCCCACGGGTGGCGACGTCGCGCCGTTCCTGTTCTACGAGATCACGCTCCTTCCCGCGCAGCTCCGCACATTGCCCCTCACGAACACCGTGTGCGTCCCCGGCGACGGCGCGGTCCAGGCGATGGCGGACCTCCTCGGCGAGTACGGCTTCACGGACCGCGAGCGCGCGGACTTCGTGGACGGCTGGCGCGACGACCTGCCGGTCCGTGCGTCGTACGCCGTGTATCCGCAGCGGTCCGTCGAGCAGGTGGTCCGCGTGGACATCCAGCCGCCGCTCCCGCTCGAGCGCCTGTGGCTCGTCGTGACGGACGGCGCGGGCTGCGTGCCGTCGGGGGCGAAGGTCGCTCCGATGGCGCGGAATGGCGCGCACGCGGTCGAGTGGGGCGTGATCCTGCGCGGCCTGCGGTAGCGCGGGTCGATCGCGGCTTCACGTCTCGGGGAACGACCGGATCACCTCGATGGGCCCGACGATGGCGTCGTTGAGGGCCTCGAGCTCCTCGGCCGGGATCCACCACTCGGTGTGCTCGCGGCCGCCGACCGTGTGCACCGTGTACCGGTCCATGAACGCCGCCCGGACGTGGAACCGCGTCACGTAGCCCGCGCCGCTCTCGGGCACATTCCAGTCACGGGCGATCTTCGCCGCATACGCCTCGTTGGTGACCGGGTAGAAGATCGGCTGCTCCGGCAGCCTGGGCGGCCAGCGCGTGAAGCCCGTCGCGCGCACCAGCTCGAGCTCGGCCGGGCCCGTGGGGCGGTACAGGGTGACCAGTCGCTCCATCTGTGCCTCCGGATGCCCCACATCCTACACGCGTCCCACAGGTTCGTGTCGGGTTTTTGGGAGATCTGCAGCGCCTCACGCTCTGGGGCTCCGGTCCGTGCGCTCGCGAAGGCCGTCCGTGGCGTCCCGCCAACGACGGGATGGTTCACCATCCCCCGCTCCGCGGGACCGTGGCGTCCCGCCAACGGCCCGATGGTCCACCATCCCTCGCTCCGCGGGACCGTGGCGTCCCGCCAACGACCCGATGGTTCACCATCCCCCGCTACGCGGGACCGTGGCGTCCCGTCAAGGGCCCGATGGTTCACCATCCCCCGCTCGGCGGGACCGTGGCGTCCCGCCAAGGGCCGGATGGTTCACCATCCCCCGCTCCGCGGGACCGTGGCGTCCCGCCAACGGCCCGATGGTTCACCATCCCCCGCTCCG
>CAMCWU010000209.1 GCA_945882675.1 Klebsiella pneumoniae | reverse complement strand
CTCCGACTGGCGGACGGCCTCTTCCGACTGGCGAGAAGCTTCTTGCGACGCCTGGTTCGCGGCGACGGCCTCTTCGTTGATTTCGGGCTCGGGCTCCGGCGCGTCCGCCACGGGCTCGGGCTCCTCCGCCGGGCCGGCCGCTGCGTAGGCCGACAGCGAGCCGAACGGCGAGAAGGTAGTCGTGGGCTGCAGATCGAACCAGCCGATCCGGAGATCCGCGGGCATGACGTTCCCGGCGCCGTCCGCCATCATCTCGGGCGACACCGGCATCTCCGCGACCATGCATGCCGACCAGCCATCGGGGCACGGGAACAGCGGAAAGGCCGATTCGAAGCCGCTCCAGCCGGGGGCGGCGTGGGCGGCCCCGGAGCCCAGGAGCAGCGCGGCGGCGAGGAGTGGACGAGTCATGTGCGTTCCCGGCAGGCTGGGAGGGAGTTGTTGTCGGTTCGCCCGTAGGTGGCGGCGACCAGGGGTTCCGGACCTGTTCGATCGGCCCGTTATTCGATCGGTTTGTCGCGACCGAACTGGATCGGCACGTCGTCAGCGTTCTCTTCGTTCTCGATCTCGAGGGTCATGGGCTGCAGGACGACCGGCACGAGGTTCTTGTGCTTGCGTACCACGTACGAGAACTTGAAGTTCTGGTACCCGGGCGCCGAGATCTCGAAGGTCAGCATGGAGCCCTTGACGATCAGGACCTCCGACCCGTCCGGGAGGTAGAACACGTTGATCGGGAACTCGCCCGTGTCCGCGTTCACCCGGTGGCGCTCCTGCTCCTGGGTGTTGCGGACCGTGGCGGTCGGGATCGCTGCGCCGTTCGGATCGGTGACGCGGAGGGTGACGAAGATCCCCTCCTCCTCGTCCTTGGCCTGGGCCACCGGCGTGGCGACCGACGCGAGCACCACGGCGCCGACGGCGGCCACGGCGAGCCGGCGGAGCAACAGCAACGTGCGGATGCGGGTCATGGGTTCTCCAGGAAGGTCTTGAGCGGGCCGGCCGGGGCGCGGCCGACCGCGTCGGGGGACCCGACCTTCGCGAGACACCTGGCAGCCGCTGCGGATTCCACGCCGTCCGCCAGCCGCTTCGCCAGCTCGGGGTCCGTGGCCACCGAGCAGGCCGTGGCAAGCGCGTCCGCGAGGCCCGCCGGGGGCGCCCCGGCGGCGCGCAGCTGCTCGAACTTCTGGACGGCCACGTCGCCTTCCCCGGCCGCGACCGCCGCGATCGCGCGAGTGGCCTCTACGCGCCACGCCTGCCCTTCCGGCGGGAACTCGAGATCGTCGAGCAGCGTGTTGGCGATCGCGGGCTTCCCGGACGTGGCGGCGCGGCTCGCCCACACCATCAGGAGCTCGCTCTTCTGCTCGTAGTCGCCCGGGAGCTCGCGAACGAGCTCCTCCGCCGACTGGACGGCCTGCTCGCGGTCTCCGAGGGCCCACAGCGCCGTGGCTTCTGCCAGGCCGGCGAGGTGCTGGTTCTCGGACTCGAGCATCTTCAGGTAGGTCTGCGCCGTGGTCGCGACGGCCCCGGAGCCCCCAGAGAGCTCGCGGAACAGCGCTGAGGCCTCGTCGCTCTCGAGGTCGACGAGGTGGACTTCCGCCGCGAGGAGCTTGCCTTCCGGCAGGCCCGACTCCTTGCCGTACCGCTTCACGTCGTCCAGGTTCCGGGCGCGCAGGGCGACCAGCGCGCGGCGCAGCGTGATCTCCGCGGCCTTCTCCCCAGCCTTCGGCGCGATCGCCGCGAGCGTGGCGTCCGCTCCGGCGTAGTCCGCCGAGAGGAGCTGGGTGTAGGCGAGCCCGACCGCGGCGTCCACCGAATCGGGGTTCTCGGCCGCAACCTTGGAGTATTCGTCGGCGGCCGCAGGGAGGTTCCCGCCCTGCAGCGCGGCGCTGGCGGCCGTGAGATCGGCCTCCCCGCCCGTGAACTTCTCGATGTAGTCGCACCCCGTGGACCACAGGATGAGGGCGGCGACCGCTCCGAGCCCGAACGCTCGCCCTGTTGCTGCCGGCATGAAGCCTCCCGCGGGGTCCGACCCCGCGCACGCGCAAATCTTTGCCACAGCTCGGCCCCGGTTTCAACGGGGCGCGCGCGGAACGGGCTAACAGGTGGACAAGATGGCGGGAGCCCGGCGGATGGAAGTCGTCCTGATCGAGTGGCTGCTCCCCGGCGGAAGGGCGGGCGGGAGAGCGCAGGACGGGAGCGTGATCGATCTGGATCGCGGCGTCCCGGGCGACCGCGTGGCGTGGCGCGAGACGCGCCGCCGGGGGCGCGCGATCGAGGGCGTGGTGGAGCAGATCGTCACCCCGTCGCCATCGCGCCAGGATCCGAGCTGCCCGTGGTCCGAGCGGTGCGGCGGGTGCGATCTCGCGGAGCTCGAGGGGGGCGCGCGGCGCGAAGCGCTCGGCCGGGTGGTCCAGCGCGCCTTCGGGGCGGACACCGCGCCGGTCGTGGTCCCCTCCCCGCGCGCGATCGGCCACCGCGCCAGGATCAAGCTCGCGATCGACGCGGGCGACCTCGGCTACCGGGAGGCCCGCTCGCACACGCTCGTGCCCGTGGACGTGTGCGGGATCGCGCGGCCGGAGGTGGAGGCGGCGATCGCGCGTCTGCGCGGGCTCCTCCCGGCGGACACACGCGGCCTGCAATCGGTGGAGGTGCGGTCGGACGGGACGCGCGTGGTGGCGTCGTTCACGTCGCTCACCCCGTTCACCGCGGCAGGGGCCGTGCCGGAGGCCACGCGGACCGCGATCGCGGCGTTCGGGGACGTGGCGCTCGACGGGCGGGCGCTGGCGGGCGATCCGCGGCTCCGGATCCCGGTCCTCGGCCTCGCGCTGCGGTGCAGCCCGCTCTCGTTCTACCAGGTAAACCTGGAGTGCAACGCGCTCCTGGTGCAGATGGTCGTGGACGCCGTGGCCGGTTCGGAGCGGGTTCTCGACCTGTACTCGGGGATCGGGAACATTTCGCTGCCCGTCGCGGCGAGCGGGATCCCGGTCACGGCCGTCGAGATGGAAGGCCAGGCGACCGCCGACCTCGAAGCCAACGCGAAGGAGCACCGGCTGCCGATCCAGGTCACCACGGGCCGCGTCGAGAAGTTCGACCCGCGGCGCGTGGCGTTCGACGCGGTGATCCTCGACCCCCCGCGGACCGGCGCGCCGGGCGTCCTCGAGAACGTGCTCGCCAACCGGCCGCGCACGATCGTGTACGTGGCGTGCAACCCGGTGACCGGCGCGCGTGACGTCCGCCCCGCGCTCGCCGCCGGCTACAAGCTCACGGCGCTCCGATGCTTCGACCTGTTCCCGGACACCCACCACGTGGAGACCGTGGCCGTCCTGGAGCGGAAGCGTTGATCCGGAACTTCCTCCCTACGTTGTCGCTGCTCTCCGCGTGCGCGCTGCACCCGCGGTACGAGCCCGTCCTGTGGCCTGCGCCGCCGCCGCTGCACAACGACGAGGTGGTGCCCGACCTGGAGCGGCTGGTGGAGCGCGGCCTCCTCCCGGGGATCGTGGCCAACGGCGACGCCGTGGCGCCGTCCGCGCTGCCGGACCCGATCGCATGGGTGGTGTGGTGGACGGCCGGCCGACGGGATCGCGGGGTCGAGCTCGATCTCCGCGTGGGCGAGCTGGCGGTGGAGGTGGTGCGGTCCATGAACGGCGCCACGCGCGTCGCGTGGGCGGAGGCGCGGGAGCCCGTGGGCACCGCTGAGCGCACGCAGGTCCAGGCGCGGTACAGCATCGCCGTCGTAGACGGGGATCGTCCGTGGGCGCCGGAGGAGGTGGTGGAGGTCGCCGCCGCGCTCGCGGTGCTCCGCCCGGAGGAGCTCGAGCTCGCGAGCGACGTGCAGCTCTGGCGGATGGCGAAGAGCCCGCGCAACCCCGACGACGAGCTCGCCTGGTACGATCCGACGGTCGATCCGGTCCGGATCGAGGTGTACGATCAGGCGTTCCGCGATCAGGCGTCGGGCTTCGTGGGGACGCCCGAGAAGCCGTTCGGCCCCGCGGCGTCCACCGTGCTGCACGAGATGGCGCACGCGATCGCGGACGCCCCGATCCGGCGCGCGTACTCGGCGTACACGCTGCTCGTCGTGGCCGGCGCCCACTGGGCCGACCTGGACGCCGCTTGGCGCTGGTTCCGCGAGGTGTCCGCCGAGGACCCGGTGATCTCGGCGTGGAAGCGGGTGTGGGAGAAGCCCGGTCCGTCCACCTACGGCGCGCGCAGCCCCGCGGAGTCGTTCGCGGAGGCGTTCATGCTCGCCCACGCGGATCCCGCGGCCCTCGAGCGCGTGGCCCCCGGCGCCTGGCGGTGGCTCGCGATGGGCGGGCACGTCAAGGCGGCTAGTATTCCGTGATTCCCAGCTGGTACGTGCCGGTCTCGCCGTTCCAGCCGGCGATGCGGATCAGCACGACCTCTCCGGCCTCGAACCAGGCGTCGATCACCTCGCCGCTCCCGTAGCCGTCGGCGCACGCGATCGGGTTCGCGGTGCACGGGCGATGGATCGACAGCACCGTGTCGTAGGACGATCCGGCGACGTCGAACAGCCACGTCGCGGCGCGCGGGGCGGTCCACTCGATCACCACGTCCTTGCTCGAGCCGGGGCAGAGCGCGAGATCCCACGTGTCGTCCGCGCCGGCGCTCGACCCGGCGGCCACGCCGGACCCCTCCACCGCGCCCACGGACAGGTCCGCGGGGAGGGCGCTGACGCCCAGGATGTCGAGGTCGAACGTCCCCTCCTCTGCGGCGTCGTAGCCGTCCACCACGACCAGGACCTCCTGACCCGCCGCCAGCACGACGCCGAGATCGCTCTGGTACAGCCCGTAGAGCAGGTCGGCGTCGTCGTTGCAGGCGATCTCGGCGCCGGAGCAGCCGTCCCGCAGGTACAGCACCGTGTCGAACGGCGTGCCGAGCGTGTCGAGCTCCCAGCAGCCCGCGGACGGCGCGACCCAGCGATACGCGAGATCCGCGCCGCCGTCGCCGCTGGATCCGTAACAGACGGGCCGGTGGTCGTCCCCCGCGCCGACGGTGGACCCGCTGGCCACGCCCTCGCCGACGCCGGAGCCGAGGTCGGCATCTACACACGAGAACGGGTCGGGGTCGACGTCCGTGTCGCCATCCGTGTCGCCATCCGTGTCGGGGTCGACGCGGGTGTCGAGGGTGGTCTCGGGGTCCGTGTCGGTTCCGCCTGGGAGCTTGGTGATCGGGTCCGCGTCGCCGTCCCCCGTGTCGAGGAACAGGGAGCCGATCTCCGGATCCGTCAGCCAGCAGGCGGACAAGCCGAGTAAGAGCAGCATCAGCCCCCCGCGATGCGCGCGGCCGCGTCCGACACCCGGAGCGCGATCCGGTTGCCGAGCGCCCGCCAGTGGCCCGCCGCCCGGGTCCAGCCCTCGCGCGCAGCGACGATGTTGCCGCTCGCCCGGCTCGCGCGCGCGTACTCGTCCCACGCGAGCGCGAGGCCCGTCTCGGCCTCGCCCGCGAGGCGCTGCTCGGCCTCCGCGAGCGCAGCGGCCGCGGGCCCGAGCCGCCCGGAGCGCGCGTAGGCGTTCGCGAGCCACGCCCGCCCGAGGGCCGAGACGCGCGGATCGGCCTCTCCGGCCTCCGCCAGGCCGCGCGCGAGCTCCACGACGGCTTCGTCCGGCCGGTCCGCACCGCACAACGCGATCCCGGCGTGGATGGCGGCGTTCCCGGCCTGGTCCGGCCACCCGAAGGCCCGCGCCGAGGCCTCCGCGCGCCTGGCCCACCGCAGAGCCTCGTCCGGGTCGGCCAGCCGCGTGTACAGCGCGCTCCGAGCGAGCCACACGGCGGCCCAGCGCGGATCCGACTTCGGGATCCCGGCGTCGATGAGCGCGGTCTCCACGGTCTCGAGCAGCCCGAGCGCCGCGCGGAACCCCACGGACAACGCGCGATGCCGCGTGGCGGCGAGCAGCATGCCGATACCCTGATCCGTGGCGCCGCCGGCGAGGAGGTGCAAGCCAACGGCCTCCGACGTGGACGGGTCCCAGGTGCGCCGGATCCCGGTCGCGCAGGCGAGGTGATGCTCGGCGTACCGCCCCGCGTCGCGCGAGATCCGCTCCAGGAGATCGCGCACCGGCGCGTGGGCGAAGTTCCAGCCCGACTGGGTCTCCTCCGCCAGGCGCTCGGCGACCAGCCGGAGCACGATCTGGTGGCGGATCTTCGCGTTCCCCGGCACGAACAGCACGCGATCGCCGGCCGCGTACGCCCCGTCCGGGTCGTCGCACACCTGCTGCCATAGGTCGCGGTCGACCTCCACCCCGAGCGCAGCCGCGCGCTCGAGCGCGGCCTGCGCGCCGTCCGGCAGATCCTCGAACAGGCGCTCCAGGCGCTCCCGCCACAGCTGGCCAAGGTTCGCTGGAAAGTCGGCGGCGCGTCTGATCTCCAGCGGAGCAGTCGCCGATGGCTTGCGAATGTCGAAGCCTTCGGCGCCCGGCAACAGCAGGTCGTGAACCACCAGCGTGGCGATGAGCTGGACCGCGAACAGCGGGTTCCCGCGGCTCCGACCGGCGACGCGGCGCGCGAGCTCGGGGTTCAGGCCGAGCACGCCCTCCACGAGTGCCATGCGTTGCTCGTCTTCCAGAGGTCCGACGCGGATCTCAGCCACGCGCGGGTCGGCTACGACCTCCTCCAGGAGCCCGACCTCTACGGTCCGGTCGGCGAGGAGCTCGTCGCTGACGCACAGGACCACGAGGGCGCGGCAGCCCTGCGCCTCCAGGATCCGCAGCGCGAGCCGGATCGCGTCCATCCCCCATTGCGCATCGTCCACGACCAGCAGGACCGGGCGCCACGCGCCGAGCGCCGTGAGCAGGCCGACGATCTCCTCGTGGCGAGACTCCCCGTCAATGGGCGCCACGGGCTCGCACAGCTCGCTGACGCGGTCGACAAGGGCGGGCGAGCGCACGCCATTCCCGGCGAGCACG
>CAMCWU010000208.1 GCA_945882675.1 Klebsiella pneumoniae | reverse complement strand
CGCGAACACCTCGCCGGTGGGGGCGAGCGCGCGGGCGCGGTCCTCGGCGCTCGCGTCGTCCGCGAGGCCCACCTGGCCCTCCTGGATCGCCTGGATCCGCGTGATCAGCGCGGTCGCCGCGCGACCCTGCCGCCCGGGCGACCCGTTCGCCTGCGGGGCGGTCAGCGGCACGACCAGCTCGTCCACCCGCGAGAGCGTGACCAGGTGCGCGGCGCGGACGTCGGCCTCCTCGAGCTCGATCTGCTCGACCAGCAGGTCCAGGAACCGGAGCGTCTCGCTCGGCGACGCGGTGAGCCCCGCCCGCACATTCGCCGTGAACCGATCCACGTCGCCCGCCGCGAGCGGCTGGAGGAGCTTCATCCGCCGATCCAGCGCCGCCCCCACGCGCGACGTCCGCGTCTCCGTCCCGCGCTGGAACGACGCGAGGTCGGCCCGCAGCGCCGCCCGCCACATGAGATCCTCCAGGATCAACGCGTAGTCCTGGGCGGGGACCAGCTCGCGCAGCGTGATGAGCAGCTCCGAAGTGCTCTCGTACTGCGCCATGGTGTACGAGAGCCAGCGGCGGCTCAGGCGCAGCGTGTCCTCGGATGCGCGCGAGTCCCGGGACTCCGCGAGCGCGTACGCCAGCGCTCGCAGCGCGTCGCGCGTCTCCCCCCGCGCCAGGTGGTCCACCCCGCGATGCAGGGCGATCACCCCGCGCTCTCGGAACCCCGCGTCCGGGTCGAGCGCCAGCAGGCGCGCCCCGCGCTCCCCGCCCCACACGGCCTGCCGGGTCGCGGGATCGGCCACGCGCGCGATCCACTTCTCGGCCTCCTCCCCGTCGTTCGCGGCGGTCAGGGCGTCCACGATGGCGAGCGCCGTCGCGTCGAAGGCGGCCGGATCTCCGCCATAGGCGCGCGCCCGGTCGTACAAGAACAGGCGGCGCTGGGGCGTGAGCGCCATCCACTCGGACGCCGGCCAGGTCGCGGCGGCGCGCAGGATCCGCGCCGGAAGGGATGTGTCCGGGAAGGTGTACTCCGGCGCGTTCTCGTTCATGTCCGCGACGGACGCGCGCGACAGCCCCAGCATCCGCCCCAGGCGCGCCGCGGCCCGCGCTTCCTGCTGCGCCTTCCGGGCCGCGATCGCCATGAGCTGGAGCCGCAGGTCGAACCGCCGCGCCGAGATGACCGCCGTCCCCGCCACCCGATCGTCGTCTACCGTCTGCTGGGCGCGGTCGAGCAGATACGACATCAGCTCCACGGCGATCTCGGGATCCGAGAGCTTCGACAAGGGCGACTTGCCGATGTCGAGCAGCAGCGCGCGCGGCACCAGGCACCGGCTGGACCCGAGCTCGAGCGTCCCGAGCTCCTCCGCGCTCAGCACGTCCGCCAGCGCCACCCGCCGGGCCTGCCGCCCCACGTCGAACGCCTTGAACGGCCGCGGGTCCTTCCGCGGTCGCCGGTTCATGTTCAGTGCCAGCCAGTTGTGCATGGCGATCGGCCACAAGCCCGCCCCGTCCTCGTCTTTCGGCGCGCCGTCCTGGCACAGCCCCAGGTCGCCCGTCGCCGCCCACAGGACCGAGCGGAAGTCGGCGTCGTTCGGGGAGATAGCGCCGGTCTGCTCCTCGACGGCGTTGCGGAGCAGCCAGAGCTTCACGGCCTCCACCGGCTGGTCCTCCCGCAGGGCCATCCGCGCGTTGTACCAGATCAACGCCTGGTCGCCGGGCTCCGCGCCGAGGGCCGCAGCCACCCAGGCGAGCAGCCAGAGCCCCGTCACAGCGCGACCCCGATCGCCAGCGACAGGTCCGCCCACATGTACAGCTCCGTCTGCGTCGCGGGCGAGAGCAGCGGCACGGCGAGCATGAACCGCGGCGAGACGAAGAACCCCGTCTTGAAGTACAGATCCGTGCCGAAGCCGAGCATCACGCCGTATCGGCCCGGATCGACCTTCATGCCCGGCAGCCGCGCGTCGTCCAGGTTGTCGACCTCCTCCGTGGACATCGTCGGGGCGATGACGGACTCGAGCACCTGCGTCCGCGTCAGGCCCGCGAAGCCCGTCGGATACAGGATGTACCGCAGGCCGCCGTACGCGTTGAACACGAGCTGGGACGCCGGGAAGAACTTTGGCGCCGCTGTGACCACGCCCTCGGCGAGCGGGATCCCGAAGGTGAGGTCGACCTCCAACCGGTCGGGGTGGCCGGGCTGCCGGTAGGGCGTCAGCGCGAGCAGGCGGCTCGTCGGGCTCTCCCAGGTCTCGGCGTAGTTCACGCCGATCTCGAAGATCGTGCCGCCCGCGGGCACCCGGACCAGGCCGCCCCCCCGCATGCCGTTGAAGTTGTTCAGCTCCGCGAGATAGGTCAGGTTCCCCGCGAACTGCACGCGGGATTCCCGCCAGTCGAACGCGACGGGCACCGACGTCGTCCCGATCGTCCGCTCCACGAGCTTGTCGAACGGCAGGCGATACGGCGTGAGCACGTCGTCCGCCGGCGGCAGCTCGGGCGGGGCGGGGGGCTGCGCGGGCGCGACGTCCTGCGCCGACGCCACCACGGAACCCAGGAGCGCGAGCGCCGGCAGGCTAGGGATCAAGGGGGAAGCCGGAGTCGCCGATCGCGGGGAAGTTCGGGATGTAGCACGTGTCGTCGTACGTCGTGCGGAACGGGTCCGTGACGTGGTAGACGCCGGCCGAGTCGAAGGTCGGGTGCTCGCAGAACCGGTCGCATTGCAGCAGCAGTTCCTCGAGGACGAACTCCTCCTGCGCCCACACCGTCGAGCCGTAGTACGTCTGGCCGGGGCTCCCGAAGCCGAACGGGACGCTGAAGCCGAAGGCGCTGACGGACGCGGCGGTCACCACCTCGTACTGCATGTCGAGGAGGAACGGGAACTCCCAGTAGATGCCGATCTCGTAGGTGTCCTCGGCCAGGTCGTCGTGCCACGCGGGCAGCGACTCGATCCCGAGCACGCCGACGCAGTACTCCGACGGGTACCCCGCGTCCTCGCACGCCTGGGTCGCCTGCTCGAGGATCTCGGAGCGGAACACCACCAGCGCGCTCGTCTCCGACTGGCAGTACGAGAACGCATCTTCCGGATCGGCGCTGATGATCTCGTTGTTCAGGAACGTGACCATCCCGAACGCGCCCAGGTCGACGTGGTCGGTGTCCGCGGCGAACTCGGGGACCCGGACCGCGATCTCCGTGACTTCGCCCGCCTGTTTCACCGAGTAGTCGTTGATGAACTCGAGGTAGTCGTCGCGCGTGGGGAGGATGGGGAGCGACCCGAAGCTGAACGGGCCGAGCTCGAGGTTCAGCACGTCGGGCGCGATGGCGCAGGACCGCGAGGACGCGTCGTAGTAGTCGCCGTAGATCGTCGTCGGGCACCACAGGGCGGCCTGGTTCAGCTCGTCGTCGCCGATCTCCCAGGTGTCGCTGTCGAGGACGAACGCACCCGCGAGACGGGGCGTCGTGCGGTGCCGCTCGTTCGGGACGACCCTGGCCAGGGCGTCCTCCACGGCCTCCGAAGCCAGCGGATCGTCTCGGAAGATGCCGATGATCAGCACCATGTCCTCCCCGGCGGGCCGGGCGGCCTCCACCGCGTCCTGGAACCGCGCGGTGAGATCGGCCACGAACCCCGGAGATCCCCAGTCGTCGATGCAGGTCGTGGGCAGGTTGCCGAGCTGCAGGCGCTGGCGGAGCATGGTCTCGTGCGCGGGGTCGAGCTCGGCGTCGCACTCCGCGAGGAAGAAGGGGAGGCGCACGGCGTCGCGGACCGGGCTGTTCAGCAGGGGGAACGCCGGCTCCACCTCCGGGTTCTTCCGGGCGATGGCCCCCGTGGTGAAGTTGCCGCCCGCGTCGAAGACCGTGGCCTCCGCGCAGACCGTGGACGCGTCCGACGCGCCGAGAGGCAGGATCTCCGGCTGGAACACGGCGCGCTCGCTCGTGGCGAGCAGCCCGGTGCCGAGCGCGACGAAGTCCGTGGGGCACAGGACGCCGTACCCATACGGGTTCCCGTTGGTCGCGAGCTTCGCCGTGCCGAAGCCGGGATCGGTCACCTCGAACCTGCGGCGCAGGCCGAGTTCGGTCACCTGCTCGTTCCGCAGCGTCGGGAACTGGTTGCGGGAGCGCCACTGGATGTGCTGGTTGGCCTCGTCGAAGACGCCGTAGACCAAGAGGCTCCGGTTCGACCACGCGGGGCCCGCGGCGACCACGTTGAACACCGTGGGGGCGCCGAGCGCCAGCGCGCCGTCGCGGTGGTACCGGTAGCGGAGCTGCACGTCCCGGGGCTCGTTCGGCACGGGGATGCTCGTGCTCCCGCACCGCGTGTCCGGGCCGCAGTCCACCGGCAGGTGGGTGTGGACCGTCGGCAGGTCGTCGAGCGGCGTCCAGGGCATCCGCACCTTGTCGGTGGTCCACGTGATCTCGACGACGCCCTCGTCGTTGAGGCCCTGCTCGGCGGTCAGCTCGTAGAACACGAACAACGTGTCCTCCCCGCCGAACCAGGTGACGTCCGCGAGCGCGAACGCCGCGCCCACGTCGAACAGCGGCGCCTTCTCGCACCCCACGGCCTGGGCGGCGAGCAGCATGCACGAGGCCAGGCCCGCGCGTGTCCCGCCGCCGCGCGTCACCGGCTACCCGCCATGGACGCGACGACGTCCTCGAACCGCATGCGATTGCGGGCGATCTGGGCCTGGAAATCCCGCGCGAGGTCGCGGCGTCCGCGCTCCGCGGTCGCGAGCTGGCGGGCCCGCGACGGGCTGACCGGCGCCGACCGGATCGACGCGCGCAGGGCGTTCGGCGCGTCCGCGAGCAGCCGCTCCGTGACGCTCGAATCCTGCAGCGACAGCCACGCCGCCATGCTCTCGGCGTCCGCGCCGAGCAGCAGGTCCGCGCGGGCTTCCGCGTCGAGCGCGAACAGCATGTCCGGCACCAGGATCTCGGCGTACCAGGACGGCAGGCTCCCGCCGAACCGGTCGAGCGCGCGCCCCAGGAGCGCCGCCAGATCCTCTTGCGCCAGGTGCGGGAGCAACGTGGACAACGCGCCGGCGGCGTCGAAAGCGAAGCCCCGATCGGAGACGTCCGCGGGCGCGGCGGTCGGCATGTCCACGCCCGGGCCCTGGCGCAGGACCGCGAACAGGTACTCGGTCTCGGCCGGATCCATCCGGTTCGACCGCATCAACTGCTCGGCCATCGCCGCCATCTTGCCGGGCTCGAGGAGGTGCACCAGCTCCTGCTGGGCCTCCGGCGGCGCGAGCGCGAACAGCAGCGCCCCCGCACGCGCCGACACGCCGTCGATGAGCGTCACGAGCCCGCCTGCGCCGAACTCCTCGCGCAGGCTGCGCACGACCTCCGCGTCCGTCTGCGACGCGAGCGCCGCCGACGACGAGTGGCGGTTCAAAGCGCGGACCAGCTCCGCGTCCGACGGCAGCGCGGCGACGTCCGCGGTCTTGAGGTACTCGGCGAGCGCCAGCTTGGACGCCGCGATGTCGCCGCCGGCCGGGAACGCTGCCGGGAGCGACGGGAACGCGAGCACCGCCCGCGCGAGCAGCGGGAGCTCGCCGGCCCGCAGCAGGTCGCGGAGCATGGCTTGCAGGCCCGGATCCGGGCGCAGCGGGTCGATCGCGGCCACGCGCATGCGCCAGCCCGCGAGCTGGACCGCCACGTTCTCGTCGATCGGCGGCGGCGGCGGCGGCTCCGGCGCGTCCGTGGACTCGACGTCGGCCTGGAGGGGCTCCGCGCCCTCTCTCGCGATCTCGGCGAGCATCGCCTTCTCTTCGATGGTCTCGCGGCCGAGGCGGCGCCAGCCCCAGATCAGCGCCGTCGCGCACGCCGTACCGAGGATCAGCCCGAGCATCCACGGCAAGTCGTCGAGCAGCGTGCTCCACAGGTCGCGCAGCAGCGACGGCTCCGGCGGCGGGGGAGGGGGCTCGGGCTCCGGCACCGGCTCCACCACCGGCTCGGCGACCGGCGGCGGGAGCGGCGGGAGCGCCTGTCCGCTCACGCTCACGGTGGTGTACCCGCCAGAAGTGCGCGTTCCGAGCCGACGAGACAGCGCCTGCACATACTCCGCGTCGAGCGAGCCCTCGTACGCGAACTCGCACCGCGCCTGCGTCAGCCAGGCCTGCGCGTCCGCCGTGCTCGACGGCCCCGCTTCGTTCCCGAGGCCCGGCAGCGACGCCGACGGCGGCCGGTCCGCGAGCGTGTGCGCCACGTAGCTGCACCCCTTGCTCTGGCACATCCCAGCGGCACAATCCGTCGCCAGCGCGAGGTCGAACCGGTCCTCGACGCCGACCAGATCCACCAGCAGCGACGGCGGGATCAGCCGCCGCGGCGGCCCCGGCTCCTGGGCCACGGCCGGGATCGTCGTCAGGGCCAGCAGCACACACAGCACCGTTCTCATCAGTAGATCCTCACGACGACGCGACGGTGGCGCGCCAGGGCCTGATCGGCCGGCAGCGCCGCGAGATCCTCGGGCGGGAGCGGCACGGTGTCCGCGTAGCCCTCCACCCGGATGTGGCCCTCTTCGATCCCCACGCTCTCGAGGCGGCCGCGCACGGCGTTCGCCCGGTCCGTCGAGAGCTCCCAGTTCGACGGGTACAGCGACCCGGCGCCGATGGGCGTGCTGTCCGTGTGCCCCTCGACCGCGAACGCGTACTTCTCCGTGTACGGCACGAGCGTCTGCAGCATCTTGTCCAGGACCGGAGCCTGCTCGTAGCGGATCAGCGCGCTGCCCGAGTCGAACACGATGCCGGAGTCGAGCGAGACCTTCAGGCCGTCGTCCGTCAACTCGGTCCGCACCATCTCCTGCAGCCCCTCCGCCGCGATCTGCTTCTCGATCTCCTTCTGGATGGAAGACAGGCTCTGCGGCTGCTCCTTGCCCGAGATCTCCTTCTGCATCTTCTGCATCTTCGTCTTGCTGATGTCCGCCGCGGCGAGCAGCATCGCGAAGAAGATGAGGAGGTTGGTGATCAAGTCGGCG
>CAMCWU010000207.1 GCA_945882675.1 Klebsiella pneumoniae | reverse complement strand
CGTCGTGAAGCGCGATCTTGGCGGACCGGTGATCAACGGCCTGAACATCGCGTACATGTCGAACTGCGACGACGCCGCGTGGTTGAACATCGGGCTGAAGCGCAACTGGGGCATGAACCGCGACGCCATCGGCGCGAAGATCGTGCTCGTGAGCAACGATCTCGCGACCTGCCCCGCTGGCACCGCGCTCGACGACGGTCGCTGCCAGTGGACCGGCTGGGTCCAGGCCGGCGGGATCAGCCTCGGCTCGTCGGAGCCGCCCTCGCTGCACTTCGGCCTCGCGACGCTCGACCGGATCGACAAGATCGAGGTCTCGTGGCCGGACGGCCGCGTCAGCGTCTTCCGCGACGTCGACACGCGCCAGTTCGTGACCATCGCCCAGGACGCGCCGACCCTGTGACGACGGAGGCCTGATGCCGGCGCATCCCTACGCCCGGCCCGCTGGGCGGCTCGTCGAGATCGAGTTGGAGAGCGGCGCTCTCGCGGGGAACCTGCTCGGGGATCCTGCGGCGCGGTCCGTCGCCGTCTACTGCTCGGCGGGCACGGAGGAGGGCCGCTGGCCGCTCTTCGTCTCCCTCGCGGGGTTCACGGGCTCGGGCCTGGGTCAACCGGCGTGGAAGGCGTTCGAGGAGAGCCTGCCGCAACGGATCGACCGCCTGGTCGCGACGCAGCGGATGGGCCCCGTGATCGTGGCGATGCCGGACGCCTTCACGCGGCTCGGCGGCAACCAGTACCTGAACTCGGCGGCGATGGGGCGGTGGGGCGACTACCTCGTGGACGACCTGCTCCCGGCGGTGGAGGGCGCGTTCCCGGTGCTCCCAGGAGCGAGGGCGATCTTCGGCAAGTCGAGCGGCGGGTACGGCGCGCTGACGTCCGCCATGCGGCAGCCCGGCACCTGGAACGCCGTGGCGTGCCACTCGGGAGATATGGACTTCGACCTGGTGTATCGCCCGCACCTGGTCCCTGCTCTCGACCGGCTCGCGAGGGCGCTGGGCCGACCGCTCCGCGACGCCGCCGATCTCGACGCCGCCACGTCCGCGTTCGTGACCTCCTGGGAGCAGGCCACGAAGGTGGACGGCAAGGATCTGCACCACCTGATGACGCTCGCCATGGCGGCCTCGTACGATCCCAGGACGGACGCGCCGTTCGGTGCGCGGCTCCCCCTCGACCCGTGGACCGGCGAGCTCGACGCGGACGCGTGGGAGCGCTGGCGCGCGCACGACCCCGTGAAGATGGTGGACGACGCCCGCTGCCGGGACGGCCTCGCCGCGCTCCGAGGCCTGTGGCTCGACTGCGGCGGCCGCGACCAGTACCAGATCCACTACGGGACGCGACAGCTCGCGCGGAAGCTGGCGGCGTACGGGGTTGATTGCGAGCACCAGGAGTTCGACGGCGACCACTCGGGCGTGAGCTGGCGCCTGGACCACAGCCTGCCGTGGCTGTACCATCGCGTCACGACGTGGATTTGACGCAAGCCGCCACGGAGCCGACCGGCTAGGGAGGCGCCTCGCCCTCGGGGATCCCCCAGCGCCACGGAGTACCCAGATGTATCGAGCCCTCCTCCTCGCCCTCGCCGCGTGCACCGGCGGCACCCCGAGCGAGGACGCCGCGGCGAAGCCCCCCGCGGGTACGACGCAGTCCGCCGCGCCGGCGACCAGCGGCTGGGACGCCCCACCCGACGTCGTCGCGCGCGTCGGGGGCGAGCCGATCACGGCCGCGGAGCTCCAGGAGCTCGTGGCGGGAGAGGTCGTCGATCTCCGCGGCAAGCTGTACGAAGCGCGCAAGGGCGCCCTCGACCAGATGATCGCCGAGCGCCTGGTGGAGGCGGAGGCGAAGAAGCGCAACCTCACGACCGACCAGCTCATGCAGGCGGAGATCGAGGCGAAGGCGCCCGCCCCCACGCCCGCCGAGATCGAGGCGTTCTACAACGAGAACGCAGGCCGGATCCGTGGCTCGCTGGAGGAGACCGTCGGCCCCATCGCCGAGCACCTCGTCCAGCAGAAGCAGCAGGAGCTCATGCAGGCGTTCCTCGCGTCGCTGCGGGAGCAGGCCAAGGTGGAGATCCTGCTCGATCCTCCGCGGTTCCCCGTCGACCCCGGCCAGTCGCCGCGGACCGGGACCGCGTCGGCGCCGGTGCAGATCGTCGAGTTCTCCGACTTCGAGTGCCCGTACTGCGGGATCGCGGCGAAGACCGTCCACGACGTGGAGGCGAAGTACGGCGACAAGGTCTCGATCAGCTTCGTCAACTTCCCGCTGCCCATGCACGCGAACGCGAAGAAGGCGGCCGAAGCATCGCTTTGCGCCAACGAGCAGGGTAAGTTCTGGGAGTACCACGACAAGCTCTTCGCGAACCAGAAGCAGCTCGACCCCGCGTCGCTCGCCCGGTATGCGATCGAGCTCGGCCTGGACGGCCGGAAGTTCGAAGTCTGCTTGGAGAGCGGCAAGATGGGCGCCACGGTCGAAGCAGATCTCGAGAAGGGTCGTTCGGTCGGAATGCAGGGCACTCCTGGCTTCTACGTCAACGGCATCCATATCTCCGGCGCGGTGCCGATCGAGGCCTTCTCGGAGGTCATCGACGCGGAGCTGAAGCGGAAGTGAGCGTCCTGGTCCCGCCCCGCACCCGCACGATCGCCGCTACGATGTTCCTGATCAGCCTCGCGCTGGTCCTGTTCGAGCTGGCGTTGACCCGTGTGTTCAGCGTGATCTTGTTCGCGAGCTACGCGCATCTGGCGCTCGGCCTCGCCATGCTGGGCATCACGGCCGGCGCGGCCCTCCAGCAGGTCTGGCCGGGCCTCGTGCCGGAGGAAGGCCTCGAGGAGCGCGTAGGCGGCTGGTCGCTCGCCGTGGCGGCGTCGTCCATCTTCGCCGGCTGGGCGGCCGTGGCGTTCCCCGCCACGATCCAGTCGGACGCCCCGCCGGTCGTGCTCATGGAGCGCTCGGGCATCGCGTGGGATCTCATCGATCCGGCGTGGTTCGTCGCGCTGCTGGTCGCCCTGGTGGTCCCGTTCACGCTCGTCGGGATCGTGTTCGCCGGCGTGTTCCAGCGCTGCAAGCGGGACATCGGCGTCATCTATGCAGCCGACCTCATCGGCGGGGCCATGGGCGCGCTGGTGTTCATCCCGCTGCTCGCGGTCGTCCCGGCGCCCGACGTGGTGTTCGTGGTGGCTGCGCTCGCGTGCGCCGCGGCGCTCGTGTGCTGGCAGGATCTGCCGCGCGGGCGGCCGTTCGCGGGCCTGTCGATGGGCGCTGCGCTCGTGGCCGCGGGGATCGGCGTCGGCGCAGGCGGGCTCCTGCAGGTCCGGTACGCCGCCGGCTATTCGGAGGCGAACGTCACGTGGACGGGCTGGACGCCGCTCACGCGCATCGCGATCCACGAGGACGTGCGCGGCACCTACATGCTCCTCGACAACACGTCGGCGTCGGAGGTGATCCTCACCCCGAAGGCCCGGCAGGCGAAGAGCAGGGAGCTCGCTCGGTCGCTCGTGTACCGGCTCCACGATCCCCCGGCGCGCGTGGCCATCCTCGCGGCGTCCGCCGGGCCGGAGGTCGCGTGCGCACAGGAGTACGGGTACAAGGACATCGACGCCGTCGACATCGCGGCCCAGATCGGGGACATCGTCGCGACGCGGTTCCCGCCCAGCGCGGTGAACCCGTACACCAACGGCAACACGCGCCGCGTCTGGTCGGATGGCCGCGCCGCCATCCTGCACGCCCGCGAGCCGTACGACATCATCCAGATGGTCCACGCGAACCTTCACTCTGCCGCTGGGCTCCTGAGCCAGGCGTGGTCGCCGAACCTGCTGCAGACGGTGGAGGCGTTCGAGACCTACTTCGACCACCTGGACGGCTCGGGGACGATCTCGTTCTCGGCGGGCACGAACACGCGCACCTTCGTGCGGTCCGCAGCGGAGGCCCTGCGGCGGCGTGGCGTGCGCGAACCATCCACCCACATGCTCCTGGTGGAGGGAAACAACACGGTGCTCCTCGTGAAGAAGCGGCCCTGGCTCGCCGCTGAGCGCGACGAGGTGGCCGAGCTCCTGACGAGCTACACCCAGCCCGCTCCGATGGCGCTCGACCCGCTCCGCCGCGACCACAACCTGTGGCGGCGACTGATGGCGACCCACCCGATGACGGACGACCGCCCCTTCTTCGAGAGCCCGGACGTCGCGAAGGCGAGCCTGGGTCGGATGATCCGGCACTACGCCGGCTTCCCGGTCGAGGAGACCGAGCCGGTGGACATCCTGTACCGATCGCTCGGGATCCAGGCGCTCTTCCTCGGGATCGCGGGGCTCCTGCTCGGCGTAGTGCCGCTGTTGCGGCGCGGCGTCACGGGCCTGGTCGGCGTCCGCGGCGTCGGCTGGGGGCTGCTGTACGCAGCCGGCCTCGGGTACGGATACCTCGCGATCGAGACCGTGCTCGTCCACGAGCTGATCCTGTTCGTGGGCCACCCGACGTACGCGATCACGGTCGTGGTGTTCACGATGCTGCTGGCGTCCGGGCTCGGGAGCGTCTGGGTAGGCCGGCGGCCGGAGATCGAGCTCACACGCCTGCTCCGCGCCGTGCTGGTGGGCGTGCTGATCCTCGGGCTGGTGCAGGGGTACGTGCTGCCGCGGGTGCTGTACGCGACCGGCCTCGGGTGGCCCATGCCGCTGCGGGTGCTGGTGACCGCGATTGCGCTCGCCCCGCTCGGCTTCGTGATGGGGATGCCGTTCCCGCTCGCCCTGCGGATCCTTCGGGACGACGCCGCAGCGATGGTCCCGTGGGCCTGGGCGTTCAACGGCTACACGAGCGTGGTCGCGAGCCTCGGCACCATGGTGGTGAGTCGGATCTGGGGCTACCAGGCGGCGTTCGGGCTGGCGCTCGTGGCGTACGCCGTCTCGCTGCTCGTCGCGGGGCGGCTCCAGCGCATCGGCGCTCCGGCGTGATCGCCGTTGCTGGAAGATCTCGCGGCAGATCCGTGTCGGCCAGGGTATGACGGCCCGGGAGGTATGATGGACACGAGGTGGCTCGCCGCGGCAGGGGTGGCCTGCGTACTGGCCTTCGCGGGTATGCTCTACGTCGCGACGCCGGCCGTCGAGTCGACCGCGATCCCGGGCACCAAGTCCGACATCAAGGCGCCGACCGTCAGTCGGAGCAAGACCGGCGGCGCGAAGTCGAAGAAGTCCGGTGCCAAGGCCGGGAAGTCGGCCAAGGGCGCCAAGGGCGCCAAGGGCGCGCGTCCTCCGGCGGGGGGTGCGGCGCGCTCGGCGAAGTCGGCGAAGGGCGCCCCGCGCGCGGCCCCGGATCCGGCTGCGGCCGCCCGCAAGTGGGACGAGATGCGCACCGCCCTCACGGACGGCATCGGCGAGAAGCTCGACGGGTATGCGACCGAGAAGGGCTGGGACGACGCCAAGAAGCAGTCGGTCCGCAAGCTGCTCGACGACTCGCTCGTGCGCGTGGACGCAGCCTCGGCGTCCATCCAGGCCGGGACCATGCCGCCGGAAGAGGCGCGGGCCGAGTTCGCGAAGCTCCGCTCGGACGTGGGCCGTCAGCTCACCGAGCTGGTCGGGCCGGAGGACGCCATGGGCCTCGTCGCCGAGCTGCGCGGCGCCAAGGCCAAGGCCCCGAAGTAGTCAGCCGGTCTGCAGGCGCGACACGCGCGCCCCGCACGACCCGCACGCAAAAACCGCCACGCCCGGCGCGATCTCGATGGGCGCGGCGCAACCGTGGCACGGCATCGCGCCGCCCCCGACGGCCACGTATGCCCCGCAGTGGTGGCACAGCACGCGCTTCGCGCCCTTCGGCGCGTCGATGTGCGCGCCGCAGCCGTCGCACGCCCCGCCGATCTCCTCGATCGGGGTGAACGCCACGTACTCGCCGTCCAGGCCGGTGCGCCGAAGCAGGCGGTCCGCATCGTCCTTCGCGAGGTACGGCATCCACCCCTGCACGAGCGCGCTCACGCCCACGCGGAGCAGCATCTCGCCGGTGGGCCGGTCGGGGTGCCGCGCCAGGAGGCCGGTCGTCTCTGCCTTCTCGGTGTACGCGCGCTGCGTCTCGAGGACGGCTTCCGTGAGCCGCGCGAAGCTCTCGGACCCGACCCGCGGCTGAAACGGGTTGCTCCGGTCCCAGGTGAGCCGCCCGACCTCCTCTTGCTGGCGGTCGAGGCAGGACTTCACGGCGGGGTCGAGGTCCGCCTCCGTCTGCAGCTCGGCCTGGTACGCCACGATCCGCTCGCGGTAGCGCGGGTCGCCGATCCGCGGGGACATGGCGGCGGGGCAGGCGTCCACATAGCTTCCCCACAGCTCCCGCTGGATCTCCAGGTAGGTGGCGCGGTCTCCCGCGGCGCGCGCGCGCTCGAGCGTGGCGCGGTGCCGCGCGAGCAGGCCCTCGTACGCCGGACCGGGCGCCCGGCTCCGCCGATCCGACATGGCCGCGCGGAAGTCCCAGTCCGTCAGCTCACCGCAGAAGTCGCAGTATACGTACGCATTCAGCGACGGCTTGACCTTGGGCGACCCGCAGCTCCGGCAGGTCGCGCGCTTGACGAAGCCGGCGCCCGTCGGCTTCGGCAGGCTCACCGGCTGGAAGACGAGCAGCCGATTCCAGGTCTCCGGGTCGAACACGCCGGCCCGGTGCATCTTCCAGACCACGAACGCCGGGATCGCGACGGCGACGAGCGCGCCGGCCAGTCCCGCGCACGCGCCCAGCACGCCGACGACGAGCGAAAGCGCGGCCCAAAACACGCTAGAGCGTGGCCCCGTAGTAGTGGAGCTCGCCCTGCTGATCCGCCGTCAACGCGAACTGCGGCTCGCAGTAGTCGAAGGTCGGGCAGATGCTGAACGGATACATCAGGTTCTCCCCGAGATCCTTCTCGCACGCGTTGTTGGACGTGCACTCGACGGTGTCACCCAGCGCGTCCCAGTCCTTCCACCCCCCCTGGACCGGGTGCTGCAGGCCCATGAAGTGCCCGATCTCGTGCGCGAAGGTCTCG
>CAMCWU010000206.1 GCA_945882675.1 Klebsiella pneumoniae | reverse complement strand
AGACCATCGTGCCCCAGGGCCGCCAGGACGTCCCGCGCCGCCTCGTGTTCGCGGACTCGACCTATGACGGCGGGGGCGCGCGGTGACCGCCCCGTCCTCCCCGCCCGGACCGGCCGCGAACGCGCCGGACGCGGGGGAGCCGCGGCACGAGCGGATCACGTCGGTCGGGCTGCGGACGGACGCCCTGCTCCGGAGGCTCGTCCGGCGGGAAGCGGGGACCGCGCTGAACAAGTACCTCGCGCGGTGCCGGCCGGAGGACATCGCCGCCGCGTTCGAGCAGATCACGTGGGACGAGCAGCGCCGGCTGTACAACCTCATCGACGACAAAGATCTCGCGGCGGAGGTCCTCGCTTCTCTCTCGCCCGAGAGCGTGCGCGAGGTCACGCGCGAGCTGACCGGCCACCAGGTCGCCGACCTCGTCGAGCGCCTCGAGCCCGACGACGCCACGGACGTCGTGCGCGAGCTGCGCGAGGAGCTCCGCGAGCAGGTCCTCGACCAGCTCGAGGACGACCAGACCGGCGAGATCGAGGAGCTCCTGGAGTACGCGTCGGACTCGGCGGGCGGCATCATGCACCCGCAGGTCTTCATGGTGCAGGACAGCACCACCTGCGGCCAGGCGATCAGCCGATTACAGACGTCGAACGAGGAGCACGAGCACATCTACTACGTCTACGTCGTGGACGCTGCGGACCGGCTGGTGGGCGTGACGTCGCTGCGGTCGCTCCTCTCGAACCCGCCGAAGACGCCGATCGTCCAGATCATGACGCGCTCGGTCATCCACGTCACCCCGGACACCGACCAGGAAGAGGTCGCGCGGTTCGTCGCGCGCTACGATCTGCTGGCGATTCCCGTCCTCGACGCGGGGCGGCACATCCTGGGCCTCGTCACGGTGGACGACGTGGTGGACGTCATCCGGGAGGAGGCCGCCGAGGACATGATGCTCATGGCCGGCGTCGCCGCCGAGCCGGAGCGCTCGATCCTGGCGCAGTTCCGCAGCCGCGCGGGCTGGCTGGTCGCCACGATCATGGGCGGGATGGTGGCGGCGGAGGTCATCGGGGGCTTCGGCGACACGCTCGAGAAGGTCTCGGCGATCGCGGGGTTCATCCCCGTCATCATGGGGATGGGCGGCAACGTCGGGATCCAGTCGGCGACCCTAGCGGTGCGCGGGCTCGCGACCGGCACGGTGCAGCCGTCGGCGCCGCTGCACTTCATCTCGGACCAGGTCCGCGTCGCGTTGCTCCTCGGGGGGCTCTTCGCGGTGATCCTGGCGGCCTATGGCGCGGCGCGCAACCCGACCATGCCGCTCATCGGGGTCTCGGCGGGCATGAGCATCTTCCTCGCGATCCTGCTGTCCGGCACGCTCGGGAGCACGATGCCGATCATGCTGGAGCGGTCCGGCGTGGACCCCGCCGTCGCGACCGGACCGTTCGTCACGACCCTCGTGGACATCACGTCCATCGTCATCTATTTCAGCATCGCCAAGCTGCTCCTGGGGCTGTGATGGAAGACGACGACGAGGAGCGGTACTCGCCGCTGTCCATCGTGGTGGGGGGGCTGGATCTCGGCGAGGCCGATCGCATCATACGGCTGCTCTCGGCGGAGAAGGGGCGGTATTCCGTGGTGGTGCGTCGGGCGCGCCAGTCGCGGCCCCGGTTCCCCGGCGTGTTCGAGCTCGGGAACACGGTGCGGCTCGAGCTCCGCGGGCGCGGCGATCTCACGTCGGTGTCGGGCGCGGATCTCGTGCGGGTGCCGCGGCGCGCGCGCGATGATCTCGGGCGACTCGCGCATCTCGCGTACGGCGCGGAGATCTGCGCGGGCCTCGCGGGCGAGCACGCACCGGCGGAGCGGCTGTACGGCCTCCTCGGCGCCTGGCTCGAGATCGTGGACGGCGATCCGGCGCCGGGCGGCGCGGCGCGGATCGCACTCGAGGGGAAGGCGCTGACCTTCGCCGGCTTCGCGCCCCGGCTGCTGAAGTGCGCGCGCTGCGGCGAGCCCCTGGTCGACCCCGTGCGCTGGAGCAACGACGAGGGGGGAGGCCTGCACTCCCGCTGCGGGGAGGGGAAGGACGTGGACGCCCGCCTGCTGGAGGCGATCGACGCCCTGCGCCGTCTGCCCCTCGCGGACGCCGTCTCGCTGCCGGACCTTTGCACCGGCCTGCTGACCGACACCGTGGAGCACCAGCTCGGCCGCGCGCTCGCGAGCCGGGCCATGATCCACCTCGCGCAATAAGGGGCGGGGCCTGGAGGGCGGATGTTGCTGCTGGCCTCGATCCTCGCGTGCGAGCCGTCGGAAGTGACCGCGACCGGTACCGTGTACGCCGGCCCGGCGTCCGCGACCCCGGCAGCGGGCGGGACGATCACGATCCGCGACGCGGAAGCGGCCGTCTTCGACTCGGCGCCGATCGGCGCGGACGGGCGGTTCGAAGTGCTCACCCCGGCGGACACCGATCTCTTCGCGGAGATCGCGATCGACGGATCGGTGCCCACGACCTTCGCGGGCCAGGCCTCGATCTCGGACTTCGAGGCCGAGCCGGGCGCGCTGTACGGCCTGCCGGACCTCGCGGAGCGGCTTGCGCCGTTCGCGGGGTGCCCGGGCGCCGACTGGGACGGGGACGCGGGCGGGATCGTGCTCGGAGAAGTGCGGTTTTCGGATCTCCGCGACGCCGGCACGGGCGGCCTGCCCGTCGCGCCGAATGCCATCGTCAAGGTCGCGATCGACGGCTCGGAGGACCAACTCGTCACCGCCTGCATGCTCGACGACGAAGGCGCGTGGGACCCGGCCGCCACGCAGGTCGGCGCCACCGGCCAGTTCGTCGTGACCGATCTTCCGCCCGGCATCCACCAGCTCCGCGTCGGCCTCGCCATCACCGACTCCGGGTTCGACTTCGACTTCTACGAGCTGTGGGTGCCCGACGGGGGCGCGTCTCCCTGGTTTCCGGTGGCCATCGCGTTCCTCGAGTAGCGGAACCGACAGTCGGCCCCTTGCGGCCGCCGCCCGGATGACCTAGTCTCACGAGCGATTCAAGCAGGCGCGGTGGACAGGGGCTCGTCGCCCCGACGCGGTTGCAACGTCGGCCGCCTGGCCAATTTCTGAAAGTGGAGGATCTTCATGGGCGAGATGATTTCGAAGCCGGATGCCAACCCCATCCTGCTCGCGGTTCTGAACCTGTTCCTGCTCGGCGGCGTGGGGTACTTCCTCATGGGCCAGAAGAAGAAGGCGATCGCCGCCATCGCGTACACGATCGTGCTGTCGATGTGCGGCATCGGCATGATCATCCCGTGGCTCACGGCGTACGACGCGTACGTCCTCGGCCAGAAGCTCGCCAATGGCGAGTCGATCGGCGAGGGTGAGGCCGGCCTCGGCTTCCTCGCTTCGCTCCCGGGCTTCAGCTAGGATCTCGCCGCGCGCAGGCGGGGGCGTCGCTCCCGTCCGCCGCGCCGGTGGAACGCGCCTGGCCCAGCGGGCGGGCGCCGACGGGGAGTGACGGATGAACGAGTACGTACAGAGCAAGGTGGGCCTTCCGGGGCTGGCGCTCGCGATCCTCGGGATGGCGGCGATCGTCCTGAACCTCCTCGGCGGGATCGTGACGTTGGTGACGTCCATGGGCACGATCCTGGCGCTCCTCGACTCCGGGGACTCGACTTCTTGGATCGCGTTCGCCACGAACACCGGCTGGACGTTCGTGATGACCCTGCTGTCGTTCGCGACCTCGTTCTTGGTGGCCTTCGCGGGCCTGCGGCTGCGGAACGCGCGCTCGTCCGGGGTCGTGTACGCGGGGGCGATCATGGCTATGAACCCGTGTTGCTTCAGCTACTGCTGCTGTATCGGCCTGCCGATCGGGATCTGGGCCATCGTCGCGATGCAAGACGAGCAGGTCAAGGCCGCGTTCGCAGAGCAGTTCTGAGCGCATGATCCGGTCTCAGTCGATGGCAAAGCCATGTTGCACGTGATGGCGACGCCATGACGGATCTGCGCCGTAGTCACGGCTTCCCGCTCTCGGTCGCGGTCCACAGCGACGTCGGGCGGGTGCGGTCGAACAACGAGGACTCGTTCGGCCACGCGTGGCTCTCGGACGGGAGCCTGTTCGTGATGGTCGCCGACGGTATGGGCGGCCACGAAGCCGGAGAGGTCGCGTCGGGCCTCGCGGTGCGCGTGGTGGAAGAGGTCATCGGGCGCAACCCCGACGGCGATCCGCGCGAACGCCTGTTCGGCGGCCTGATGGAAGCGAACGAGGCCATCCTCGACGAGGGCAAGCGCAGCGGGACCAAGGGCATGGGGACCACGGCGATCTCCGGCCTGTTCCGCGGGCGAGAGGTCTTCGTCGGCCAGGTCGGCGACAGCCGGGTCTACCACATCCGCAAGGGCCAGCTCGTGTGGCGCACATCGGACCACACGCGGGTCCAGATGCTGCTCGATCAGGGCCAGATCGACGAGGAGGAAGCCCGCGTCCACCCCGAGAGCGGCATGCTCACGCGCGCGCTCGGGCACAGCCGCATGGCAGACGGCCGGCCGCTCGCGCCAGAGGTGAGCGCGGAGCCCCTGCTGCTCGAGGAGCTCGATGCGCTCGTGTTCTGCAGCGACGGACTGCACGACCTGATCGAGGACATCGAGATCGGGCCGGCGATCGCGGGGCTCGAGCCGGAAGAGGCCGCGCGCGCCCTCGTGGAGCTCGCGTGCGATCGCGGCGGTCACGACAACGTGACGGTGGCGGTCGTCATCGCCGGGGAGCGCACCGCGCCGCTCGACGAGAGCTACGTGCCGGAGACCTGGGCCGCCACCGAGCCGACCCTGCAGCCGGAGGACTTCCAGTCGAGCGAGACCACGGACGCCCGCGACCTCGGGGGCCCCGCGCCGCGCTCCAGCCCGCCCCCGCGCTCCGCTCCGCCGGGCTCCGAGCGCCCGCTGCCCCTCGGGACCGGCCGGTTCGGCAGCGCATCCGAGCTCTCGCCGGCGCGCGAAGAAGCGCCGACGTCGAAGTCGGGCGTGATGGTCGGGCTCGCCGCTTTCGGCTTCGTCGGGGTGGCGGCGGTCGTCGTCGCGGTCCTGGCCGTCGTGGCGCTCGGCGGCGCATACTGGTACTGGGGCGCCTGAGCTCGGGCCGTCGTCCGCCCCGACTCTAGCCCATCGTCAGCAGGCTCACGGCGAGCAGGACGAGCGCCCCGAGCAGCCCGCCGGTGAGCAGCCACGGCACGAGATCGAGGTTCTGGCTGCGGAACTCGTCCTCCGGCTCTCCCTCCTGGCGCGGCGGGTTCGCGCGCGCCGGCCCGCCGGGCACCCGGACCGTGACGACCGTGATGTTGTCGTGACCGCCCCGGTCGAGCGCCAGCTTCAAGAGTCGCTCGGACGCTTCCTTCGGGGTGGTGCCGACTGTCGCGGCCGCGATCTCCTCGTCGGACGCGAGGTCGCTCAGGCCGTCCGAGCACAGGAGCACGGTATCCCCGGGCTGCAGCTCCCACGGCGCGTACACCGACGCCTCTACCGCCGGATCGTCTGGGGAGCGGCCGCCGATCGCGCGGGTGACCACATGCGCGAGCGGGCTCCCGCGGGCCTCTTCCTGCGTGAGCTGGCCGAGGGCGACGAGCTCCTCCACCAGCTTGTGGTCGCGGGTCCGGATCAGTGTGTGGCCGTCCCGGATCCAGTACACCCGGCTGTCGCCCACCCAGCCGACGTGCGCGACGCCGCCGCGCAGGTACGCGACCACCGCGGTGGTCCCCGGGAGCCCGCGCCCGTGCGCGCAGAGCTCGGTGCGGACCTGGACATCCACCGCGGACAGCGCCGTGGCCACCTCGGCCGCCGGATCGGTCATCCCTCCCGAGAGTCGCTGCGTGAGGATGCGGATGGCGAGCTGGCTCGCTTCGTCCCCGTGACCCATCCCGCCCATGCCGTCGCAGACGATGTACAGATCACCGGCGTCGCCCGTCCGCAGCACGCTCCAGGAGTCCTCCTGCACGTGGTGGACGAGCCCGATGTCGGACACGGCGTGGTGGATCGGGGGGGCAAGCGCTGCGGCGTTCGGCACTCCCTTAGATTAGCGGTGACCCGGTGCCTTCCGACAGCCCCTTGTCGCGCGCGCCGGCGATCGCGCACCGCGAACCCGTAAAATCTTCGCCGATCAACCGATGGCCCTGCCCGGTCCCCGTGGTGGGTCGAGTGGCGCGTCCGGGTTGCCCGCCCGTGGTCCGCGCGGCTACAATCGTGTGGGGGTCGGGTTGGCAAGCACGCGACGGGAGTACGCTCCCACCGACGTCCGGACGGTGGCCCTGGTGGGGCACCGGTCGTGCGGGAAGACCTCGCTCGGGGAGATGCTCCTGCAGGCGGGGGGAGTGACCCGGCAGATGGGGCGGGTGAAGGCGGGGACCGCGCTGCTGGATGCGTCGGCGTCCGAGCGCAAGCGGGGGATGTCGCTGCAGCCCTCGTTCGCGTGGTTCGGCTGGAACGACCTGCTGGTGAACCTGATCGACACGCCGGGGAGCGAAGCCGTCGCGCACCCCCGGCGGCTCGCGGCCATGGCGGCGGACACCGCGGTCGTCGTCGTCGACTGCGCGGAAGGGGTGGAGCTCGGCGCGGAGCAGGCGCTCGGGGACGCCCACGCGCTGGGCGCGCCGCGGTTCGCGGTGATCTCGAAGGTCGATCGCTCGGATCGCTGCTTCGACATCGAGGTGGCGCTGTCCGCGCTGCCGGGCGTCGTGCCGGTGCCGCTCACGGTGATCGTGCGGAGCGGCGGCCGGATCACGGGCGTCGTCTCGCTCCTCGACGGTCTGTTCCACGCCACGGGGCGTGAGGACGAGTGTGCGCCGCTCCCCGTGGAGCGGGCGTCCGTGGCGAGCCCCGAGCTGGACGCCGAGATCGCCGCCGCCTGGGAGCGCCTGTCGGAGGCCGTGGCCGTCACCGACGACGGCCTCCTCGAGCTGTACCTCGAGATGCTGGAGCTCCCGCGCGAAGTGGTGGTGGAAGGCCTGACGCGTGCTGTCCGCGCGGGGAGGCTCTGCCCGGTCCTGCACTGCTCGGCGGAGCTCGTCCTCGGCGCGCGGCCGCTGCTCGA
>CAMCWU010000205.1 GCA_945882675.1 Klebsiella pneumoniae | reverse complement strand
GGACGCGCGCTCCCGGGCTCCGTGCGCCTGGCGATGCGTGGGATCTGCACGTCCGGTGTGATGGGGGCGCGGGAGCCAGCGGGAACCGCCGGCCTCCGGTACCCTGCTGTGCACCGCCCGACGGCTGGCACCGGTCGGAGCGGACCAGGAGCGAACCTACGTTCACCGATTCCCGGCGTACGAAGGCGGTGACGGTCGGTGGCAACGTTGCCACGCCGGATAGGTGGCCTCGAACCTTAGTAAGGCCCGATCCAAGGCTGTGGTCTCATGGTCCGACGCGGGCGCACACCCATCGATGGCCTCGTTTGCGGGGCGTGAGGCCCCGACGGTGGGCGCGCGTTCGTGGACGATCGGTGCGCACCGTCCGAGCGACGAGCGCGCGCGGCCGCCGACCGAGGTGGACCGCCTGGGACCGGTCGAGATCGGGATCGCGCTGGTGCTGGTGCTCGTGTTGTTCGGGGCGGGGCGGCTGCCAGAGGCGTTCACCCAGCTCGGCAAGGCGGTGCGCAACATGCGGGGACCGCCAGGCGGCCTCGGCCCCCGGGTTTCGACGGGGACGCGGACGCACGAGAACGGCCGCGACTGACACGACACCACGACCCGCGGCGTTCGCTTCGCCCGGGGGTGTGATCCAAACCAGTCGGTCGCTATGCGTGAACGGGAGCGCTCGGCACTCGTTGGCGACGTACCTGCATTTTCCCCCCTCCCCCCGTGTGGGGGAGGGCCGGGGAGGGGGGTGGCCAGGTTGCGTACGTCGGCGTATGAAGCGGAGAATGCAACGGTCCACCCTGGCCAACGACCCCCACCCCAGCCCTCCCCCATGAAAGGGGGAGGGGGCATGAGGGCGGCCGTCACGGGCCCACCGATCGACTTGGAACGCACCCTTCGCCCGGGATGGTCGACCATGTCGGCAGAAGCGGGACGCCCGTGTTCCGCATCGCCCACGATGGTTCACCATGTCGGCAGAAGCGGGCCGGGTGTACGCGAGGACTCGCCGACGTCGCGGTGGTCGGTGCGGAGCACGCGGAAGCCGCGCATCGCGAGCGCGTCGCACAGCCCGTCCGGCCACATGAGCCGCTGGCACCCCAGGCCCGTGAGCAGCAGGAGCGGCGCTCCTTCGCCGAGGATGTCGTAGCCGACGTCGTTCCCGTTCGCGCATGTGGTAGGCATCCGCGCGACGTATGCGGAGGATCGATGCGCTTCCAGCTCGTGCTCGCCACGCAGGGCCGCTTCGCGTTCTTCACCACGACCGAGCGGCTCCGCGCGACGGTACACCTCCTCGCGCGGGTGGTGGGCCTGCGGCTGCTCCTGTTCGGCGTGGTCGACGAGCACGGCCACCTGGTCGTGGAGGCGGACGACCGCGCGGCCGCCGGCCACCTGGGCAGCGCGGTCCAACGCGCGCTTGCAGGGCTGGGCGTGGAGCTCGGACCGACGTTCGTGGAGGAAGTGGCGGACGCGGCGCACCTCGGCACGCTGATCGGGTACATGGCTCGGCAGCCGCTGAAGCACCCGATCGCGGCCGATCCCGCGGCGTGGGAGGGGACCTGCCTCGCGGATCTGGTCGGTGCGCGGCTGGGCGTGCTCGAGCCCGGCGCGCTCGCCGCGATGCTTCCGCGCGTGGACGTGCCCGCGACCGCGCTCGGTGCGCTGGGCCTGCGCGGGCCGCTCTGTCCTGCGGCGCCGGCGGACGCCGCGGCGCTGTGGACCGCCGTGGGCGCGACGTTCGCGGCGTACGGCGCGGCAAAGTCGGATCCGGTACGTCGAGCGGCTGCAGCGTACGCGGCGGTCGGGCGAGGCGCGGGGCTCACGCCGGGCGACCTGCGGGCAGCAGCCGGCTGGAGCGAGAGTGCGTGGCAACGGGCCAAGGACCTGTGCTCTCCGCCGGAGGACGTGCACGCCGTGGGGATGCAGCTCGCGTTGCGCAAGCTCCTGGCCGAGAACCCGGCTGGCGGGAGACGGGTCCCTGCCACGACGCCGCAGCCGATCCTCCGCTTTCGGTGAGCAGCGTGGGGGGCCCTGCGGCCCACCGAACCTTCGATTCGGGCGGGATACTCGAGTATCCTCGTCGAATCGACGGGTGTCGGGGCTCCGGCGGCGCGCCGAACCTTCGATTCGGGCCGGATACCCGAGTATCCTCGGCGAATCGACGGGTGTCATGCGTCCGGTGGCCCGCCGAACCTTCGATTCGGGCCGGATACTCGAGTATCCTCGGCGAATCGACGGGTGTCGCGGCTGGCCTTCGCGCGCGCACGTCTTCCGTTGGGTCCGCGCGCTCCCTTCGCGCCGCTGCGGCGCGAGCTCCGTGCTGAGCCGTCGCAGAGGCTCGCCCCTCCGGGGCATCACCCTGCTCCTTTGTCGCACGGACCCCGGGAGCGCGCGGACCGGCGCCCGGCCACCCGCGGCGGGATAGCACGACCCAAAGAGCCCTGCGAACGATTCACTTCTGGCAGTGCGGGCACCAGAACGTGATCCGCTGCAGGCCCCCGTCCTCGCCCTCCTCCTTCACGAGGATCCGCGTGCGGCACCGCAAGCAGCCCTTGCCGGCGCGGCCGTAGACCCAGTTCCGGTCGCCCTTTCCCTCGCGCGTGGCGCGCGGGCGGTCCCGGTTCTTCTCGAGCAGATCGCGGGCGAGAGTCCACATGCGGAGCCAGGTCTCGTCGTCGAGCTCGTCGGCGCGGTGGTCGGGGAGCAGCGCCATCAGGAACAGCACGTCCGACTTGTACACGTTGCCGACGCCTGCCGCGATGTGCTGGTCGAGGAGGCAGATCGAGAGCGGGCGGTCGCGCCCGAGGCTCCGCGTTCGCCGCATGATCTCGTCGAGGTCGGGGTTCGAGAGGAGATCGGGGCCGAGCTGGGTGAGGATCCGGTGGGTCGCGAGCTCCTTCTGACGCAACCGCTCGACGGTGGGCGCCGTGAAGCACACGAGCACGTCCTCTTCCGTCTCGAGCATGCACGCCATCTCGAAGAGAGGTTTCTTCCAACGCTCTCCGGGCTCGTAGCGGTGCCAGCTCCCGTGCAGGCCCAGGTGCACGCGCAGCGCGGTGTCGTCGTCGAACCGGATGATCATGTGCTTGCCGAGCGTGTCGATGCCCTCGACCGTCGTGCCGACCAGGCCGCCGGTGACGCCCTCCCACCGGCAGTGCACGCGCTTGATCTCGTGGCCGACCAGGTCGGGCCGGAGCGCCGCGGCGATGCGGACTATCGTATCGCCTTCGGGCATGGCCTACTTCACCGGCCGTTCGAGGCACTGATATCCCTCGACGAACCCCGCTTCCAGGAAGGCGGTCACCAGCGGCGACTCGGTCGCTACCATCCCGTCGATCTTGTCGATGCGGAACGTCTTGAACCGCCGGCCGCCCGGCCGCTCGATCCAGGCAGTCACGGCGCGCGCCAGGACCCCGAGATCCTCCGCAGCGGGGAGGGTGATCCAGGACTTCTCGCCCTTGTCGACGAACAGGACGGGCAGCCCGCCCACGAGGACCACCTGCGCCCCGGCCACCCGCCGCGGCTTCGGGCCGTCCACGGGTCGGGTCGGCCAGGGTATCAACACGCCCCACGCGTTCGCAGGGTCCGCGGCGGGCAAAACGATGGCGGCGTCCTCCGCCTGCCGGCTCGCGCGCAGTCGGTCGACCGCCCCGCTCAGCGCGAACTGCGCGCCCCCGAGGCCGTCCACGAAGAACCCGCGCCGCGCCCGTCCGGCGTCCTCCATCGCGCGGAAAACCGGGTACACCGCGGAGAACCCGCCTGGGATCCCGTCCGCCTGCGCGGCCGCCGCGCTCGCCACGCCGTAGCGCTCGAGCAGCAGCGTCGCGCGCGCGTGGGCGCGGAGCGTCGGATCCGGCGGCTTGCCGATGAGCGTCGCCACCGCCGACCACCGCCCGCCGACCGACCACGTCGTCCGGCCGTTGTCCCGCCCGCGAAGCGTGGTTCGCGTGGGCGTTCCCTTCTTCGTGACGAAGTTCCGCAGCGGCAGGAAGGTGTCGTTCGTGACGAGCCCCAGCCAGACCAGGTCCCACAGCGCGCTCGTGAGGTCGGTGAGGCTCACGCCGTCCACCGCCATCTGGAGCTCCACCATGAACGACGCGCCGCGGGTCGTCAGGTGCGTGTAGATCCGCTCCTGAAGCGTCCCTGGCTCCGGCAGCTCCGTCGGGATGTCGACGAGCAGCGGCACCCGATCCCGCCGATAGAGTGCGATCCGTCCGTCCTTCGGGCCGAGCGCACCGCGGCCGATCCACACGACGCCGCCCATCGCCCCGAGCTCGTCGAGCATTCGAGGTTGGAAGTTGATAATCCGCGCCGGCAGGATCTCCGACTCCAGGATCGAGTACGGGAGCGGCACGCCCTCGAGCTGTGCCAGGACCTCCTGCAGGCGCACGAACCCGCCGTGCCCGCCCACGACCGAGATCCCGTGCCACTGGGGCAGGAACCGGGCGTAGACCTCGGGATCCACGGGCGCGATCTCGGAGCGCAGCGTCGCGAGGGACCGCTGGCGCAGCCGCCGCAGGACGTCCGGGTCGCACCACTCGACGCCGGCCGTGCCGGGCAACATCGCGCCTTGGAGCACCAGTCCGCGGGCTTCGAGCGCCCGGAGCGTCACCTCCACCGCCGCGGTGGGCAGGCCCCAGCGGGCGGCCACCGGCGCCGCCAGGAACGGACCGTGTGTGCGCGACCACCGGTGCACCAGCGATTCCAGCGGATCGCTCGAAGTCTGCAGGAAAGCGGCGGGCAATCCGGCCGGGAGCACGATGGCGAGCGCGTCGCGGTACCGCCCGGCGTCCTCGGCCGCGATCCACCGCTCCACGCCTGCCATACGGATCCGTACGGCGCGCCGCGCGTGCTGGAGCTTCGCGAGCGCGTCCGCGGGAGAGCCCTCGTACCGGGCGGCGATCTCGTCGTCCGAGAGCTCGCCCAGGCGCCGGAGCAGGTCGTGCAGGGCGTCGGGGTGCTTCGCGTGGCGGTCCTCGGCGGTCCACTGGAGCTCCGCCTCCACCTGCGCGATCGAGATCGGGTCGAGCAGGTCGCGCAGCTCCTCCTGCCCGAGGAGATCCCGTAACAACCCACGATCGAGCGACAACGCCGCGGCCTTGTGCTCCGCGAGCTGGCCGTCCCCGCCGTACATGAACGCTGCGACCCACGCGTACGCCAGCGACCGCGCGAACGGCGACGCGGACGGCGTCTCCGTGCGTACGACCTGGATCTCCCGCGAACGGACGGCCCGCAGCAGATCGATCAGCCCCGGGACGTCGAAGATCTCCTGCAGGCACTCGCGGTACGTCTCGAGGACGATCGGGAAGCTCGGGAACCGGCTCGCGACGGCCAGGAGGTTTTGCGCGCGCAAACGCTGGGCCCACAGCGGGGTCCGCGCGCCCGCCCGTCGCCGCGGCAAAAGTAAAGCTCTTCCCGCGTTCTCGCGGAACCGCGACGCGAAGAGCGCCGAGCTCCGGAGCTGTTCGACGACCCGCTCCTCGATCGTGTCCGGGTCCGGCATGAGCGCGTCGAGGTCGGGCAGCTCGTCGACGCCCGCGAACCGGATGGCGATTCCGTCGTCCGTCCAGAGCGTCTGGATCTCGAAGCCCTTCTCAGCCGCCAACGCGGCTTCGATGGCCATCGCCCACGGCGCGTGGACCTTGCTGCCGAACGGCGAGAGGATGCACACCCGCCAGTCGCCGATCTCGTCGCGGAAGCTCTCGACGACGATGGTGCGATCCGTCGGAAGCGCGCTCAGCTTCTGTTCTTCTACGTAGGCGATGAGGTTGTCGAGCGCCCAGTCGTCGAGCGGTGCGTACGCCTTCAACATCGTGCGGGACTCGGCGGCGGTCCGCGTCTCCAGCGCGCGGAGGAGCTCGCCGATGGACCTGCCGAGCTCCACGGGCCGCCCCGGCCGATCCCCGTGCCAGAACGGGAGCTTCCCGGGCTCGCCCGGCGCCGGCGACACGATCACCCGGTCGCGCGTGATCTCCTCGACCCGCCAGGTGGACGCCCCGAGGATGATCCGGTCGCCCCGCCGCGTCTCGTAGACCATCTCCTCGTCGAGCTCGCCCAGGCGCGGGCCGCCCGTCCCGAGGTGCACGCCGTACAGCCCGCGGTCCGGGATCGTGCCCGCGTTCATCAGCGCGAGCATCTGCGATCCGCGCCTTCCCTCCAGGATATCCCGCTCACGGTCCCAGTTGATGCGCGGGGAGAGCTCGGCCAGCTCGTCCGACGGATACCGGCCCGACAGCATGTCGAGGACGGCGTCGAACGCGGCGCGCGTCAGGTCCTTGTACGGGTAGGATCGGCGTACCAGCGCGTGCATCTCACCGACGTGCCAGTCGTCCATCGACGTCATGGCGACGACCTGCTGCGAGAGCACGTCCAGACAGTTGCGCGGCACGCGCGTGGACTCGATCTTCGCTTCGAGCATATGGCGCGACACCACCGCGCACTCGACGAGATCCCCGCGGAACTTGGGGAAGATCCGGCCATCGCTCGTGCCGCCCACCTGGTGGCCCGCGCGACCGACGCGCTGGAGCCCGCGCGCCACGGAGCCCGGCGACTCCACCAGCACCACGAGATCCACCGACCCCATGTCGATGCCGAGCTCGAGAGACGACGTCGCGACGATGCCCGGGAGCTGGCCGGCTTTCAGCATCTCCTCGATCTGGGAGCGCTGCGTGTGGCTGATGCTGCCGTGGTGCGCGCGGACGAGGTCCTCGCCCGCCAGCTCGTTCAGGCGCTGCGCGAGGCGCTCGCACAGCAGCCGGCTGTTCGCGAAGATGATGGTCGAGCGGTGGCTCCGGATCATGTCGAGCAGCTTCGGGTATATCGCGGGCCACATACCGCCCGAGAGCTTCTCTTTCGGCGGCTCCGGCGGCGCCAGGACCGACCCGCTCCGCTTCTTCTTCCCGCCGACCTCCTGCCGCTGACCTTCGTTGAAGCTGGCTTCTCCGAGCGTCGTGGGGTGCTCCATATCCGGCACCGGCACGACGACCTGCAGCTTGAGACGGGGCTTCTCGGACGTGTCGACGATCTTGACCGGCCGATCTCCGCCGAGGAACCGCGCGATCTCCTCGAGCGGGCGCTGCGTCGCCGACAAGCCC
>CAMCWU010000204.1 GCA_945882675.1 Klebsiella pneumoniae | reverse complement strand
CAGGCCGAGGCACGTACCCGGGCCTCTCGCACGCGTCAACGCGGTGGTTATGAGGAGCACCTGGGAGCGTGGATCGGTGGCTGGTGGCGGAACCCCCAACGGCGGCGGCCTGCGCCGCGCGTTCCTCGTGCTCGCGAGCGTCCTCGGCCTCGCTCTCCTCGGCTGGTTCCTGTGGACCCTGCACTGGGGCGAGCTGGTGGAGCTGCTCGGCCAGATGAGCTGGAAGTGGCTCGCCTGGGCGTGCTTCTGGATGCTCGCGGACTACGTCTTCCACGCCCTCCGCTGGTGGATCCTGCTCCGGCACGTGGATCCGACCGCGCCTTTCGGCGTGGTGCTTTCGGCCACGATCATCGGCACGGGAATGAACACGCTGCTTCCGTTCCGTGCCGGCGCGCTGATCCGGCCGGCCGTCGTGGCGCTGCGGCAGGGGATCCCGTACCCGACCGTGCTGTTCACGACGTTGGCGGACAGCGTGTGCGAGCTGTTCGGCCTGGTGGTCGTGGCGGCGTGGATGGTCTGGTATCTGCCGGCGGGGGAGAGTGGTACGCTCGGCCATATCCGCGAGATCGGCAAGTACGTGGCGGTCGGCTCCGTGCTCGCGTTCGGGTTCGTGCTGCTGCTCGGAACCCGGCAGGCGCGCGGGGTGGTCCACCGGCTGGTCCGCCCGATGCCGACGCTGCTTCGCGAGCGGATCCTCGGCCTGTTCGATCAGCTCGTGGCGGGCCTCGCGGTGGTCGGACACCCCGGCCGGCTGGTCGCTGCGCTGGCCGTCACTGTCGCGATCTGGGGCGCGTGGTGCGCCGCCATCATGTGCACATTCTGGGCGGTTGGCCTGGATCTTCCGGTGTCGGCGGCCCTGCTGCTGGAGGCCGTGCTCTCGCTCGAGATGATGGTCCCGCAGGCGCCCGGCTTCGTCGGCGGGTTCCAGCAGGTCACCAAGATCGCCCTCGGGATCTTCGAGACGACAGAGGCGCAGGCGGAGGCCGTGGCGCTCCTGTTCTGGGCCGTCGCGTTCGTCCCGGTCACGATCTGGGGCGTGATCGAGGGCTGGCGGCAGGGCTTCGGCCTGCTCACCACCCAGGGCGAGGTCCTCGAGAAGCTCGGGAGCACCCCGCCGGACGCCGGCTGATCAGGCTTCGCCCACCCGTCACGCTTCGCCCACCCATCACGCTTCGCCCACCCATCACGCTTCGGACAGCCCCTGGTCGGTGAGCCACCGCTCGCAGTCGAGGGCGGCCATGCACCCGGATCCCGCGGCCGTGATCGCCTGCCGATAGATGTGATCCTGCACGTCGCCGCACGCGAACACGCCAGGAAGGCTCGTACGCGAGCTGCCCGGCTCGGTGACCAGGTATCCGGACGGGTCCATCGTGAGCTGGCCGGCGAACAGGCCCGTGTTCGGCGTGTGCCCGATCGCGAGGAACAGGCCCTTGACCGGCATATCCCGCTCGGCGCCCGTGACCGTGTCGATGAGCCGCAGGCCCTCCACGCTGGACTCGCCGAGCACGTCCGTGACGTCCGTGTTCCAGAGGAACTCGATCTTCGGGTTCTTGAACGCCCGGTCCTGCATGATCTTCGACGCGCGGAGCTTGTCGCGGCGGTGGATGACGTAGACCTTGCTCGCGAACTTCGTGAGGAAGGTGGCCTCTTCCATCGCGGAGTCGCCGCCGCCGACGACCGCGACTTCGACCTCCTTGAAGAAGAAACCGTCACAGGTGGCGCACGCCGAGACGCCGCGGCCGCCCAGGCGGCGCTCGTTCGGGAGGCCGAGCCAGCGCGCGGTCGCGCCGGTCGCGAGGATCACGGCGTCGTACTCGAGGACGGCGCCCATGGACGTGGTGAGCTTGAACGGGCGATCCCCGAGCTCGGCCTGGGTGATCTCGTCGTACTCGAAGACGGTGCCGAAGCGGGCGCACTGCGCCTTCATCCGCTCCATGAGCTCGGGGCCCTGGATCCCCTCCGGGAAGCCGGGGAAGTTGTCCACCTCCGTCGTGATGGTGAGCTGGCCGCCGGGCTGCAGGCCCTCGTACACGACGGGCGGGAGGTTGGCGCGCGACAGGTACAGGGCGGCGGTCAGGCCGCCCGGGCCGGAACCGATGATGGCGATGCGGGGCGTGGCGGGCAACGGGTGCTCCAGAGCGAGGGCCCCGTCGTATGCGCGCGGGGCGGCCCCGGCAACCGGGCCTCACGGCGTCGGCGGTTCCTCGGGCAGCGGCGGCGCGGTGAGCGCCACGAGGCCGGGATCGGCCGCCGCGGCTGCGAACAGGTCGGCCGGGAGCCACGGCGGCGGCTGCGAGCTCCGCAGATCTTCGCCCAGGGCGACGAGCGCGCTCGGCAGGTCGTCGGGCGGCGGCCCGGTCTTCGCGCGGAGGACGAGGTCGGCGGCGAGGGCGGGATCGATGCCGAGGGCGTTGCGGATCTCGGCGTGAAGCTCGGCCACGTCCCTTGCGTATCGTAGGCCGGCATCCCGCGCCGCACCGAGCCGGAGCTCGGGGGCGTCGCCGTCGCGCGGAGCGGGCTCCCACGGTCGGCCGTCCGGACCGATCGCGACCCACATCCCCCGGCTGCGGCGGGCCCGCGACAGCACGCGATCCCCCGGAAACCGGTGCCACGCGATCTCGAGGAGCCCGCGGGCGTCGTCCGCGCGACCGGCGGCCTCCAGGCCCCGCGCCACGTCCACCACGGTGCGCGGCTCGGGGCGGGCAGCGAGCGCTTCGGCCCACACCCGGTCGGCCTCGGCCTCCACCGGGTACCACCGCGCGATGTCGAGCAGCGCGGACCACGCGTCCTTCTGGTCCGGGTCCTCCGTGAGGACCGCCCGGAGATCCGCGATCCCGTCCGCGATCTCGCCGTTCCGGACGCGCTCACGGGCGAACCGCACGCGGCCCTCGACCCCGGATCGCGTCGCGCGGGCTTCCACCAGGGCGGCGGGCTCGCCCCAGGCGACGCTGGCTTCGATCCGGTCGAACAGGGGATCCAGCCAGTCGGTGTCCTGCGTGTCCACGGTGCGCACCTGCTGCAGCGCGTGGCTCCCGCGTGTGCGAACCTGCCAGTCCAGGATCCGCTCCGGCGACGTGGGCAGCCGCGCCCGCACCGCGCGACCGCCCGTGATCTCCCGGCTCTCCTCTACGATCGCGTCCGGCCAGCCAGCGCGCAGCTGCTCCACCCAGCGCGCCTCCAGGTCCGCGGCCACGGCCGGTCCGTCCACCGACGACTCCACCACCGAATACCTGCGGTGGCCAACGGGCGAGCCGAAGCCCATGTCCCCGGCGTCCGTCGCAGTGCTCTTCCAGCCCACCGGGACCCGCCACGTCAGGCTTCGGTAGGGCGGCGGCCCGGTTTCGGGGACCACCACGTCCTGACCGACGCGCAGCGCGACCTCCGAGTCCCGCAGCGGGAGCAGCCGGCGCCCGAACAGGGGAGGGAGGAGCAGGCACATCGTCGCGACCGCCCCCGTGGCGGCGTACCACGCACGGTTCCACCCGGGCCGCCGCTGGAGCGCGGGCGGGTCGAGGACCAGCGCCAGGGCCGCGCCCGTGAGCAGGCCGCCGAAGTGTGCCCAGTTGTCCGTTCGCTCGTTCATCAGCCCCGAGCCGAGGATCATGACGGCGTAGGGGATCATGGCGAGGCCGAACGTCGCCTGACCCCGCCGGGGCACGAGCTCCGGGTGGATGAGCCCGTACACGATGACCGCCGCGATGAGCCCGAACACCCCGCCAGATGCGCCGAGCGACCACCGATCCGGCGACCCGAGCGCGGAGAGCACGGAGCCGCCCAGGACCGACCCGAAGTACAGCACCGCGAGGTTGACGCGGCCGAGCGCCTTCTCGAGGGACCAGCCCGTGTAGGCCATCCACATCATGTTCAGGCCGACGTGGAGCAGGTCCACGTGGAGGATGCCCATCGTCAGCAGCCGCCAGCTCTCGCCGTCCTCGAAGATGGCGTTCGTGAACTTCGCGAGCCCGCTCACCAGGACCTGCCCGGCCTCCGGCACGTGGGCGACCCACCAGATCCGGATCTGGAGCCCTACGAGCAGGGCGGTGAGGATCGGCGGCGCGGCCCGGGCGCTGGCGCGGTGCCACGCCTCCGTCGCATCCGAGCGCAGCGACCGGAAGACCTCGAGCTCCGAAGCGACCACCCAGCTGGTGCCGGTCAGCGGTGGGCTGTGGATCAGGGCGTCCGGCCCGATCCGGCCGGCGCGCACCCGCTCCTCCCAGTCGTCCCAGGTGAGCTCCTCGATCGCCCCGTCCGGGCCGATCCGCACGCGGACCACGGCGCCTCCTGCCCCCAGGTATAACCGTCATGCGCGCCCGGCCCCGCGCGATTACAATACGGGGGGAGGGGCCCATGGACTCTGCGCGCTTCGCCGCGGCCTGTGCGCAGATGCCGCTCTTCCCACTGCCGCGCGTCGTGCTGATGCCCGGCGCGCTGCTTCCGCTGCACGTTTTCGAGCCGCGGTACCGGGTGCTGGTGGAGCACTGCCTCGGCGGGAACCGCCTGATGGGCATCGCGACGCTCGCCGGCGACGAGTCCGCCGACCCGCTCAACCCGACCGCGATCTGCCGCGAGATCGGCGTGGGCGAGATCCTGCAGCACCAGACCTTCGCGGACGGGCGCAGCAACATCGTGCTCCGGTGCGTCGGCCGCACGCTTCTCGGCGCAGAGGTCCCTTCGGACATGCCATACCGCGTCGCCACGCTCCTCCCGCTGCCCGACCGGGTCGTGGACGGGAGCGGCGTCGAGCGGCTGCGGATGCTGCTCCTGCAGCTCGGCGTGGGCAACCCGCGCGCCCAGGACGAAGTCGGGCGGCTCCACCAGATGGAGGCCACGGATCTCGTGGACACGCTGGCGCGCAAGCTCATCGACGATCCGGGGGAGCGCAGGGCGTACCTGGGCATGGCGCGGCTGGCGGATCAGATCGTGGCGGTACAGGCGCGGCTCATCGAGCTCATCTCGCCCGGAGAGCCCACGGCGGAGGCCTGATCAGCCGAGCCGGGAGAGCGCCCAGCGGCTCGCGGCCTGCACCACGTCCGACGGGTGGGTCAGGCCGTACCGCTCCAGGCTGACGGCTCCGCCGCGATCGCCCAGATTGCCGAGCACGATCGCCGCGTTCCGCTTGAGCCCGGCAGCGCCCGGGCGGCGGATCGGCGTCCCCGTGAACCGCTCGATCAGGGCGTCGTCCGGGGTCTCGAGCACGTCGTCCAAGTCGAGCCAGGCGTGCCGCGGGAGCAGGTCGTCCTCGTCCGGGTCGGGCGGGGCGTGGTTGTGCGGGCAGACCTCCTGACAGCGATCACAGCCGAAGACCCAGCGTCCAAAGCCGGGGAGCAGCGGCTCGGGCGCGAGGTCGCGGGCCTCGATCGTCCAGTAGGCGATGCACCGCGTGGCGTCCAGATCGCGCTCGGCGCGGAACGCGTTCGTGGGGCACGAGTGCAGGCACCGCTGGCAAGTCCCGCAGTGATCCTTGACGATCGGCGGATCCGGCTCGGCGTCCGCGCCGAGGAACAGCACGCCCAGGAACATCCAGGACCCGCGGCCCGGCGTGATCTGGACGCAATTCTTTCCTCCGAAGCCGAGCCCGGCCTCCGCCGCCCACGCGCGCTCCACGATCGGCGCGGTGTCCACGCCGCCCCAGCACGCGATCCCCGCCGCGCGGAGATCGCGCTTCACCTTGTCGAGGCGCTTGCCGAACAGGTTGTGGTAGTCCCGACCCCAGGCATAGCGCGCCACCGCGCCCGTCCGACCGCCGGGATCGGGCGGCCGCCGGTGGTGGTGGCCGAGCGAGAACACCGCGGCGGTGCGCGCCGAGGGCATGCGGACGCGGGGATCTCCGCGGAGCGCCATGTCGCGCGCGAGCCACCCCATCGTGCCGTGCGAGCCCGCCCCGATCCAGCGCTCGTAGGCCTGGAACCTGGGTGTCGGCCCGACGGACGCGAAGCGGACCACGCCGAGCCCGTGGGCGGCGGCGCTGGTAGAGACGAGGCTGCGGAGATCCATCGGGTTGAACGTGCCTGCCCGGATCGGATACCCTGGCGGGATGCGCTCGACACTCCTCCTCCTGACCGCGATCGCCTCCGGCTGCGCCGCGCCGTGCGCGGGCCCGGAGCAGATCTCCGGCGTCCCGTACGACGTCTTCGCGACCGTCCTCACCTTCGGGCTCGTGGACGACGCCGCGGGGCTCGCCGCCGCGTCCACGCCCGCGAACGGCACATCCGTCTGGCGCTTCGACTGGGGCACGACCGCCACCGGCCCGGTCACCGTCGTGATCGACGACCAGGAGCTCGAGGGGACCGGGTCCTGGAGCACGATCGACTGCGGGAACTTCGCGATCGAGATCGACGACCAGCCGTACGTCGCGCCCGACGACCCGGACGGCACCGTCCACGAGCTCCGGTTTTCCGGGATCTTCGTCGCATACGACGCTCGCCTGGAGGGATCGGGGGCGTACGCCGAGAGCTGGGCCACTCCCGCGACGGAGGACCTCGAGGCCGCGTCCGGCGTGCTGAACGTGCCGGAGCTGCAGCTCCGCGGGACCACCACCACGACTCCGTGAGAACGCCTTGTACTCCGTCCTCCTGGCGCTCGGCGCTGCCGCCGTCGCCTTCCTCCTCACCGCCGCCGTCTTCTCGCCTCTCGCCGGGATCCTGCCCGCGCTCCTGGTGTTCTTCCTGGTCGGCTACGTGTTGTTCCGGCGGCTCAACGCGCGGTTGGAAGCCGAGATGAAGCTCGTCACGGACCACCTGCAGTCGAACCGGATCGACATGGGCGTCGCGAAGATGCGCGAGATCCGCCGGGACTACGGCAAATGGGTGCCCACGCTGGAGGCCAGCATCGACGCGAACCTCGGCCTGATGGAGTACGCCCACCTGAAGTACGACGCCGCGCGCCCGCTGCTGGAGGCCGGCCGCGCCGCGAACTGGATGGCGGAGGTCGCGCTCGGATGCCTGCACTGGCGCCAGGGCCGCAAGGCGGAGGCCTGGGCGAGCTTCGACGCCGCCGCGCAGCGGTCGCCCAAGGAGGCCATGATCTACGCCGTTTGGGCCACCCTCCGGAGCCGGGACGGCCAGCGTGAAGAGGCCCTGGCAGCCGTCGGAAAGGGCGTCGCCGCGCTCCCCACCCATCCGCTGC
>CAMCWU010000203.1 GCA_945882675.1 Klebsiella pneumoniae | reverse complement strand
CCTGCTCCGTGCGCACCGCGCCCTGTACCAGCAGGAGCTCGGCGAGATCCTTGCGGATCGCCAGGCCCGTGGTCGCCGCGGCGTCCGCCTTGTCGAGCTGGCCGCCCTCGAACCAGGCCGCTGCTGCGAGGCGCCAGAGCTCCGCGTTCGTGGACGCGCCCGCCAGGGCCTCGAGACGCCGCCCGGCCTCGAAGTACTCGCCGCCGTCGAGGGCCGCGATCGCGGCGTCCACCTCTGCCCGGGCGTCCGTGCCGAGCTCGATCCCCGCGGCGTCCGCTTCGACGACGAAGGGCGCTTGAGCCGCGGCGGAGAGGGCGAGCAGGGCGATGAGGACGCAGTTCATGAGATCTCCTAGGATGGGAGCCATTAATCACCACGAAGACACGGAGGCACGAAGAGCGGACTTCGTGTCTTCGTGCCTTCGTCGTGGGGCCCGGCCGACCTTCCCGCTCCTCTAGTTCAGCACCGCGCTCACCGCGGCAATCCCCAGCAGCTTCCGCTCCCCGCCCCCGCACGTCGCGTACCGGTGGATCTCGAAGAAGTGGTTCCCCGAGTACGACGCGTCCCACTCGTGGAACCAAGGGCGAACGCCGTCTTTTACCTCTCCCGCCGGGACCTTCTGCTGGGCCGGCTGGTCGTCGAACCACAGGTCCATGTCGAAGGTGCAGGTTGCGTCGCCGTCGGCTTCCGCCGTGGAGAACGCGCCGACGGGGACCTTCCCGAAGGGCGCGTCCGGCCGGGGCTCGCCCAGCTCGGCCAGCTCGGCGTCCGCCTTCTTCTTGTCCTTCGCGGAGTCGCCGAGGAACGCGGGCTCGGTCGCCGGCTGCCACGCGAGCGTGATCCCCGACCCCTTCGGGAACGCGCCGAACTCGGTCTTCTCGATGATCTGCTCCTTGTTGGCCGCGTTCTTGCTCCGGATCTGGACCTTCAGCACGCAGTGCGCGACGTCCGGCGTCACGTGCAGCACGGCGAGGCTGCCGGCGTCCGCCGCGACCCGCCGCGCCTTCTCCGGCGTGGGCTCCTCCACGAACACCACCGTCTGGTCCTCCGCCTTCACCGTGCCCTTCATGGTGACCTTGGTGAACGCGCCGCCCGTGTACCAGGCGGTGTAGCCGGTCGCGGCGTCCCCGATGACGCGGAAGCGCGTGGCCGGGTCCGCGGTGGTGCCGCGGGCCATGAGCCAGTCACCGGCCATATTCTCGAGGGAGACGGCCCGGCAGGCCTCCGGGATCGGCTTCTCCGGCGCGACTTCTACCGGCTCGCCGCACCCGAACAGCCCGACCAGCGCCCAGATCATCGTCGTCATGGCAACCCCCGAGGGGGTTGTTAACGAGCCAAACGGGATTTGGCCCGCGGGACCTTCGCGAGATCGGTCTTCGTGAGGCGATCGGCGAAGCCGGCGAACCACGGCTCGAAGTCCACGCCGCCCGCGGCCTCCACGAGGAGCTTGCCGTCCGGCAGCACGGTCTCGCGACCCGCGCCGATCAGCGCTACGAGCGGGACCACGACGCTGTCCCGGCTCAGCCCGAGCTGGTCCGTGGTCCTGTGGATCCGCTCGATCTGCTGGGGCGTCACGAGGCGCTGCGTTTCCGACCGGGTAGCCACGTCGAGACCTCCGAGGTCTCCTCCTATGGCCGGGCCGCCGCTCCGACAAGGTGCCGGGCGATCCAGGCTCCCCGGCGGTCCTGCACGACTTCTTTGCGAATGCGTTCCGGGCAGGATCGACGCCTGATATGGGACGAAAAGAGACAACCGGGCTCGCGGAGAGTCCCCCACTCCGGCCGAGGCTCTGATAAACCCCGAGCCCGTTGGGAGCCCCTTATGTCAGAAGCCCTCGCTGCCAGCGGCGCGTTCGGGTACATCGTACTCGCGCTCGGCGCCATCGGAATCCTCGTGAACCTCGGCCTCGCAAGCCTGGCTTTCACCAAGAAGCGTATCCCGCTCACGGCGATCGTCGCCGCGCCCATGCTCGCCCTCGCCATGGGCGGCCTCGGAACCTGGCTCCAGGCCGGCTCCGTGTGGGAGGCCATCGAGTCCGCCACGGGCTCGGAGGTCACGAACCTCGCGTTCGCCGGGTCCTACCAGGCCATGTGGACCGAGTGGCTCGCGCGCTGGGCCGCCGCCGCGGCCCTCGCGGTCGGCGCCTGGGCCGCCGCGGTCGGCTCGCTCGTCCCCGGTGAAGAAGGGCGGATGACCCCCGGCGCGGCCGCGGGCGTGATCTTCGCCACGCTCATCGGCGCGGGCATCGGCAGCTGGTGGGCCGTCGCCCACGGCATCGGCGGGTTCGCGCTCGTCGCGCTCTTCGTGTTCGCGGGCCTCGGCGTCGCGCTGTCGGCGACCCGGCGCGCCACGGACGAGCAGATGTTCCGCGTCGCCGGAATGCGCTTCACATCTGGCCTCTCGGCCGTGTTCGCGGTGTGGAACGGGTTCCGCGCGGTGGACATCGGCAACCAGATCCGGCAGTTCTCGGCCGGTGAAATCGGCGCCACGATCGACCTGCACAAGGCGCTCGCGCTGTACGAGTCGACCATCGCGCCGGTCTTCATGCTCGGCCTCATCATCCTGTTCTTCGCGCTCATCGTGGCGTCGATCGGCTCCTTTGCGGAGCTCGGCGAGGTCATCGAGCGCTACACCATGTTCGACCTGCTCGGCGTGGTCGCGCTCATGGCGCTCGCGGCGGTCTTCCGGATCTTCGCCTCGAACAGCGTGGGTCACCTGTTCGACGTCGGCACGAACGAGCCGGCGCTGCATGTCTACCGCGGCATGACGAACGGCCTCGGGCCCTCCGTCCTCGTGGAAGGTGAGACCGGCACCGTCGTACCCGTCGCGAAGGGCGGCTACGGCGACGTCCTCGCGCTCGAGTCGGTCGGCGGCGGCAAGTACGACTGGTTCCGGATCTACACGTGGAACGGCCACCAGTGGAACAAGGACCACACGGCGCTCGCGGACGCCACCCTGTCGCCCGTGCCCCCGCTCATCGCCATCCAGGGCACCGAGCAGGCCAAGGTCATGCTCCCGATCCTCGAGAAGTCGGGCGGGAAGGGGTATGTCCTCACGCGCGCGTCCGAAGGGAAGCCCGGCGTCATCGTCCCCCCGGAGGTTAACCGCCACGTGGTCGCCTTCCTCCCGGTCGAGCTGTCCAGCACCCGCGACCTGAAGTCGGAGCTCTGGATGGAGGCCGGCTCGCTCGAGGTCATGCACGGCCCGACCGTCTGGTTCGGCGAAGGTGACGACCTCGAGCCCGTCGCGTACATGCAGAAGATCGCCGCTGCGACCCAGGCCACGGGCATGAACGTGTCCTTCGGCGAGCGGCGCGTCAACGAAATCATCCAGTCCTGCCTCCCCTTTGTCATGGACAAGGTCGAGGCCGAGTGGAAGGCGTCCGAGCGCTGGTGCCACATCACGACGGACGACATGACGAAGCTCCGCGCGGAGGCCGCGGCCGCCTGGCCCGTCCCGACGCCCGAGAACGTCACGATGGCCACGGTCATCACGGGCCCGCTCGACCCGGCAGAGGTCAACGACCGCCTGAGCCGTGAGCTCGGTGCGCTGTCCTACTGCGTCGACAAGGCCGTGAAGGCCAACGAGCCGGTCGCCGGCGAGATGCTGGTGCTCCTCGCGATCAGCAAGGAAGGCGCCGTGTTCGACACCCGCCTCGACGAGAAGAGCAAGGTGCAGTCTCCGACCATGCTCGGCTGCACGGCCAAGCGCTTCAAAGGCATGGGCTTCACGCTCCCGCCCGAAGCCCCGCCGGTGCCGGTCGTCGAAGGCGAGGAGCCGCCGCCGCCCCCGCCGATCCCGGGTGTCGCCGTCACGCTGACCATCGTGGCCCCCGAGCCGGTCCCGCCGACCCCGACCGCCGCGAACCCGTAGCGATCGCTCGGAAGCGCCCGTAGAACGGCGCGAATCACCGAAGGCCCTGGTCAGACGACCAGGGCCTTCTTGCGTCAGCCGCCCGCCATCAGGGGGCGGTCAGGGCTTGTAGATGTGGCACATGCTGGCGAGGCCGAGCGTATGCATATTCGCGAAGTCCTCTGCCTGGCCGAACTGCTGCGATGCGCCGCCGGAGAAGGTCCCGGGCGGCACGATCGCGTCCAGCGCGTAGAGGCGCCAGCGGTAGATGTGGCTCGCCTGGCCGGGGCAGGAGCCGAGGTAGCTCTTGCTGCCGCTGCCGTTGAGGATCTCGAGCGCCCCGTCGTCCACGCCATCGCCGTCGAGGTCCACCTTGGGGAGGCCCGACGGGATGCCGTCGCCGCTGACGGCCTTGGCGAAGCCCGTGGAGGCCGGGTCCGCGTTGACCACGGCCCAGTGGGGGAAGAAGCCGGCGTCCGGGTCGTCGAAGATGAGCATGAGCGAGAGGGTCCCGGCTGGCACGCCAGACCAGGCGAGCTCCGGGTTCGGACCCTGGCAGGAATGCACTTCCGGCAGGATGAACCCGCACTGTGCGGCGAGCGGGTGACCCGCGGACGACAGCAGGTCCGGCGACGACAGCGTGAACGGCAGCGGCAGGGTCGGACCCGTGTCGGTGTCGGTGACGACGGTGTCGGTGTCGGTGTCGGTGGTGTCGGTGTCCGTGATGTCGGTGTCGGCGTCGGTGTCGACATCCGGGACGTCGGTGTCGCCGGTGACGTTGGTGTCGGGCTCCGTGCACTTTTCACACGGGAGCTCGTCTTTGGAGCCGCAGGCGGCGAGGATCAGGATGAGGTAGCGCATTCCCGCAGGATAGCCGCGCGCCCTGGCGCGTGTCCACCCCCGTGGTCGCTTTTGGGGGAGCTGCACGCACACGCCCGCCAACAGCCGCTGGACCGGCGCGAACCACGGGAGGAACGAGGACCGAGATCCCGCACAGCACGTGCGCGTGGCCGATGGCCGCCACCAGATGGGTCGCGCGAGATGGGCAGCTGGCGGGGGGACCGGCTGCTCCGGGCGTCGTCCCGCCTCGACGTAGGCAGGGCGGCCCGCACCAGCGAGGACGTGATCGGCAGCATCGCGGGGATGTTCCCGGCCGAGTGCGGCGCTACGCCCATCATGGGGCCGGGCGGGAGTACATCGCGGGTCGCGATCGCGCTGCCGCGCACGGCTATCGTCGGCGCGGTCCCTTAGCGCACGCCGGCGGCGGTCGCCGCGACGTCGCGCAGCGCAACCAGGCTCTCGGGCCACACCGCAATGCCCGACGCGCCTTCCCACGCGCTCGCCCCGCCGACCCACAGCGCCACATCAGCTGGCAGCCGCGCCCGCAGGTCCCGCAGGTCGGCCCGGAACGCCACCGGATCGGCGGCGGGGGACGTGCCGATCGCCACGGCGCGGGCCGGGAGGCGCTGCGCGGCACCGGCCACGGACATCACCGGCGTGTCCGCGCCCAAGAAGCGGATCCGCCAACCGGCCAGCGCAATGGCCACGGCGGCCATTTGGAGGCCGAGTTCGTGGTACTCCGACGAGAGGGTGGCGAGCACCGCCACCGGTCCGGTCGCCGTGTCCGACATGGCGCGCCACTGCCGTCCCAGGAACTGGCTGATCGCGGCACAAGCGAAGTGCTCGCGCGCCACGTCGAGTTGTCCTGCCCGCCACCGCTGCCCGATCTCGACCAGGAAACCGGAGAGGTCGCGCTCCAAGAACGCCAACGCCCCGGCGCGATTCCAGCCCTCGTGAAGGTGGGACTCGAGCTCGCGCACATCGAAGCGCTCGACGGCGTCGAACCAAGGCTCCAGCGCGGCGTTGCGCGTGGCCAGCGGAACCGGGGACGGCAGCGGGGCGGGGCGTCCCAGGGCCATCAGCGACCACAGTGTATCGCGTTCGGCCGCCACGATGGACGACGCCCGGTGTCCACGCTCGAGCAGCTGGCCCACCAGCCGGAGCCGCTCGACCGACTCGGGCGCGAAGCGGCGGTGGCCAGACGGGAGCCGCTCCGCGCGGGGGTAACCGTACCGGCTTTCCCAGGTGCGCAGCGTGGCGACCGGGATCCCCACGGCTTGAGCCAGGGCGCCGATGCTGAGCCCTTGGACGGACGAGGGAAGGCTGTCGGGAGGTTCCATGCAGATACGATACTCCCTCTTCAGACCCTCTGCAAGCCGGACCGCAGCACTGGCCAGTCAACGACTGTACTCGGCTCGTGACCATCCGCGTAGATCTGTGACACGATTTCCAGTGCATACCGGAGAGGTATTGAGTAGATTATTGGAGTGCGCTGAAAGAGCCGCACGACCATCCCTGGAGATACCATGCGTGCCTTCTTGTCGGCCCTCCCGCTCGCTCTCGCCCTCTTCGCCTGCAAGAAGGACGAGGAGGAAGTGGAAGACACCGATGTCGTGGTCGATACCGACACCACCGACACCACCGACACCACGGATCCCATGGGGGACGACACCATCATCGGCGTGGCCACCGAAGCCGGCGATTTCACCACGCTCCTGGCGGCGGTCGACGCGGCCGGGCTGACCGAGACCCTGCAGAGCGCGGGCCCGTTCACGGTGTTCGCGCCGACCGACGACGCCTTCAACGCGCTCCCCGCGGGCACGGTCGAGGCCCTGCTGGCCGACATCCCGACCCTGACCGACATCTTGCTCTACCACGTGGTGTCGGGCTCGGTCGGCTCGGACGTGGTGGTCGGGGAGAGCCTCGTCACCACCCTGCAGGGTTCTGACATCAAGGTCACGGTAGACGGCGCCTCGGTCTTCCTGAACGACGCCCAGATCACGATCACCGACATCGAGGCCTCCAATGGTCTCATCCACGTCATCGATGCCGTGCTGCTCCCCCCGCCGTCGATCGCGACGATCGTGGCGACCACGCCGAACCTCTCCACGCTCCTCGCGGCCGTCGACGCCGCCGGGCTCGTCGAGACCCTCGACGGCGATGGGCCGTTCACCTTGTTCGCCCCCACCAACGACGCGTTCGCCGCCCTGCCCGCCGGCACGGTCGAAGCGCTCCTCGCGGACATCCCCGCGCTCACCAACATCCTGCTCTACCACGTCGTCGCCGAGAGCCTCACCGCCGCCGAGGTGCTCGCCGCCCCCTCGGTCAGCACCGTGCAGGGTACGGAGGCCCAGATCCGCCTCCAGGACGGCAAGGCCTACATCGATGGCGCCGAGATCATCGTGACCGACATCCCCGCCGGCAACGGGACCGTGCACATCATCAACGGCGTCATGCTCCCGTAGACCCTTCGCCGC
>CAMCWU010000202.1 GCA_945882675.1 Klebsiella pneumoniae | reverse complement strand
GGTGCACCAGAACCCGAACGAGGACGGAGCGACCTCCGCCCTCGCGCCGGACGCTACCGCACCATCCGGGCCAACATGGCGCCCACCCGCCGCAGCTCCACCTGCCGCTCGGCGTACTCGGGCGGCGTGAGCAGATCCAGGATGGCGCTGACCTCCGCCGCGGACGCGCCCGCGATCCGGAAGTGGTTCCGCTGCCCGTCACCGGGCGGGAGGCCCGCGCCCTCTGCGATGTTCAGCACCACCGAGTCCACCGCCCGGAAGAGCTGGTCGCGCAAGTGCTTGCGCGCCGGCGGGATGGCCTGCTGGGCCGCCCAGCGGGCAACGCCGAGGGCGAGCTGGTAGACGTCGAGGCGCTCGTGACCGAAGTACATGGAGATCTCCGGAGGGCCGGCGGGAAGTCCGCCGTTCCACCCTCGCTCGCCGTGGGGTGGCGGCGGACTGACCAGAGGCCCGGAGCGAGCTCCCACGCCGGTCCCGCGCCGACGGGGTACCGACGGTCTTGGAGGTGAGCCGTGGAGCGCGACTATTTTCGCGAGCATGTCATATGGGCGCTCCACCACCTGGCGTGGTCGGAATCCAGCGCGGAGGACGCGCTCGGGGAATGGGACTGGTGCACCGACCTCGACGGCCACCGCCAGCACCTGGACGCGCACGAGCTGGCCGTCCTCGACACCGTGATCGGAGAGGTCGCCGCGTTGAGCGCGATCGCCGACGAACGAGGCCTCTGGAACGACGGGGGCTGGCTGGCCACCGGCGAGTGGGCGCTCGTCCGCGCCACGTGTGGCGTGCTGTCGAGGGCCATGTTCGCGGCGGACAATCAGGCACAGCCCACCCGCATGGACGACTGACCAGAACCAGAACCAGACCCAGAACCAGAACCAGAACCAGAACCAGAACCAGAACCAGAACCAGAACCAGAACCAGCCCCCGAACTCCCCTTCACGAGCGCACGGACCGGAGCCCTGCCACCTCAGCCCGGGTTCGAGCCCTCCAAATCGTTGACTCCGTCAACTATCCCGGCTCTCCAGCGCCAGGAACACTCCGAGCGGCACCAGCGCCCACTGCCACGGCGTCCCGCGGGTCCGGGCGCGGGCTTCGACGACGGAGAGAGCCCAGAACGCCACGAAGAGGAGGGAAATCGTCCAGACGAACCCCTCGCGCGCGACCGCACGCGCCAGTTCGCGGGGGTCGCCCGTGGCCGCTGCCCACACGAGCAGCGCCACCCCGACCGCCGCGAGGAGGTCCGGCCACGCCGGGCGCGCAGCCATCCGCCGGGCGATACACCCCGATATACTTGACTCAGTCAACCACGTGCGCGCGCCGCCCGTTCGGCCAGTCAACCGGCTGGTTCGGGACGTACCCGAGCAAGTCCTTCGCCCGCGTCCCGTCGAGCACCAGGCCGAAGTGCATCCGCTTCCGGTTCAGCCCGTAGCTGAACTCGCTGCCCGTGAGCGTGTGACGGATGGCGTACGCCCGCCGGATGAGGGGCCCCGGCAGCCCCCAGAGCGGCGTCCCCCACAGCCGCGCGCACTCGGACAGCGGGAGCGTGTCGAAGCCGGGGATGTTGAACACGCCCTCCCCCGAGCCGTGCGTCGCGAGCTCGAGCGCCCGCACGATGTCGGCGATCGTGGCCACGTTCACCATGGGGTCGAAGCCGAACGGCGCGAAGCCCACCGGCGCGTCCAGAAAGTCGAAGAGCTGGCTGCCCGTGCCGGGGCCGAGGGCCTCCGCGCAGCGCAGCACGACGATCTCGCAGTCGGAGAGCCCCATTCTCGCGCACGCGGTGAGGTCCGCCTCTACCCGGTCGCGGACGTACTGCGGCGCGCCGGGCGACAGGTCGAGGGGGTGGTCCTCCGTCACGAGCATGGGCAGGTCGAGGCCGACCTTGTAGACGACGCCGAACGAGTTGACGACGACGCGGCGGATGGTCGGATGCCGACCGGAGAGATCGAGGATGGAGCGCAGTGCTTCCACGTTTCGCGCGTGTACGCGACTGCCGACCGCGTGCGCGCTGCGCGCCTGCGAGAGGTGCATCACGACCTCCACGCCGAGGTCGCGGGCCGGGCCGAACAGGAGCTCGTGCACCTGGCGCGACTTCGTGAGGTCCACCGACTTGTAGGTCAGGCGGTTCCCCGAGAATGGCAGGGCGCGCTCGATCGGCGCGTGGTCGACGGCGAGGACGTGGCGGACCCGCGTGTCCGCGAGCAGGGACCGGATCAAGCGCTCGCCGATGGCGGTGTTGGCGCCGGTGACGCAGACCGAGATCATCGGAAGATGCCCTTTCGTTCTTGTAATCCCTTGTTGACGAGGGCCTGGACGGCGGCCTTCACCCGCGCGGCGGCTTCGCGCACCTTCTCCGGGTCGTCGGCGTCTTCCACGGTGTAGTCCTGATCGACGCGGATCGGCTCGCCGTACCAGATGTGGTAGCGCACGGGCAAGGGGAGGAGGGTGGCTGGGATCGGGAGGTACGGGATTGGGCCCGGGAGCGGGATGCGCGCGAGCTGGGGCATCTGCTCCTCCGCGCCGATGATGGCGACGGGCACGACCGGCGCGCGGTAGCGGATGGCGAGCTCGCAGTGGCCCTGACGCCAATCCTGCAGCTTGTACCGCTCCGAGAAGGGTTTTCCGATGCCGGGCACGCCCTCCGGGAAGATGCACAGCAGCTCTCCGCCTTCGAGCAGCGAGCGCGCGTTCCCGCGGCTCCCGCTCACGACGCCGCACCGGGCGAACAAGGTGGAGAGGACCGGCAATGTCGAGACGAAGTAGTCGGCGACGGTACGCGGCGCCCGCGGCGGGTCGGTGTTGCGGTAGATGTCCATGAACAGCATGGCGCCGTCTATGGGGATCGTGCCGCTGTGGTTGGCGGCGATGACGGCCGCACCCGTCTTCGGGATGTTCTCGGCGCCGTGGCTGATCACGCGGAAGTACCGGTCGTAGAGCGGACCGGCGATGGAGTCGCCGAAAGCAACGTAATCGGGGTGCATGCCGAAGCGGTCGTAGCCGTGGCCGGCGTCTGCGTAGTGCAGGCGATCGGCGCGGTCACGGACTTCGGGGCCCCCGAGCGCTGCGGAGAGAGCCCGGGCGAGGGCGGGGTTCAAGGCCATCAGTCGCGCTCGATCGCCGAGAGGACGTCGTACGTGATGCGGACGCTCGCGCCTTCCTGCGGGACGAAGTCGAGGAATGTGACGCTGTTCCGCGGGTCCGACCAGACCCAGTCCCCGGTTCCGGCAACCGGATCGACCTCCGCGAACTCGAACTCGGTGCCCGCGGCGTCGACGACCGCGACCTCCACCGTGCCGTCCACCGGCCGCTCGGACAGGAAGTACTCGCGCTTGAGGCCCACCGATTGCAGTCCGAGGAGCTCGAGGACCTGGACCCAGTCGTGGTCGCAGACCGACCACTTCACGCCGCCGATGGCGTCCGTGACGCGGAGGTACCGGCTGCCGCTGGTGCTCGCGCCGTCGCACGGGAACTCGGGAGCGAGCGGGCTGACGATCGAGGAGAAGGTGATCATCTCCGGGTCGGCCCGGAGACCGGCGAGGTACGCGATGAACTCGTCGTTCGTGACGGGCTGGTCCGGCGACTGGTCCTGCTCGTCCGAGACGACGATGATCTGGAGGGCGCTGCCTTCCCGGAAGAAGCCGTCGTTCCAGCTCTGCTCCAGCTCGAAGGCGGCGTAGGTGGCGAGGATCCCCTCTTCCGAATGCGAGCCGCCGGTGCCGAGGCCCGCCATGGACGCGAAGGTGTCGGTCGGGTTCGGCGTGGCCTCGTCGATCCAGCGCACGCCCGAGGCCTCGATCAGGCGGCCGGACTGCGCCGGGTCCAGCATATCCGTCGAGATGACTCCGATATGGTAGTCCAGGCTCGATCCGAGGAAGAACTCCATGAAGACCGGGAAGTTCTGGGTGATCGCGTCCTGCTCGGTGCCCATGGAGCTCGAGTTGTCCACGACCCAGAGCACGTCGACCTGCGGCTTGGTGACCTGCCGGTACGTGTCCACCTGGACCCGCGTCTCCCCGCTGTACGCGTGTGGCAGCACGGGCGGGGCGTCCGCGGCGCTCTGGATCTCCTGATCGCTCGCGCACCCCACGAGCCCGCCCAGGAACAGGAACCGCCGCATCGCGCACCTCCGCGCGGGGAGCCTATCTCGCTGCAGGCTCGATCGCCTGGAGCAATGCGACGAGGGCGCGGCGCTCCGGCGTCTCTTCGCTCGACAGCGCGAGGCCCTGGCGGACGACCGCAGCGGCCCGATCGGGCGCTCCGGCCTGGATCCAGTACCGGGCGGCGATGGCGGCGTGGTGCTGACCGGCGCGCGCGGGCGGCCCGACCACGGCCGCGAGGACGGTCGCGGCGCGGGCGGGGTCCCCTCCGGCCGCGAAGGACGCGGCGCTGGATCGCGCAGCTTCGAAGCGGGCGAGCGTCTGGCCGTCGAGCCCTGATGACCACCCGTCGGCAGGGGCCGCGGGCGGGGTGGACGGTGGCGGCGCCACCTGGGCCGGCCCGGCATACTCCGCGGACGGCTCCTGCGCGCGGTCGAAGGAGCCCTGGGGCGCGCTGCTCTTCTTCGGCTTCGCGGCGGCGGACTTGCGCATGGACTCTTCGCGGGTGTCGTCGGGCGGGAGGCCGCCGTACCCGCTGGCGCCCGCGGGGGGCGCCGATGGAGCATTCGCCTCCGAATTCTGCTCTTTGTAGCTCGCTTCCTCGTCCTTTGCGGCGGCAAGGTCCGTCTGCTCGAGCTCGTTTACGTCGGCGTCCGCCACGGCATCCGCCGTGAACTCATCCGGGACGGCGTCGTCGAGGACCGGTGACGACCTGCCGATCGTGGCGGGCGGCAACGGCTCCACGGGAGAGGCCAGCTTGTCGGAGCGCTCCGGAGCGGCGGCCCCGCTCGCCACGCGCGCGACCGGCGCCTGCTTGAGCTCCGGCGGACCGGCGGTCACCGCGACGGCGGGCCCCGCGATGTTGGTCCCCTCTTGCTCCGGGACGATCGCGTCGCCCTTCCGCGAGCGCTCCATGGGCGCCGCGGCCTCCTGCAGGGTCGCGGACGCGTCCGGCGCGGGGGGCGCGAGATCCGCGCGCACCACCACGAGCAGCGCGGCTGCCGCCGCGAGGGCGAGCCCGATCCCACCGGCCCCGCCAGCGGCCGACCACCACCGACGCGTCATTGGCCGGTTCGCGGGCTCTGGCGTGCCGACCGGGCCGGTCACGAGCGAGCGTTGCCGCTCGGCGAGCGGCCCCTCCGTCAGCGACGCGAGGATGTCGTCCGCCGTCAGCCGCGGCCCGGGCGCGAGGTCCGGGCGCAGCGCCGTGAGCGACTCGATGACGTCGTCGTCGAGGTCGAGGTCGTGGAGGTCCTCCGACTCCGGGGAGTCGAGCCAGCGCGCGAGGCGCTCTGCCTGCTTCTCCTCGTTCATGGCGGATACACCGTACGGAACGCCTTCGCGGCCCGATGGAGGATGACGTCGAAGTTCCCTACCGTAACCCCCAGGATTTGCGCGCATTCCTCCCGGCTCTTCTCCTCGAGGAGCCGCATGCGGAGCGCGGTGGCGTACCGCTCGTTCATGCGCGACAGCGAGATGCCGACCTCCCGCCGCGTGTCGTCGAGCTCGAGGCCGCGGTCGGGCTGGGCGGTGGGCTGGTGAAGCTCTTCGCCCTCTGCCGCGATGGCGTCCGACAGCTCGTGATCCCGGCGGTAGCGGCGGTAGACATCGATCGCCCGGTTGACCGCGATTCGGCGGAGCCAGAAGAAGATGCTCCGATCCTCGTCGCGGAAGGTGTGGATCTTCTCGAGGGCCGTCTTGAACGTAATCCCCAGCACGTCCTCGGCCAGATCCTGCACGGGCAGGCGCGGCAGGATCACCTGCTTGAACAACATATTCCCGTACCAGCCGTACAGTTCGGCGACGGCGGAGCGGTCTCCGGCCTGCAGGCGTGCGATCACGGCGCGCTCCTCTGTGAGCGGGGCGAGGTCGCTGCCTGCCCCTGATGGGGATGGCGATGTCGCTGCCTCGTCCACCCGACCGTCCAACGTGCGCGCCGCCGGCATCTTACATCGACCCGCGATCGGGGCGCGGGCGCAGCTGGCCCAGGCCGTCCACGACGGAGACCGATCCCGACGGATCCTCCGGATCGAAGCGGAACACCCGATCGGAGAACGGATCGACGCCCCCCGTGTTCGCCTGGCCGAGGACCACGGACCAGACGCGCAGGCCGCGGCCCACCTTCGCGCCGTTGACCCGGTGCACCACGTTCGGTTCAGCGCGGCACAGCCCGTCCGTGACCACGAGGATGTCGGCGGTCTGCAGCCCCTGCTCGTCGAGCAGATCGATGGCGCGGAGCAGCGGGCCGTCGAAATCGGTGCCCGAGCGGAACCCGGCCTGGAGGAACTGCAACAGGCCTTCGAGGCCGCCGATCCCGCGGCGGAGGCGGATCTCCGTCCGCTCGCCGAACCCGCCGAACAGGATGAGGTGCACGAGCCGGCCCTGCGGCACCACCTTGCGGCAGATCGCGAGGACCAGCGCCTTCGCGGCCATCTCCGGCGCGCCGCCCATCGACGAGCTGGTGTCGATGCACGCGATGACGGGCCCGCGCTCGTCGCCCTCGGACGCGCCCTCGTCGCCGCGCCCCGTCAGCTCGAGGCTCACGAGGCGGCGCTCCAGATACCGCTCGTAGAACAGGTCCTCGGTGTCGGGGTCGCCCAGGAGCGCGAGCTCGCTCGGCAGCGCGTTCGTCACGTCCCCGCCGATGTGCACGCCGACAACCTCCTCGCGACCGCCGGTTCCCCGACCTTTCCGCCGCGACGCCTCTTCCAGGCGGCCGAGCTGGTCGGCGAGCTTCTTGAGCTCGGGGAGCCGCTCGAGCAGCCCGGAGAGCGCCACGAGCGGGTCGAGCAGCGCGTTCTCGAGCGCGCCCGGCGCCACGGACCAGCCGATCCCGGGGACGAGCTGCTCGAGCGTCCGCGCGAGCTTGTCCGACGCGACCGCGCCCTCCGTGGCGGCGTCCGCGGCCTCCCCGATGGCGCCGGCCTCGTCGTCGCCGAGGCGCCGCGCGACCTCCTCCAGGCCCTGGGCGCCCGCCCCGAGCTTGCGGATCAGCTCGTCCATCCCGTCCGATGCCATGGCGCCCGCTCCGGCACCCTCGGCGGCGCCTTCGCCCTGCTCGTTCTCGTTCTCGTTCTCGTTCTCGTTCTCGTTCTCGTTCTCGTTCTCGTTCTCGTTCTCG
>CAMCWU010000201.1 GCA_945882675.1 Klebsiella pneumoniae | reverse complement strand
CGTCGCCGTCGCCGTCGCCGAACCCGCACCCTGACCTGTCACCCTCCGAGCTGTGCCCGCACCGCGTCGCAGAACTCGCACCCTGACCCGTCACCCTCCGAGTTCTGCCCGCACCGCACCGCAGAACTCGCACCCTGACCTGTCACCCTCCGAGTTCTGCCCGCACCGCGCCGCAGAACCCGCACCCTGAGGGCTCACCCTCCGAGTTCTGCCCGCACCGCGCTGCGGAACTCGCACCCTGAGGGCTCACCCTCCGAGTTGTGCGGCCACCGCGCCGCAGAACTCGCACTCTGAGGGCTCACCCTCCGAGTTCTGCCCGCACCGCGCCGCAGAACTCGCACCCAGAGGACGACGAGGCCCTCGCGCGGCCCCCGATGAACGCGCCAGCGGGCAGCGGCGTCGTGATGAATCACTCGGCCTTGCGCACCAGCAACGTCCGCCGGTCTCGCCCGTCCGGTAGCCGGTACCGCGTCTCCCGCACCACGTCCCAGCCCGGCACGATCGCCTGGTCGAGCTGCAGGAACAGCAACGCCACGCCCCCGGGCTTCAGCAGCCGCTCCGCGTGCACCAGCACCTCCGGCGGCGGCGCGAACGCCCGCGCCGTGATCCCGTCGTACGTCGCGGCCGGCACGTCCTCCACCCGCTCGCACAGCACCCGGACCTGGTCCCCGCGCCCCGCATCGAGCACTACCCGTTCCAGGAACGTGCACCGCTTCCGCCGCGAGTCCACCAGATCCACCCGCAGGGTCGGGTGGAGGGCCGCGAGCACCAGCCCCGGGAACCCGGCTCCCGAGCCCAGATCGGCCCACCGGCCCGTCGGCTCGAGGCCCTTGATGCCGCGCCGGCAGTCCTCGAACTGCTCCTCGACCGGCCCCGGGCCCACGAGGTTCATGATCGGACGCCAGCGCTCGAGCAGGTCCCGATGGACCTCGGACAGGGTGGACATGCCCCCACTGTACCCCGCCGCGCGATGTGTTCCACGTGGAACACGTCCCACCTGCGCTGTTCCACGTGGAACAGTGGCCCGCGCGGATCGACGTGCTAGAAGTCGCAACGGACGGACTCCATGGCCCGCGTCATCGCGATCTCGAACCAGAAGGGCGGCGTCGGCAAGACCACGACCGCCATCAACCTCGCTGCGTCGCTCGCGCAGCTCGGGGACAAGACCCTCGTGGTGGACCTCGATCCACAGGGGAACGCCAGCTCCGGCCTGGGTCATCCCCGGTCGGAGGTCACGGCGGGCATCTACGACGTCCTCCTCGAGTTCCGCGACCTCGACTCCGTGCTGTTGCCCACCAACCTGGACAACCTCCAGCTCGTGCCGACCACGCGCGATCTGGTGGCGGCTGAGGTCGAGCTCATCGACGCGGAGGGCCGCGAGAAGCGCCTCCGCAAGGTCCTCTCCGGCGCGCGCGATCGCTACGACTGGATCATCATCGACTGCCCGCCGAGCTTGAGCCTGCTCACGGTCAACGCGCTCGTGGCGGCTGACGCCGTGATCGTCCCGTTGCAGGCCGAGTACTACGCGATGGAGGGCCTCGGCGAGCTCCTCCGGACCATCAGCGCCGTGAAGAAGAGCTTGAACCCGGATCTCGAGCGGGGCGGCATCGTCGTCACCATGCACGACGCGCGGAACAACCTCGCGCGCGACGTGGAGGCGCAGACCCGTCAGCTCTTCGGAGCAGAGGTCTTCACGACCGTCATCCCGCGCAACGTCCGGCTGGGAGAGGCCCCGAGCCACGGCCGCTCCATCATCGAGTACGACGCGAAGTCCGCGGGCGCCCGTGCTTATCTCGCCCTCGCGGAAGAGGTCCGGCGGCGCCGTCCCGGCTACAAGGCGCCCGTCGTGCGCGCCACGGAGGCCTCGTGAGCATCGGTCGAACCTCGCGCGGCCTCGGTCGCGGTCTCGCTAGCCTGATCCCCGACGACGCCCTCACTGGCGACGGCGGCCGCACGCCCGAGCGCGACTTCCGCACCGTCCCGCTCGACGAGATCGTCCCGAATCCGCACCAGCCGCGCGCCGTGTTCGCGATGGACGATCTCACGTCGCTCGCCGACTCGATCCGCGCGTACGGGATCCTCAACCCGCTCGTCGTCCGGCGGTTCGAGGGACGGTACGTCCTCATCGCCGGCGAGCGCCGCCTGCGCGCTTCCGCCCTCGCCGGCCTCACGGAGGTCCCGGTCATCCTGCGGGAGGCGCACGAGCCTTCGCTCCAACTCGAGCTCGCGCTGGTCGAGAACCTCCAGCGCGCCGACCTCGACCCGATCGAGTCCGCGCGCGGCTTCCAGCGCCTGATCGACGAGTTCGGCCACACGCAGGACCAGGTGGCCCAGCGCGTCGGCAAGGACCGCGCGACGGTCGCGAACGCGGTGCGCCTGCTCAAGCTCCCCGACTTCGTGCTGAATGCCGTCCGGGAGCAGAAGATCACCGCCGGGCACGCCCGCGCGCTGCTCCCGCTGGTCGACCCGGACGAGATCCGCCGCGTCCTCGCGCGCGTCATCACGCAGGAGATGTCGGTGCGCGCGACCGAGCGCCTCGTCGCGAGCATGGTCCGCGTGCAACCCACGCTCACGGCCGATCGCAAGAAGCGCGAGCGCACCATGGACTACGCCACGAAGCTGCTGGAGGACGCGCTGCACACCAGCGTCGCGATCCAGCCGCGGAAGTCGGGCGGCGGCCGTATCGTCATCGATTATGCAGATGCGGAGCACCTCGAGCGCCTGATCACCACCCTCCGTGACAGCACCGGGGAAGACGCGTGACGACCCTCGGCCTCTCCGGGCTGCTGGGCGCCGGCGCGACCTGGGACGGGGACCTCGTGTTCGACGGCCGCGTCCGCATCGACGGCATCTTCCGCGGCAAGGTCACGGGCCCCGACCTGCTCGAGATCGGCCCGAGCGGCTCCGTCACCGGCGAGATCGAGGTCGCGCAGGCGCTCGTCGCCGGCCTGGTGGACGGTACGCTGGTGGCGCGGGAGCGCTGCACCCTGCTCGAGACCGCGATCGTGCGCGGCCGGATTGTCACCCCGTGGCTCGATTGCCGCGTCGGGAGCCAGCTCGACGCCACCGTGGTCGCCATGCGCGACGGAGGGAAGAAGTGAACGCGCTGTTCGTCGGTATCGCGGGCGGGACCGCGTCGGGGAAGTCCACCACGTCGCTGGCGCTCGCGCGGGCGCTCGGGGCCGAGTGCCTGCTCGTGTTCCACGACCGCTACTACCGGAGCGTCCCGGACGGGAACACCCAGGCGTTCAACTTCGATCATCCCGACTCGCTCGACACCGAGACGCTCGTGGCGGACCTCGGCCGGCTGCGGGCCGGCCTGCCGACGCGCATGCCGGTCTACGACTTCTCGCACCACACGCGCGCGCCGGAGGCGGAGTGGGAGCTGGTGGAGCCGCGGCCGATCGTCATCGTGGAGGGGATCTTGGTGCTCGCGGAGCCCGCTCTGCGCGACGCCTTCGACTTCAAGGTGTTCGTGCACGCGCCGGCAGACGTGCGACTGGCCCGTCGGATCCGCCGCGACATGGCGGAGCGCGGCCGGAGCGTGGAGTCCGTCCTGGACCAGTACGAGCGCACCGTGCGGCCCATGCACGACCAGTTCATCGAGCCGTCCCGGCATATGGCCGACCTGATCGTGGACGGCTGCTCGCCCACTGAGTCGATGGTGGCGGCGGTCCGGGGGCTCATCGCCCGCTAGAAGATGCCCGCAGCAGCCCGACCCACTTGAGAGAAGAGGATCGGAGCGGGCTCCCGTGGAAGTCGCTCGCGCCCGACACGACCTCGAGCCCCGCCTGGTCGATCAGGTCCTCGAGCTCGTCCAACTCGCGCATGTATAGCTGCAGGTGCACGCGCTCCTCGGCTCCGGAAGCCTGCTTCACGTAGATGTACACCACGTTGTGGATGCGGCGCTCGTCGTCCCACCAGCCCTCCTCCCACGAGACGAGGGTCTCGCCGGACCGCGGGTCGGTGAACGTCCGCTCCTCGTACCGCCCCTCCGGGTTGCGGGCGTAGAGGGTCGGGTCCGGGAGATAGGCGTCCATCCCGAACAAACCGCCGGGCGCCAGGGCCTTGCGCACCCGCATCAGCGTCGACAGCACCTCGTCCGCCGACGTGCAGTGGTGGATCGCGTTGAACGGCAGTAGCACGAGATTATACCGTCCCGGAGGGTCGAATTTGCGAAAGTCCCCGACCTCCGTGCGGATCCGCAGGCGCACCGAGTCCGGCTGCGCGCGGAGCTTCCGCTGCAAGCCATCCAGCATCGGAGCGGACAAATCGACGCCGTGGACGTACGCGCCGGTCTTCGCGAGCGGGATCGTGAGCCGCCCCGTACCACACCCGAGCTCGAGCACGGACCGCCGGCCCCGCGCGATCGCGAGGTAGTGATCCAGGTCCTCTGCATAGTCCGTGTACTCGAGATCGTAGAGGTCCGGACGGGAATATGGGTGCCTGTCGTCAGTCACGTGCGCTCCAGATCCACTCGTGCACCGCCCGCGCGAGACCAGCGCCGCGCCGGGCGAGCAGCTCTTCTCGCCAGCGCGCCCGCTTCGACAGCCGACCCGCCACCGCCTCCAGCGTGAGCCATGCGCTCACGCGCCGCGCGTCCGGCACGGCGGGCACCGCGAACGCCGACGTGAGCACCCACCCCTCACGCAGCCTCACGGCGCGCCCCACGAGCGCACCCCCGACGCGCGGCCCGCCGGCCACGCCACCGGGCGGGTCGTACCGGATCGGACCGGCCGGCACCCACGCGGGCGCGAACCCCACGCGGTCCACCACGTCCACAGTATCGGCTCCGAGAGCCGTGATCTCCCAGATCCCCACGGGCGCCTGGGCCACCGCGCGCATCCGGGCGCGCTCGCGGGGCGGCGGCACCTCCTTCGTGCGCGACCAGCGGTCGAACGTGGTCTGCCCGTCGTCGTCCCGCTCGGTGAAGCCGTGCCACACGAGCGCCGTCGTGAGCGCCAGCCGATGCGATGGCTCACGCGCGTCCATCCCGTCTGCCCACGGCCCGAAGATCCAGTCCGGCGCTTCCGAAGAGGCGTCCGGGCACATATCCGTCGCCACCCGCGCCAGGTGCTCGGCGTCCGGCAGGGTGTCCGTGGGGAGCGGGTGGTGCGTGGTGGAGTGGAGCGGGCCCCACGCGAGCAGGCGCTCCGCCCGAGAGCGGAGCTCCGGAGCGGGCTCACCGCGATACGCGCGGCCCAGGTCCGCTACGAGCGCCGTCGCCTCCTCCGTGTACGTGTCCGCATCCAGGGTCCCGCCCGTGGCCACGAAGTCCGCCCACCCGAGATCCGGCGGCAGGCACAGGTCCTGGATCGGCTCCCGGACAACAGGATCCCCGGCCCGCACGGCGCCGGGCCAGGTGCGCGACTCTCTCATGTGGCGCGGAGCCGGGCGGGAGCGCTCTCCTCACGCGCGTCCCCCTCGTACTGGGCGAGCGCGGCGCGCAACGAGCTGGCGACCCGGTCGCGCAGCGCGCGTGGCGCCATGACCTCTGCGTCCCGCCCGAAGCCCTGGATCCACGTCTGGACCTCTACCGAGATCGCGACCTGCATGCGCAGCTCGAGCCGTCCGTCCGGCAGGGTGCGGAACGACTGCGTGGGATGCCAGGTTCGCTCACGAATATACGCCGCGACGCCCTCCGTGAACGCGACCGCCAGCTCCTCTGGCACCCCCGAGATGATCCCGAACGCGTCCTGCAGGTAGAGCCCCGGCTTCCAGCCGGCTGGGAGCTGGAAGTGCTCCTGGCGGCGCCGGACCACGTCCACGAACCGCTCCACGGCGAACGTCTTGACCGACCCGGCGTCCACGTCGTGCGCGAGCAGGTACAGGCCCTGGCGGTACGTGGCGAGCGTGTACGGGTGCAGGACGTACCGCCCCTCTACACCGTTGGCCTTGCGATAACGGGCTTCGAGAGGGTTGTTGTACACCAGGGCCGTCACGGCTTCGTCCAGGACCTCCGACGCCTGGCCGCGGTAGTCCTTGGCCGGCTCTGCGACCGCGAGGAACTTCGTGTCGAGCTGCCGCGCGAGATCGCGGTGCGCGCGCGAGATCGCGGGCTCCAGCAGCTCGAGCGCGCCTTCGATGTCCTGGGCGAAGGACGTGCCTTCCAGGAAGTTGAACAGCGTCCGGCCGAAGTGCAGCGACAGCACTTCTGCCAGCGAGAGCTGCACGCCCGTGCGCCGCCACACCGGGTCGATCGAGATCAGACGATCGTCTGACCTGCCTTCATCCCGGATCGGCAGGTCGAGCTCCCGCAGATCCGCCAGATATCGGCGAAGGGAGCGCGCATCTAGCTCGAACCGCTCGATGAGCTCCTGCGCCCGCACGCCGCCGCGCCGGGTCATCAGCTCGAGCATCTTCACCAGCTTCTGGCCCTTGTTCAGCTCCATGTCCTCACCGCGGCATGCTCCTAACGCAGAAGATCGGTGGCGGACATTTTTTGGCCCACCCACGGGTGATGGTGTTTCAGCAGCGCGGGCGACCCGACCCGCGTTGAACACTTGACGCCCTGAACAGAGCGACAGTATACTGAACGGGTATCCTCCCCACTCTGGAGCGTCCATGTCCGACCTGATCCTGACCCTGTCCGCGGTCCTCGCCGTCTCCGGCGTCAGCGCGATCGGTCTCCTGGTCTTGCCGTGGCGCACGGCGGAAGCGGAGGATTCGGCGCTCGCGTGGTCCGCCGTGGGCCGCCTGGGGGTGGACAGCGTGGCGGCCAGCGTGGGCGTCTTGCGGGGCGCAGGGGACTCGCGGCGGGCGCTGGTGCGGATCGCCGCGGCCCGGCCGGTAGCAGCGCTCTCGGCGGCGCGGCTCCGGTAACAGCGGGCGGGCACGGGCCGGGTCGGCGTGCCGGGGGGCGCGTCGTCCCGGCTACACACCCGCTCGCAAGCCGATCTCCTGGGCGCGCCGGCCTGCGGCCGTCGGCCTCCCTCGGGGGTCGGGCACGGGGCCCTCCGTCGGCTCCCGGTCCGGCTCGCGATCCCGAGCCGCCGGGTGGCCGGCCGGTCGCCGACCGCCGCCTCACCGGCGGCGCCCCTCGGTCCGCCTCGCGCGGCGTCCGCCACGGGGCGGTTCACACGCCGCGCACCACGAGCACGACGCCGGGCTCGTGCGACCTGCGCTCGCATCGGGACGCTCGATCCTGGTGATCTCGGTGCGCGTGGTGTGAACTGCATGCTGGTGTACATCTCCCGGCGGCCCGCGCGCGCTGCAGCACCGGAGGTCGCGGCGGGGGCACTCACAAGTGCCGGGATGGAGCTTCGAATTGGTTGATCGCCGTCGTGGTG
>CAMCWU010000200.1 GCA_945882675.1 Klebsiella pneumoniae | reverse complement strand
GAGCTCCGTGACCGCAGGAGCCGGGATCGCCTCCTGGATGGGCCGGTCCTCCTCGAGGCCATGGTCCCACCGCGCCGGCTGCGTCTCCATCCGCGAGAGCAGGAGCGCCGGGCACACCGCCGCCACGGGCACCGAGCCGCTCTCGGCGCCACACGTGCCGTTGAACGGCTCGTGGCACGGGCCGGCGAGCGTGATGCGCGCGAGGGCCTCAAGCGGCGTGCCGTTGAGGCACAGGCTCCGCACGACCTCGTCCGGGCGGCCGTCCACGAACACCCGGCGGGCGCGCGTGACGTCGAGCTGGAAGATGTTCGGGTTCTCGCGGTCGGTCCAGGTGAAGCCGCCCTCGAGGTCGTCGATGGCGAGCGCGTGGTCGAGCCCCTGCTCCCGCGCGGCGTCGACGAGCGCGGCCCGCAGCGCGGCGGCGTCCACGGGCCGGTCCGCGGTGATGATGAGGTTGCCCTGCCGGGAGACCGGGGACATCCCCGGCTCTGCGCGGCCGTGGCCGTTCGGGATCTCGGCCGCGCGGCTGTGGAGGAAGCCGACGAGGACGCCGTTCTCCACGATGGGCGCCGGCCGGCTCGGCACGCCCTGGTCGTCGAACGGGTAGCAGCCGCGAAGGATCCGGGCGCCAAACGCGGGCCGGGTGGGATCATCCTCGATCGAGAGGAACGACGGGAGGATCGCCGTTCCGATGCGGGTCGCGAGCGTCCGTGCGTCTTCGTCCGTGCGGTGCCGGTGGCTCTCGATGCGGTGCCCCAGGACCTCGTGAAAGAAGACGGCCGCCGCCCGATCCGCGAGGAGGACGGGGCCTGTGTACGCCGGCTGCTCGGGCGCGTCCCGGAGCACGTCGATCTCCGCCGTCAGCTCGTCGCACGCGGCCAGGAGCACGGCAGTGTCTGGCAGGCCCTCCGGAGAGCGGGCGTACCAGCTCCGATCTCGGCGGAGCGCCGTGCCGTCCGACCCCACGGCTTCGATCCGCGCGTGAAGCTGCCACTCGACGCGCGACCAGCGGATCGCGGCGCCCTCCGTCGACGCGAACCAGCGGGTCTCGGCGACGCCGTACAGCGCCATCCCGGCGTCCACCACCCACTTCGGCGCGGAGAGGCGGGCCGACGCGGCGCGCAGGCGCTCGCCCAGGCCGTCCGTGCCGGCGATCTCGGGCGCGAGCGTGTCGTCGCCCTCCCAAAGTCGGATACGGGGCTCCAACGCCCGCACCGGCGGCGTGGGGCCGAGATCCGGGCCGGACAGGCGGCTCCGGCTCGCCTCCACCTTGGCGCGGCGCTCGCGTGCGCGGCGGACGGCGTCGTCGATCTCGCGCCAGATGCCGCGGCGGAGCTCGCCTTCGTCGTCCACGAGGCAGATCTCGCGGCCGCACGGCGGGGTCCGCTCGTGCCGCAGCGGGTGGCTGCTGTCGCGCTCCGGGCTGCCGAGTCGCGCGTCCACGTCCACGCTGCGGCCGCGGTCGTGGCGCGGCGCGTGCAGGGCGCCGTGGTCCGCGAGCCACTCCAGGTTCGCGTGATCCAGGACCTGGGCCGCGAGGAAGTACGGGCTCTCGTCGCCGTTGCCGAGGGCGGCGCGCGCACGGGTCAGCTCGGCTTCCAACGCCCGGATGACGGGGTCACTCACCACTGCGGCGGACGCCACTCGCGGTGCTTTTCCTGCCGCCCGAGGAGGTCGAGGATGGCGCTCGTCACCTCCACCGGGGCGTCGAGGTGGGGGTAATGGCCGGTCGGGAGCCGGACCAGGCGCACGTCGCCGCCGGTGGCGCGAGCGGAGGCCTCTGCCTGGCTGACCGGGTACCAGGAGTCCTTGTCGCCCCAGATGATGGTCGTGGGGCACCGCGGGCGCTCGCCCTGGAGCGCGCTCGGAGCCGGCGCCGAGAAGTACGCGAGCATGGCCGGAACGGCGCCTTCGCGGTACCACGCTTCCCGGTAGTGGACGAGGTCGCCCTCCGTGATCGTGCCGGGCTTCGTGTTGTTGGTCAGGCAGGCCGCGAGGGTGCGGAAGTTCATGAAGCCGAGGTTCGCTTCGTGCAACACCGGGAACAGCCGCATCCACGCCAGGGGGAGGCCGGCGGCGCTGAGCTTGCCGGCCGACGGGTGCGGGCCCGAGATGGCGACCAGGTGCGAGACCCGGTCCGGGAACTCGATCGCCGCCCGCCACGCCGCGATCGCGCCGATGTCGTGCCCGACGATGGCGCCGCGCTTCACGCCGAGCGCGTCGAAGATCCCCATGGCGTCGCCCGCGAGGAGATCGAGGCGGTAGGCGTCCTTCCCCTTCGGCTTGCCCGACTGCCCGAAGCCACGCTGGTCCACCGTGACCACGCGCCAGCCGGCGTCGTGGAGCGGCAGGACCTGGTTCCGCCACGCGTACCCCGTCTCCGGAAACCCGTGCAGGAGCAGGACGACCGGGGAGTCCTCCGACGCGCGGGATACGCGGGCGCGAAGGTTCACGCCCTGGACGACGAAGTTGTAGTCGTGCATGGGGGGCATCGGCAGCGGCACGTGTGGTCCTCCGGGGCGGCCCGTAACGCGGTCGAAGCCCGCGCGCCCTCCCCCTCAGTTCGGGAAGTCACCGAGCAGGGCGCCGAGCTGGGTACGGCGGTTGGCGATGAACGACAGCATGGCGTCGCGGCTCGCGGCGACGTCCGCATCGCTGTACGACTTGAAGGGATCGATGGCGATGTACGGCTGGGTCTGGCGACGCACCCGCACGGCGTAGTCGAGGAGCTGGCGGTCCTCTGCCAGGGCCTGCAGCTCCCAGATCTGGTCGACGTAGCTCTGGGCGCACGTGGGATCGTCCATGCACGCCGCAGCCATGAGTCCGGACGGGGTGGTGATCCCCGACTCCGGGCTGTAGAACGTCTCGTCGATGCCGTGGGGCATCCACCGGATCCGCCCGTCGAGCGGGTCGACGTACAGGTGCGTGTCGTCCGAGGGCGACCGCCACGGGTAGCTGTCGAACTGGCCGACGACGGCGCACGCCGCCACGTACCGCGCGAACTGGTCCACGTCAGTGTGCAGGTCGGCCGTCGCCATGACAGCGGGCCCGCGGAGCTCGAGGGCGTCCGCCACCCCCTGGAGCGCGGTGCGGTCGTCCAGGCCCTCCTCGAGCTGGAAGAACGGGATGTAGTAGTCGGTGAACTCGACGTCCCACAGCTCGAACAGCGTGCCGGTCGGGTCGGTGAAGTACTGGGCGAGCAGCTTCTCGTCCACGTTCTCCACGTGGGTGTACAGGCCGCGGTACTCGCTGTTGATCCAGATCTCGGCGTGGGCTGCGCGTGCAGCCGCGAAGCCCGCGTCCCGGAAGAACCGGTACGCGACCCGCTCGTGCATGAGCGTGGAGTCGTTGTCCATATTCTGGAAGGTCAGCTCCTCGAGCCCGCGGAGCCGGACACCCGGCACGTAGTGGTCGAGCTTGACCTTGAGCGACGGCTTCTCGTCGTACGGCTGGAAGCTGTTCTGCCCCTTGATGCGGACTCCGACCGGCTCGAAGCGCATGCCGTCCACCACGAGCGCGCCCGGGACCCACTCGTACGGGTCGTCCCGCAGCTTCTGCTCCGATTGCGGAGAGAGCTCGATGTCGTAGCGCCGGATCGACTCGTCGAACAGGGCCTCGGACTCGTCCCACGCCGCGTACCGTGGGCTGGCGGCGCTCTCCACGACGACGCTGGCCCCGAATGCGAGTTGGACGAGCGCGAAGAGTAGCATCAGACGGGATCCTGGCTCGGGAAGAGGGAGGCGATCTCGGCGAGCACCTTGTCCGCGTGGCCGTCCACCTTGACGTTGCGCCAGACCTGGGCGACGGCGCCGTCGCGATCGAAGGCCCAGGTGGACCGGATGATCCCCTGCACCTCCTTACCGTACATCATCTTCTTCCCGTACGCTCCGAGGATCGTGAGGATCTGGCGGTCCGGATCCGAGAGCAGCGGGATGCCGAGCTGGTACTTGTCGCGGAAGCGCGCCTGGGCCGCCGGCTTGTCGGCCGAGATGCCGTAGACCGCCACGCCCTTGCTCGCGAAGTCGCCCTGCAGATCGCGGAAGGCACACGCCTCCTTCGTGCATCCCGGCGTATCCGCTCGCGGATAGGCGAAGAGGACCACCGGCTTCCCGCGCAGATCGGCCCAACGCACGGCCTGGCCGCGGTCGTCCGTGAGCGTGAAGTCCTGAAGCTTCTCTCCCTTCTCGATCATGCGTTCCTCCGCCGGCGAATGAGTCCGACCAGGCCCAGCAGGCCGATCCAGCCCGCTCCGGGCGCGCCGGCGTCGCAGTCGCAGCCCTCGCCCTGGCCCTCGACGCCGTCCTCTCCGGGGATCGGGCGGTCGTCCGTGCTCGGCAGGTCGCCGCCCGGGTCGGTGTCGGTGTCGGTGTCGGTGTCGATGTCGGTGTCGATCGGCCCGGTGTCGATCGGCCCGGTGTCGATGTCGTCCTCGTCCACGAGCAGGTCGCAGTCGTTGTCGATGCCGTCACCGGAAATCTCCGGCGCGTCCGGCGAGATTGCGGCGGAGGCGTCGTCGCAGTCGAGCTCGTCGTCGGCCGCCAGCAGGTCCGGCTGGTCGCAGGTCCCGCCCGGCACGGTCACCACCACGCCCGTCATGCCCCCGAACCCATCGGAGTCGGCGTCCGTCCAGCAGTCGAGCTGGCCGTTGCAGTCGTCGTCGCGGTCGTCGCCGACGGTCTCGGTGCCCACCGGGCTCACGGCCCCGTCGGTGTCGTCGCAGTCGCCAGGAACGGTGGTCGAAGCCGGGTCGTCGCACGAGACGACGGTGAGGTCGTCGCCGAACGCGTCCCCGTCCGAGTCGAGCCAGCAGCCGTCCGCGCCGTCGCAGTCCTGGTCGATGCCATCCTGCGGGGTCTCGGGCGTGAGGGGTGTGATCTTGGCGTCGCCGTCATCGCAGTCATCGGCGTCATCCGCCCACAATCCGGCGGCGTCGTCGCAGGTGACCTGGCCCGGGGCCTCCTGGCCCGGGTCCGCGGCGTCCCCGAAGCCGTCGCTGTCGGTGTCCGCGAAGCACGCGATCGCGTCCGTGCAGTCCTCGTCCACGTCGTTGCCCACGATCTCCGTGGCCGCGACGTTGATGGCGGCGTCGGTGTCGTCGCAGTCGCTAGGATCCGCTACAGACGCCGGATCGCTGCATGCCAGCGTGTTCTGGTCGTCGCCGTAGCCGTCGTTGTCGAGGTCGGCGAAGCAGATGTCGATCTCGCCGTCGCAGTTGTTGTCGAGGCTGTCCTGGATCTCGGCGGCGTCCGGGTTGATCGCGGCGGAAGCGTCGTTGCAGTCGGTGTCGAGGAACGACACGCCGGGCGCGGTGCAGTCGAGATCCGCGCTCGTGGCGGTCTCGTCCGTGCCGAAGCCGTCGCTGTCCAGATCCTCGTAGCACAGCTCCGATCCGTCACAATCCTGGTCCGTGGCGTCCGCGACGCCCTCGACCGCGGTGGGGTGGACGGTCGCGTCCAGGTCGGCGCAGTCGCCGGAGCGGTTGGTGCGCGGCCCGCCGTTGGTGCACAGCAGATCCGTGTCGTCCACGACGACGCTGGTACCCCAGGTGTCGAGGTCCACATCTACGAAGCACGAGTCCACGGCGTCGCAGTCCTGGTCGACGCCGTCGCCCACGACCTCCGGCGCGCCGGGCTCCACGGTCGCCTTCGTGTCGTCGCAGTCGGTCGGGGTCGCGAATTCGCCGGGATCGGAGCAGTCCGTGTCGAGGCTGATGGCCGTGCCTCTGCCCGCCGACCCGTCGCCGTCCGCGTCCGTGAAGCACAGCTCCGTCGCGGTGCAGTCCTGGTCGACGCCATCGCCCGCGATCTCCGCGGCGCCGGGGTTCACCGCCGCGTTCGTGTCCGCGCAGTCCCCGGCGTTCGACGAGCGCGGTCCACCGTTCTCGCACAGCAGGTCGGTGTCGTCCACGGTCACCGCGGCGTTCCCGAAGCCGTCCAGGTCGGTGTCTTGGAAGCAGCTGTCGACGAGGTCGCAGTCCTGGTCGATGCCGTCGCCGATCGCCTCCGGCGCCCCGAGGAACCGGGCGGGGTTGCTGTCGTCACAGTCCGTGAGCGCGGATGCTTCGCCGGGATCCGCGCAGTCGAGGTCCCCGCTCACCAGCGTTGCGGCGCCGACGGGCGCCTGGCCGTCGAGGTCCATGTCCCGGTAGCACAGCTCGTCCGTGTCGCAGTTCTGATCCACTCCGTCCGCCGCGATCTCGACAGCGGAGGGGTTGACGGCGACCTTCGCGTCGTCGCAGTCGCCAGGGACGTCCGTCCGCGCGACGCCCGTCGCGCAGTCGAGGTCGGGGTCGCTGACCGTGAGTCCGCTCCCGAAGCCATCTCCGTCCGTGTCGACCCAGCACAGGTCCGCGCCGTCACAGTCCTGGTCGATCTGGTCCCCGACGATCTCGGCCTCACCCGGGGCTACGCTGGGGTCGGTGTCGTCGCAGTCGTCGCCGTCGATGGCCTCGTACGGGTCGTTGCAGTCCCCGTCGGCGCTGTACGCCAGGAGCGCACCACCCGCGCCGTCGCGGTCCTCGTCGAACCAGCAGGGGATCGCGTCGTCGCAGTCGAGGTCTCCGTCGCCTACGGCCTCCACCGCCCCCGGGTTGACATCCGAGTCGCCGTCGTTGCAGTCGTCCGCATTGTCGGCTTCGAAGGGGCCGGTACAGCCAGAAGTCGTGTCTGCCGCGAGCGCGGCGGAGCCGTAGCCGTCGCCGTCCGCGTCCACGTAGCAGGTGTCCGCGCCGCTGCAGTCCTGGTCGTCGCCGTCTGCCGGCGTGTCCCCGGCGCTCGGGTGGGTTGCGGTGTCCGAATCGTCGCAGTCGCCGCTGTTGAGCACGTACCCGGCCGGCTGGGCGCAGGCGCTCAGGGTGTCCAGCAAGTCGCCCCAGCCGTCGCTGTCGAGGTCGGCGTACCAGTCGTAGGCCTCGCAATTCACCTCGCAAACGTAGAAGCCCGTGTCCGTGCACTCCTGGTCGTTCCAGCTGGCGTCGAGCGCGTCCACCGTGGCGTCGTTGAAGACGGTGCAGTCCTGGGTGCCGTTGTTGTTGTTCGGCTGACCGGGCTCCCACTTCGTGAAGAGCGGCGCAGAACCGTCCACCCAGCGGAACGTTCCCTCGGTCACCAGGTCGTTGATGCCGATCCACCACCAGTCGGCGTCGTTGACGCGATCGGCCTCCTCCGTGACGAAGTTGTTCTCCGTCGCGTCGTCGATCTCGACCAGGTTCGTGTTCGGCTGGTCGTCACAGTCCGACTGTGCGGCGGTGCGGGAGAGGGCAGCGTCGCAGAAGTGGTACGTCGATCCGCCGA
>CAMCWU010000199.1 GCA_945882675.1 Klebsiella pneumoniae | reverse complement strand
AAGGAGGTCCTCCAGGATCTCGGCCTCAGTCTCGGTCTGAAGCTGCACAACTTCCCGAAGCATCGCATCGGTACCTGATCGCCGCGCCGCGGTGATCCAGCCGGCCGCCGTCTGCGGCGATCGGCCACATGAGCCTCGCCGCTGGCGGGGTGCCGGGTCCGGGGATAACCTCAGGTCCCGAGTTTCAGCCCCGCCAGCGGGGCCCATAGTCCTTCCGGCCGCCCACGGGCGGCCCGCGTCCGGGGATCGTCGACCCCGCCTGGAGAATCGTTATGCGTCATCGTAAGACGGGTCGTCGCTTCGATATGGACAGCTCGCAGCGCAAGGCCATGTTCCGCAACATGGTCTCGTCGCTCATGCTCCACGGCACGATCAAGACCACCGAGATGCGCGCCAAGGAGCTCCGCCGCTTCGCGGACCCCGTGATCACCATCGCGAAGTCGGCGCCGTCGCTCGACGGGCTCGAGGGCGCCGCGCTCGTGGCCGCCCGCGCGGACCGCGTGAACGCGATCCGCCGCGCCAAGCTGTGGGTCAACGACGACACGGCGATCAAGCGCCTGTTCGAGGAGTACGCTCCCCGGTTTGCGAACCGCAACGGCGGCTACACCCGGGTCGTCAAGGCCGGCCGCCGGCCGGGCGACAACGCCCCGATGGCCGTCATCCAGCTCGTCGAAGCCCTCGAGGGCTGAGACGGTTCGCGCGGTCGTCTCGGTCGCGCTGGACTTGGTCCCGGGCGTGCTTACGCGAGCACGGGATGGCGGAGGGGCGGTGGCCGAGGAAGAGATGGGGCGCTTCCGGGAGTACCTCGCGTCTCGGGGGCTCAAGTTCACCCGGCAGCGCGAGGCCATAGCGGAGGTCCTTTTCGCCAGCGGCGGGCACATGACGTTGCCGGAGCTGCTGGAAAGTGCCCGCAAGCGCCAATCTTCCGTTGGCTACGCCACCGTCTACCGGACCATGAAGCTCATGTCCGAGTCGGGGTTGGCCTCCGAGCACCGGTTCGCAGAGGCCGGGCTGTCGCGGTACGAGGTCGCGCACGACGGCGACCACCACGACCACCTGATCTGCGTCCAGTGCGGTCGGATCATCGAGTACGAGGACTCGGAGGTCGAGCGCCGCCAGGAAGAGACCGCTTCGCGTCTCGGCTTCCGGGTGGTCTCCCACAAGCACGAGATCTACGGCGAGTGCACCCGGGACCCGTGTCCCGACCGGATCCCGCACGGCGCCGCCACACCGGGAACCAGGCCGCAGGAGTAGTCGATGTACCCGTTCGTAGTCGCGTTGCACGTGCTCCTGTCGCTGTTCCTCATGCTGATCATCATGCTCCAGCCGGGCAAGGGCGGAGACGTGGGTGCGGCGTTCGGAAGCGGCCTGACGGGCTCCGTCTTCGGTCCGCGTGGGCCAGCCGGCCTGTTGCAGCGCGCCACCACCGTGGTCGCCGTCATGTTCATGGCCACCTCGCTCACGCTCGCGATCTACTCGAACGCCAAGATGCAGGCGAACGCGGACGTCGACAGCGAGCTCGATCGCCTCCAGCAGCAGGAGGCTCCGACCCCGGCTCCGATCGAACAGAATCCGGTTGACGCTCCCCCGGGGGCGCAGTAAAAGGGATTCGTCAGCGCGCAAGTGGCGGAATTGGTAGACGCGCCAGGTTGAGGGCCTGGTGGAGAGATCCGTGGGGGTTCGAGTCCCCCCTCGCGCACCACCTCCTGCTCCGGCAGAGTGGAACACAGGAAGCCCCGGTCCCCGTGACCGGGGCTTTCTTCGTTCTGGGGTCGGACGGCGCGACTGCGCTGCGCGAGGAGCCTGTTGGGGCGGCCCCGGAGGGGGCGGCCACGGGCGGGATCCGGAGATCGTGGGCGTCGGGAGCCTGCCCGGGGCGACCGAAGGGACCCCGAAGGGTCCGACGGCTGGTCGCCAGCGCCCTCCCGAGGAATGGAGACCCCAGCCGGCGCGCCCGTACTCAGCCGATCTCGAGCCGACCGTCCGCGATCCGGCCGGGACGTCCCCACACGAACGCGTGGTTCCGGCTCCCATGGCCGATCGGCAGGTCACCGAGGACGGGGACGTGCAGATCGCGCAGGCCGTCGAGCAGGACGTCCCGGAGCGTCCACGTCGCGCCCGGGGGGAGGCGGCAATCGACCATGTCGCCGAAGCACACGCCGGCCACGCCGTCGAGGCCGCCCGCGGTCACCAGCTGTTGGAGCATGCGATCCAGGCGGTACGGCGCCTCGCCGACGTCTTCGAGGACGAGGATCGCGCCGCGGACGTCGAGCTGCCATGGCGAACCGCACAGCGCTGCGAGCAGCGCCAGGTTCCCGCCGAGCACGGGGCCCTCGGCCACCCCGGATCTCCAGCTCTCGCCCGGGTACGAGCCCCCGCCGCCTGCCAGCGTGGCCCACAGGGCCTCCCGGCTGGCTTCGTCCGAGATAGGCAGCGAGTTCACCACGGGGCCGTGGACGAGCGCCCCGGGCCATCCCGCCTTCCACAGGTACGCGAACAGGGCGGTGCAGTCCGAGAACCCGATCACGGGCTTCGGGACGGCGTCGGCCAGGTGGATCCGGGAAAGCAGCCGGGTCAGGCCGTAGCCGCCGCGCGCGAGCCAGACCGCGGCGTGACCGTCCGAGCGGAGGCCCCGGTGCAGGCCCGCAAGGCGATGATCGTCGTCGCCGGCGAGGTAACGCCACGGCCGCAGGATGTCGGCGGGGATGTCCAGCGCGTGGCCGGCGGCGGTGGCGACGTCCACGCCGGTGGCGAACCGCTCGGCCGGGTAGGGGCCGCACGGCGCGACCACGGCGATCGGGTCCCCGGGCCGCACGAGGACGGTCACGTGCACCAGCCGGCGGCGTCCGAGGTGTCCGTGACGCCGTACTTGCCGGCGGCGTCGCGGTGCACCCGGCCGACCGCGACTGCAGGATCGTGCGTGAAGAACAGCCGGCCGCGGCGATCGACGAGGTCGTCGAGCAGCGCGCGCTTCTCGTCGATGAGGAGCTCCGGATGCCGATCGTAGCCCATCGTGATCGGGGCGTGGACCCAGGGCACGCCGGGGATCAGATCCGATGCGAAGACGACGGGGCCGCCCGGCAGGTCGACCTCGGCGATCGTGAGGCCCGGCGTGTGACCGTCAGAGAAGTGGAACCGCCAGCCATCGCCCAGCGTGGCGCTGGTCGGGCCCGTGAGGCGCTCCATGCGGCCTGACGCGTCGAGCTGGGCGTTGAGCTCTGGCACGAACGACGCGCGATCACGGGAGTGCGGGGCGATCGCCCGCGACCAGGCGGCGTCGCCCACCACGAACGTCGCCTTCGGGAAGAGGAGCTTCGACGAGGAGTCCGGCGACCACGGCGAGAGCAGGCCGCCCGCATGGTCGAAGTGCAGGTGCGAGAGGATCACCACGTCGATGTCCGCATCCGTGACGCCGTGTGCCGCGAGGCTCTCGAGGAGGACGTGCCGGTCCTCGAGGACGCCGTAACGATCGCGCGACTTCGGGTCGAAGAACGCGCCGATTCCGGCCTCGCACAGCACCAGTCGATCCCCGTCGCGGACGAGCATGGCGCGGCATGCGAGCTGGATCCGGTGCCGCTCGTCGGGCGGGCTCCAGCGCTCCCACACGGCGCGCGGGGCGTTTCCGTACATGGCGCCGCCGTCGAGGCGCTGGCTGTTGCCGACGATGGCCGTGAAGCTTCGGGTCATACCGATCCGGTATCCCAGCCGAGCGCGCGGGCCACCGCGTCGTGGATCCTCGGGCGCGCGGCGCGGATGGGCTCCTTGTCGTCCACGGGGTGCACGCGGTTGGTGAGCAGCGCGACGGTCGTGCGCCGGGACGGGACCACCCACACGCTCGTTCCCGTATATCCGAGGTGTCCCCGGCTGTCTTGCGGGAACCAACGGCCCGTGCTGGTGTAGCCGTCGGAGGGGGAGTCCCAGCCGCCACGGTGCGATCCGGGGCCGGCCGTGGCCCACATCTCCCGCAGGGTCCGCCCGGGGAGATCGGTTCGCTCACCCGCTACCGCCTGCCGGAGGGCGTCCGCCAGGCCCGCCACCGCCCGCGCGTTGCCGAACAGCCCCGCGTGCGCGGAGACGCCGCCCAGGCTCGCGCAGTTGAGATCGTGGACGGTGCCCTCGATCAGGATGTCGCGGATGGGGCAGAGCTCCGTCGCGGCCGCCGTCGGCCAGCCCCAGCGGAGGTCGGCGATCCCCGACGGCTCCTGGATCCGCTCGCGGAAGAGGGCGTCGAACGACTGATCCGTCTCGGCCTCGGCGATCGCCATGAGCGTCATGAACCCGAGGTCGGAGTACACGTGACGGGTGCCGGGCTCGGTCTCCATCGGCACGGCGCGGATCGCGCGGAGGACCTGGTCGCGGGCGGACGCCGTGCCCCACGCACCCTGCACTTCCGCGTAGAACGGCCTCCACGCCGGCCAGCCCGACGCGTGGAGCAGCAGGTGGCGGACCACCGCGCGCGCGTCCACCTCCGGAAACCAGCGGGCGACCGGGGTCTCGAGGTCGAAGCGGCCCTCCTCCACGAGCGAGGCGATCACGGTGGCTCCGGCCAGCGCCTTCGTCACGGACGCGAGGTCGTACGCCTGATCCGCGCGCGCGTCGCGCCGCGGGACCGTCCGGGCGGCGCCCACGGTGTGGTGGAAGCGCTCCACGCCGTCCACCACGACGCACAGCGAGAGCGAAGGGATGCGCCGCTCGGCCGCCACGGCGTCCAGTGTTCCGCGAACGTCCTCCATCGCGCCCCCCGACGGCTATGCTACCGGACCGTGGCGGACCGCGATAGAGGCCGGCTCCCGAGGTGTCCCGATGTCGACCGACGGCCGGCGGTGGTTCGAGAAGCGCAAGGAGTTCGTGGCTCGCGCCCCCGACTCCGACAGTACTCCCGAGCTCTGGACCCGGTGCCCGTCCTGCGGCGAGATGATCTTCGACGAATCGCTCGCGGAGGCCCTCGAGGTCTGCGTGCTGTGCGATCATCACTTTCCGGTGGACGGCCCCGGCCGCATCGCGATGTTGTGCGACGAAGGCACGCTCTCGTTCCACGACGCGCAGCTCGCGCCCGTGGATGCCCTCGGCTTCGTCGACAGCAAGCCCTACATCAAGCGGATCGAGGCGACGCGCAAGTCCCTGGGGCGGAACGACGCTTTCGTGTCCGCGAGCGGCTCGATCGAGGGCGTGGATCTCGAGATCGGCAGCTTCGACTTCCGGTTCATGGGCGGCTCGATGGGCTCGGTCGTCGGCGAGATGATCACGCGACTCTATGAGCGGGCGGCCGACCGGAAGGTCCCGGCGATCGTGATCTCCGCGTCCGGCGGCGCGCGCATGCAGGAGGGCGTGCTCTCGCTCATGCAGATGGCGAAGACCTGCGCGGCGCTCGCCCGCCTGCGAGACGAGGCGAAGATGCCGTACATTTCGGTCCTCACGCACCCCACGACTGGCGGAGTCGCCGCGTCGTTCGCGATGCTAGGGGACGTGATCCTCGCCGAGCCGCGCGCGCTCATCGGGTTCGCGGGCCCGCGCGTCATCCAGCAGACGATCGGCGGCGCGCTGCCGGAAGGCTTCCAGACGTCGGAGTACCTCCTGGAGCACGGGATGGTCGACCACATCATCAGCCGCAAGGATCTGCGGCCGATGCTCGCGCAGCTCCTCCGCATGCTCCTGCGGATGCCGCCGGGGCCGCGCGTCCGGCGTACGGACTCGGTCGCCCCGCGGTCCGTGGCGCCGCGGACCACGGCCCCGAAGTCGGTGCTCCCGCGGTGATCACCCACCCGGTCCTCGATCAGCTCGGGATGACGGGCGTGCGGCTGGGACTCGACCGGATCCGGGCGTTTCTCGACGCTATCGACGAGCCGCATCGGTGCGCGCCGGTCGTCCACGTTGCCGGCACGAACGGGAAGGGGAGCGTGTGCGCGTTCGTGACCGCCGCGCTGGTGGACGCCGGCTATGTGGTCGGTACCACGATCTCCCCGCATCTGGAGGAGGTCAACGAGCGGATCCAGATCGATGGTGTGCCGGTCGACGACGCCACGCTGACGGACGCCATCGATGCGATCGACCGCGCCCGCTGGGTGTGGGCGCGCGAGAACGGGATCGTTGGCGTTCCGCTCACGTACTTCGAGTTCCTGGTCGCCACGGCCTTCTGGGTGTTCGCGCGCCGGCGCGTCCAGGTCATGGTGGTGGAGGTCGGCATGGGCGGCCGCCTCGACGCCACGAACGTGGTCCACCCCATGGTGTGCGCGATCCCGCACATCGGCCTCGATCACGTCGCCGAGCTCGGCGCGACGACCGAGCTCATCGCCATCGAGAAGGCGGGGATCCTCAAGCGCGGCGTACCGGCCGTGATCGGCCCGCTCCCTACGGACGCGCGCGTCACCTTCGAGCGGGTCACCACCGCGCTCGGGTGCCCGCTCTGGAAGCCGGGGAACCACCTGCGTAAGGAGCAGCGCAAGACGGGGTGGACGTTCGGGACGCCGGCGGGCACGCTGCAGGACGTCACTCTCGGCCTGGACGGGGCGCACCAGGGCACGAACGCGCTGGTAGCGCTGGGCGCGCTCCACCAGCTTCGCCTGCAGGGGTTCCTGATCCCGGACTCGGCGATCCGATCGGGGTTCGCCCGCGCGTACATCGGTGGGCGGATCGAGGAGCTCGTCCCTGGCCTGTGGGTCGATGGCGCGCACAATGTGGACGGCGCGAAGACGCTCGCCGCGTGGCTCGCGACCCGGCCGCGGCCGCGCTCGCGGATCCTCCTGTTCGGAGCCGGAGAGGATCGCGACCCGGTGCAGGTGCTGGCACCGCTGTTACCCCACTTCGACGAGGTCGTGACCACCACGGGCGGCCATCCGAAGGCGCGCGATCCCGGTGAGCTCGCGCTCGCGCTCCAGGATCTCGACGTCGTGTTGTCGGCCGGCGGGCCTGTCGCGGACGTCCTCGGCGAGGTCTACGCGGAGGCGGACGAGGTGTGGGTCACCGGCAGCTTGTACCTGGTCGGCGCGGTGAAGAGCGCCGTCCGAGCGGGCGTCCTGGACGGGATCACGCCCGGGAGCGCGGCTTCGCCCGGGTGACCGGCGCGGCGACGGCGAGCCCGGCTCCGGCCTTGCGGGCGGCGCCGAGCTCGGTCGCGAACGTGGCGAGCAGCGCATCGAGCGACAGGCGCGCGTTCACGTTGACCATGAGGCCGTCCCGGCACCGCGTGACGGCGTCCGCCAGCCTGGTGAGCCCGGTGGGCCAGGTGGCCCGGGCCCAGGCGTCCGTGACGTCCACGCGCTCGGGGTGGATCCGGGGCAGGGCCGAGCCCGCGCCGGCCAGCGTGGCGTCGCGAACGAGCT
>CAMCWU010000198.1 GCA_945882675.1 Klebsiella pneumoniae | reverse complement strand
CCGTCGAAGGCACGCCGACCGAGGGCCCCCCGGGGGAAGGGGCACCAGCGTCCACGACGTGGTGGCCGCGCCTGTCGCCCGACGGCAAGTGGCGCGCTGACCAGCGAGCGTCCTGGCTCGGCGTCACGTCCGTGGAGTCGGGCGAATCGCGCTGGATCCGGGCGTTTCCGGGGGGCGGCTACGCGTTCGTGCCCGGGTCCAACCTGGCCGTCGCGGCGCTGGACAAGGCCCCGGGCGCGCTGCCGCGGCGCTACGCCTGGTCGCGGCTGTACCTGGTACTCCTCGACGATCCGGACGCGCCGATCCGTGAGATCGCAGGGACGGAGCGCGGATCCGCGCCAGCCGTGTCCCCGGACGGGACAAGGCTCGCCTGGCTCCGGTTCGCCGACGGCGCCCACCGCGTGGTGCTGGCGGACCTGGACGGCGGGGGCCCGCGTGAGCTGGATGTTCCGGTCGGTGCTCGCCTGTCGGGCCTCTCGTGGTCTCCGGACGGGGAGCGCCTGGTGACCGCCGCGTGGTGGCAGGGGTCGCAGGATCTGTGGGAGATCGCCGTCGATAGCGGGGCGCCGCGCCGGCTCACCGACACCGCGGCCGCAGAGGACGACCCGTGGTGGTCGTCAGACGGCGCGATCCTGTTCGTCGCCGACGTCGCAGGGATCACGGAGGTCCTCCGCCGGGCTCCGACCGGGGAGGTGACCCGCCTCACGCGGGTGCAGGGCGCGGCCGCGACGCCGTCCCTCGATCCGGACGGGACGCTGCGGTACTCGGCCCTCGACGCCACGGGGTGGCGGCCCCGGACGCTGCCAGCCGACCAGTGGATCGGAGAGGAGGTGGCGTTCGAGTTGGCTCCGAGCGTGGTCGAGCGGCCTGCGGTCGCGCTTTCCGAGCGGCCCTACTCCCCGCTGCGAGCGTCGCTGCCGATGACGCTGGTGCCGCTCCTGCGCGTGGACGCCGCGGGGTATCCCGGCGGGGAAGCTGCTCTCCGGCCCCGCGCGGGCGCGTGGCTGTCCGCCACCGACGCCGTGGAGGACCACGAAGCGCGGCTCCTCGCCCTCCTGGGGCGAGACCTGGTGGTGGCCGGCGGGTACACGAACCGGAGCTTCCGACCGGATCTCTCGCTCGACGTGTCGCACGCGGAGCGCCCGGATGTGGCGGTGGATCGCGCCACGATCGGAGCGGTGGTGCCCCTGGTCGAGGGTCTCTCCGTGCGGGCCAGCGGGGAAGCCGCCGCATGGAGCGGGTTCGACGCCGATGCCGGGCGTGGCGTCTACGCGGCAGCGGGCGTGTCGCTTCAGGATCGGCGGGTGGACGCGGCGGCCACAGCGACGCGCGGCTGGACGGGCACCCAGTGGAACCGCCTCGAAGGCGCGTTCGCCGCACGCATCCACCCGTCCGGGACCCCGACGGATCTTCGCCTGGAGGTCGGCGCCACGGCTGCCGCTACAGATAGCAGGTTAGACAATGCTAACTCCCTCTACGCCGGCGGAGACCACCCGTGGGCCTGGTACACGGCGGCGCTGCAGTCGTCAGCCTCGTTCCCCGGCTTCGCACCGTACGCGCTCACGGGCGAGCGCCGGGTGATCGGGACGGCCGGCTGGCAGGTGCCGGTGTACCACGATCGCGCGGTCCGCCTCGGCCCGATCATCGGCCGAGATCTTCTGTTGTGGGTCGGTGGGGACGTCGGCGACGTGTGGGCGCTCGGCGCCCGTCCCGGGATCCGCGGCGATCTCGTGGCGGACGTGCGCTGGAGGGCGGTGCTGGCAGGCGGCGCGTGGGACGGCGTCGTCAGGGGCGCGTGGGCCCCCGGCGAAGAGCCGAGGATCTACGTATCTCTCGGCGCGGGCTGGTAGGACGGGCGATCGGGCTGGTGCTGCGAGCTTGACGTATCCGGCTGTCTGGTTACATGCGCTGGGCCGCGACGGGACCTGACGGCTCCGGCGGCCGTCCGAACGGTTTGCACCTGTAGCTCAGCTGGTTAGAGCGCACGCCTGATAAGCGTGAGGCCGCCTGTTCAAGTCAGGCCAGGTGCACCACTTCGGGGGCGTAGCTCAACTGGGAGAGCACCTGCTTTGCAAGCAGGGGGTCGTCGGTTCGAGCCCGATCGCCTCCACTCCCACCCGGCCGCCGACCCACGGGCATCGTCGATATCGGGCAGTCCCGGCCTGGCGCCAACGATACCACGGACCGTGCTATCCTCCCCTCCGGAGGTTCGCGTGGACACTCTCCCCGAAGGCTTCGAAGCCGTCTCGGCGCTCCCGCGTGGCGTCGCGACGGAGGCTCTCGACCGGTCTTTCCGCACCACCCACGACGCCATCCGCTTCACGGACGCGCTGGCGCGGCGCCTCGGGGACCGCGGATACGAGTGCCCGTGGACGAAGCAAAACGGCTCCCGACGCTTGTATGCGCGCGATCCAGCGCGCGCGGGGTGGATCGTCGCGACCGCGCTTCTCGAGCTCTCGCTCGACGTGCCCGAGCCCCCGGACTTCACGCGGAAGCTGCGGCTGCCGGACGGGAGCCTCGTGGACATGCCGGGGTCCGATCGGCCCCGGCCGCAGCCCGAGGGCCCCGACCAGCGGTCCTGTCAGCTCCGGCTGATCGACGGTGAGCGGGTCGCCCAGTGGACATTCGACGGCGGGGGGCGGCTGGGCGAGCGCATGCGCGGGACCGGCGACCTCGGGGTGGACGGGCTGCCGATAGCGCTCGATCGCCGGCTCCTCGTCCCGAGCCAGCAGCGGCCGCATCCGGTGCTGCTGCGGGCGGACCTCGATCCAGACGGTCACGCGCCGGCGGACCTCGCGGAGCGCGTGGCCGCCTGCGATCTCGCGGCGAGCTGCCGGATCCGCGTGCGCTTGCCCGCCGACATCCCCGGCGGCCCGGCGCTCGCGTCGCGTCGCGTGGTGTGGCAGCTCCGCCGCGATTCCCTCGCGGGGACCTGGTCCTACCCGGCGGCGGGGTGGATCGTCGCCGACGGATACCTCGGGGACGTCCGCGCGAGCGGCGCAACGCTCGAGTCCGCGTTCGCCGAGTGGAAACGAGCTGTAGACCTTTACAATCCCCAGCCGCGGGACACGCGGCAGACGCCGGAGGAGCTCGAGCGGATCCGTCGGGAGATCGACGCCGGGGACGACGGCTGGGACGACGACGACGGGGACGAGCCGAAGGTGGAGGCCGAGCCGGGCAAGCAGAAGATGGGGATGAGGATGCGGATCGTCATCGAGCCGCCCCGGCAGATGCCGTGGCCGCCCCACCGCCCGGAGTCCGTCCCGGCGGTCGCGATCCGCCTGCCCGAGCCGCCGGTGATCCCCGCAGCGTGGCGCGCGCAGGGGTTCGAGCGGGTCGTCCGCCTGATCGACGAGGAGGGAACGTTCGAGCACGGCTTCTTGGCGCCCGCGGGCTGGCCCGGCTTCCTGTTCGTGGGCGAGCGCGCCGCGGCCCACCTGGACCCGGCGAAGCTGCGCGACGAGCTCGTGGCGGTCGACCGGGAGGCGGACCGCGCCGACCGCGAGATGTGGGGCGACCAGGCATCGCGCTGGCGGCGGAAGTACCGCTGGACGACGTCCCACTTCACCGTGCTGGCGCCCGGGGGCCGCGGCCCGGGCCCGCTGAAGCGCACGGGCGCCGGCTACAACCCGGAGCCCGACCACTCCGGGTTCGAGCCCCCCCAGACCTGGTCCGTGGTGTGGTGTCGCCCGCTGCCGTGACTGTCAGGCCTTGGCCGGCCCGTGGTGCCGCCCCTCGCTGTCCCGCACGATCTCGACGGCGAGCTGCTCCAGCAGGGACCAAAACGCCGCGGGATCTCGCGGTTCGTCCTCCACTTCGAGGGCCTGGGCAACGAGCTCGGCGAGCTGGTCGATGTCCATCGGCTCTTCCATGTGGCCTCCACGTCTCGACGATACCCGTGGCGACCCCACCGCCGCAAGTTCACATTCACGCCCGACGCGCTTCCGGCGCACCTTCGGGCCGGTCCGCGAACCCCCGACCGGCGAGCAGGCGGTCGAGCAGCGGCGTCGTCGCGAAGGTGGTGACGAGCGCCATGACGACGAGCATGGCGAACAAAGTGGGAGAGATGACGCCGAGATCCAGCCCTACGTTGAGCACGATGAGCTCCATCAGCCCCCGCGTGTTCATCAGGATCCCGAGCGCGCTGGACTCCCGGCAGCCGACGCCCGTGCACCGCGACGCCACGAACGTGCCGCCGGACCTCCCGGCGGTCGCCACACGTCGAGGCGGCGGTCGTGCGGGACGAGCGCGCCGAGAAGGGACCCCCCGAACATACAAGGAGGCCGGGACGGCCACTACTTCAGGTTCGACCCGCAGTAGCGGCACTCGGCCGAGCCGTCGTCGTCGAACTTGACGTCGTACTCGGTGTCGCCGCCGCACACGGGGCAGCCGTTCGGGAGCGTGCGGCGCTGGGTGCGGTTCAGCGGGATCCCCAGGCGCGGGGCGGGGAGCTGGCTGAGCGCCAGGCCGGTGCGCGCGTCCGCGTCGATCTTGTCGGCGGCGTCCGCCTGGCCGTGCTCGCGCAGCTCCGCGACGAGATCGGCGAACCGCCGCGCCGAGCGGGGGATGTTCCCGGCGATGTTCGCCGCCGCGAGGCCCGCGGTGACGTGGTCGTCTCCGGTCGCGCCGGCGCGCAGCTTGGTCCGGGCGGCCTCTACCGCGAAGTGGACCTGCATCCCGTGCATGCCACGGTCACCAGCCAGCTTCGCGAGGCGCTCGTAATCCGTGGCCGCCGCCGCGGGGTCCGAGTCCCGCGTGGTCCACGCCCGCTGCACCGCCGCCTGCGCGCCCGGCCCGAGGGCCGCGGTCCGCCGCTTCCCACCTTCCACCATGGCTCCGCCCCGTCCCAGCCCATCTCCCGGTCGTCCACGCCGCAAGCACACCTCCGTCGGTCCACGTCCCTAACACAGCGGACCGCGCGGGGCCGTGGTACCGTCAAGGCATGCGCGCGCTGCACCTCGCCCTGCCGATCCTCGCCGCCCTCGCCGGGTGCGCGCCCGACCCCGTGCGCCCGACGCCAGAGGTGCAGGAGACGGGTCCGCCAGGAGAAACCCCGGCTCCGCAGGAGTGGACGACCCGGACCGTGGCGGGGCAGCCGGGCATCGCGGGGCTCGGACCGGACGGGGTCGATGCGCTCACGAGCCCGCTCTACTGGCCGCTCGACGTGGTCGTCGGCCCCGACGGGATCCCGCATTTCATGGACTTCAACAACCACCGGGTGCGGGCTCTCGCCGCGGACGGGGTGGTGACGTCGGACCTCGCGTCGAACCTGACGGGCGGCAGCGAGGAGTGGCTCGCGAAGCCCACCAGCGCGGTGTTCGGCGACGAACGGACGATGTACCTGATCTCCTCGGCCCGCGTACACCGCGTGGACCTCGACACGCACGTGATGACGCCGCTGTGCTTCCCTGGCTTCGGAGACTGCGAGGAAACGGATATTCCGCAGTACGCGACTGGGATAGCGCTCGACGGGGAGGGCCGCCTGCTGATGGCGGACTCGGGGCGCGGCACGATAATGCGCCTCGAGCCCGACGATACGCTAACGACCGTCGCGGGAACGGGGGTTCCGGGCTACGATCTGGACGAGGGGCCGGCGCTCGACGTCTCGCTGTTCATGCCGCACCCGGACGGGCTCCGGGCGGACTGGGGCGACCGGATGGTGGTCGCGAACGGCGTTCTGTACGTGGCGGACACGGGGAACGACCGGATCCTCTCGATCGACCTCGACACGTGGCACGTGACGACGCTCCCGTTCGCCATCGCCGAGCCGGCCGATCTCGCGGTCGGGCCGGACGGCACATTGTACGTGCCGGATCATGCGAACCACTGCATCCGCTACCTGCGGGACGGGGTGCCCGGGGTGCTGGCCGGGGAGTGCGGCACGCCGGGATACTTCGACGGCGAGCGCGGCGCAGACACCAGGTTCTACGGGCCGTTCGGCGTGGACGTGGACGCGGACGGCAATGTGTACGTCGCCGACACCGACAACCAAGTGATCCGGGTCATCTCGCTCGGAGACTGAGCGCCACGCCGGCCAGGACGACCGCCGAACCGGCGATCTGGGGCAGCGTCGGGAACTCGCGGAACACGAGCGCGGACAAGGCGGCGGCGACCGGCGGCTCGAGGAGCGTCGCGGCGGCCACGGTCGACGGCGCGACGTACGCCAGCGCCCAAGACATCCCCTGGTGGCCGACGAGCTGAGGCAGGGCCACCGCGAGCACCAGGAGCATCCAGGTCTGCGGCGGGTAACCCGTCAGCGGGACGCCCGCGGACCAGGCGACGGGCCAGAGCACCAGGGCCGCAGCGGCGCACACGGCCGCCATCGCCGGAACGGTCCCGGCCCGCCGCCGGTAGCCCCGCCCGAGCAGCAGGTACACCGGCCACAATGCCCCGGCGACCACCGCGAGCGCGTCGCCCCGCCAGCTCCCGCCGGCGAGCGACCCGCCCGACATCACCGCCACGCCGACCAGCGCCACGGCCGTGCCCACCCAGAACCGCCCGGGCGGAACCGTGCGATCCACCCCGATCTCCAGCAGCCCTGTCCACACCGGCGTCAGGCACACGAGCACGGTCGAGCGCAGCACCGTCGTCATGCCGAGCGACGCGAACCACAGCGCGAAGTGGGCCGCGAGCGCCACCCCGGCGACCAGGAGCATGCCGGCCTCGCGGGCCGTCGGGCGCGGGGCGGTCCGGAGCCAGGGCGCCAGGATCACCGCCGACGCGAGCGTGCGCCACGCCGCGATCGCGAGCGGCTCCGCGGTCATCCCGCGCACGAGCACTGCCGACATCCCCATCGCCACCACGGCCGCTCCGAGCACGATCGCGACGCGCGCGCGCGGCTCTGGCGGGTTCGATGACTCAGGGCGGAGCATGAAGCGGATCCGTGCGGGGGGCGACGGGCCGGGCTAGGCTCTCCGTCTTCTGGAGGCCCCATGTATCGCTTCGCCACGCTCGTGTTGCTCCTCGCCGCGTGCAACGGGAAGGAAGACGACACGGCCGGTCCGGACGGGGACGCGGACACCGACACCGACAGCGACTCGGACACCGATACGGACACGGAAACCGACACGGACACCGACCCCCAGGCCAGCGAGTTCGGGCTGGACACGCGGCCGCCGAACGCCACGTGCATCGCGCCCGAGCGCCCCCCGTCGGCCGGAAACGCGCAGCTCACCCGGGTCTTTCCGGGCATCGACTGGCCCGTCGCGGTCGCGATCCTGCAGGCGCCCGGAGACGGCGATCACTGGTTCGGCCTGTCGCAGGAGGGCTTCGTCTACCGGTTCGACGACGACCCGGCGGCGTCCATGCTCTCGATCGTCCTCGACCTCGAGGTCGAGACCAAGTT
>CAMCWU010000197.1 GCA_945882675.1 Klebsiella pneumoniae | reverse complement strand
TGCCCTCGTACGGGGTGGCGCCGAGATCCTCGCAGTGGGGGCGCGTCGGCGTCCAGGCGGCGGGGAGCGGGCCGAGCGGCTCGACGAGCTCGTCCTGGCCGAAGCACGAGAGGTCCGCGTAGCTCGTCGTCACGGCGAACGGATCCGGGAGGCACGAGCTGGCCGTGAGGGTGCGGATCACCGTCCCTCTCGGGGCGAGCGCGAGCGCGTCCACGGTCACCGGCGCGCCCGGCTGCGCCGCCGGCGGGTCGAACCGCACGCCGACGACCCGCGGCCGGTCGATATGGTAGTCGAGCGCGACCTCGGCCAGTCGCGTGGAGGGGCCGCAGCCCGCGAGCCAGAGGAGGAGGACGCTAATAGGCCACCTCCAACCCGATGTTCGGGACGATGGGGATCCAGATCTGCGGCTCGAGCTCGGTGTAGGTCGTGTCGTAGGTCGCGAGGAACGGGTTCTTGTGGTTCAACGCGTTCATCACGTCGAGGTACACGGTGTAGCGCGCGCGCCGCCCGGTGAATGTCTTGTCGAGCCGCACGTCGATCTGCTTGAAGAACGGGAACCGCTCGCTGTTCGGCTCACCCGTGACCCCGCTCCAGTTGCCACTCGTGGCGTCGTACCCCCCGTTCAGCGGGGTATAGGGGTAGCCGCTCGTCAGGCGGAACCGGCCCGAGAGCTCCACGTCGTACGGCAACTCCTTGCTCCCGACCAGGGTCAATGCGACGGGCAGGTCGTAGTCGCCGGGGATCCAGCTCCCGTCCGGCTGCATCCGCAGGGAGCGCCCGACGGACGCCGACACCCAGCCGAACCAGCCCCGGCTCGGCCGCATCCGCACGAAGCCCTCTGCGCCGTACGCCACCCCGAGGGTGGGCGAGAAGGACGGGACCACCGACGTCGTGGCGTCGCCCGTCGGGCCGTCGCTGTCGAGGTCGGAGAGCACGACCTCGAGGTCCTTCACGACGATGTTCTCCGTGCGGGTGGCGTACAGCGTGCCGTCGACCTGGAGGCCGGACGGCCAGCGGCCCTCCACGCCCGCCGAGACCTGGACCGCGCGGATGAGCTCCAGGTCCGGGTTGCCGAGGCCCTCCGCGTACCGCTCGAGCGGCGGGATCTGCGTGAAGCGCCCTCCGAACGCCACGAGTGTCCAGCGCTTGTGGAGGCCCTGTCGCAGGGTGAGCCGCGGCTCGATGTCGGTCCACGCCTTGCCCCCGAACGTGTGGAGCGGCAAGCGCAAGCCGGGTCCGATCCATGTCTTCTCGCCGGGCTTCAGCTGCAGTTCGGTCCACAGGGCGGAGGACGAGCGGAAGTCACTGGTGGTCGGCGTGCCCGTCGACGGCGTCCACTCCTGGTAGTCGTAGGCGGTCATCGGGTTGATCCAGGTGTCCGCGCCGGCCCAGAACACCGTCCGCTCGCCGAGCTGGAAGCGATCGCGCCGCGTGGCGTCCACTGTCCAGCCTTGCAGCTTGCCGAAGTCGAGGCCGTCTGCGAGCTGGCCGATGCCGCTCAGCAGGCTGGTCTCGCGGTCCGGACCGAACGTGATCCAGCTCGTATGCAGGTCGTCGTCCGCCTTGCGGTCCCAGCGGAGCTGGAAGCGCTCGAACCGCGTGTCCATGAGCCGGTTCGGGTCCCACGGGACGGTGACCGGCACGTCTTCGTCCGCCTTCGCCGGGTGGAAGATGAGGGCGTCCCGCGCGCCGAGGACCGTGAGCGCCACCTTGTCGCGCGGGTCGTCGTACGCGAGGCGCAGCAGGTGGTCCTGGTACGCCACGGACAGGTACGCGGACCGCCCGTCCGCCCCGAGCCCGTTCGCGAGCGCGAGGACCTGGGCTCCGCCGCCGATCAGCGCGCCGATCCAGCTCACCCGATAGCCGACCTGCCACGTGAGGTGGTCCCCGAGGTCGCCGTGGCCGATCCGGCCCTCCCCCGACACCGAGAAGTCGAGGAGATCGAGTCCGATCCTGCCGTGTACGCCCGGCTCCGGCGTGGTGTCGAGCGTCCGGGCGTTCACCACCGCCTGCGTCGAGTCACCGAACCGCACCGGCATGCCGCCGGCGAAGAACTCTACGTCGTCGAGCAGGCTCGGGTTGACGACGCTCCGCCCGATGAAGAAGTGGAACAGGTACGGGATCGGGATCTCGTCGATGTACGTCGCGGTGTTGATGCCTTCGGAGCCGCGAACGACGATGTCCCCTTCGAGAGACGCCGAGCGGGCCACGCCCGGCAGCGACTGAATGGCCCGGATGGGATCGCCGAACGACCCCGGGACGCGCCGCAGCTCCTCCGCCGAGATGACGGTCCGCGTCGCCTCTTCCCGGTTCTCCTCCCCCCAGACCGTGACCTCGTCCGACCAGGTGTACCGGTCGAGCCGCCAGTCCTGGTTGATGAGGGAGCCGGCCTCCACCGCGAGCTCGGAGGACTGCCGGCGGTGCTGCTCGCCCTCCGCCGTCACCTTCCAGGTCCCCTCCGGCAAGAGAAGGGTGTAACGTCCACTCTCGTCCGTGGGTGCGACGACGGTGATGTCGGTCTCGGCGCCGGCTTCGATGCGGACGGCCGTGACGGTGACGGGCGCCGGAAGGCCCGAGCCCTGCTCGACGACCTTGCCGGTCATGGTGGCGGGGGCGACCATGGGCGCCGCTTCCACCGCCCCAGCCGGAGCGGGGGGCGCCGGAGCGGCGGGAACAGGCTCCGACAGCGGGATCTCGGCCGGCGGCGCTGGCTCCGCACCCGCGCCGGGGTCTTCGGGCGCGTACGGGTGCGGAGAGGCCAGGGCGGCCGCGACGAGCCAGATCAACGCAGCCTCGGGGTCCCGGTCGAAGCCTCAGTGTGCCCGACGGGCGGGACCGGCGCAAGGGGCCTGACCCGGGATATGGGGCCCGATGTCCACACCCGCCGCGTTCACCGCCCTCCCCCTCGACCCGACACTGCAGAAGGCGTTGTCGGACCTGGGGTTCACGCAGATGACGCCCATCCAGGCCGCGGCGCTCCCCCCGCTGCTGGCGGGGCGGGATCTGGTCGGCCAGTCGCGGACCGGGAGTGGGAAGACCGCGGCGTTCGCGCTGCCGATCCTCCAGGGCCTCGCGCTCGCGGACCGGCGAGTGCAAGCGCTGGTGCTGTGCCCGACGCGGGAGCTCGCGGCGCAGGTGACGACGGGCATCCGCGCGCTCGGGAGGCGGTCCCCCGGCCTGCGGGTGGTGACCGTCACCGGTGGCACGCCGGGCGGCCTCCAGTCGCGCGCGCTCGGCGAGGGCGCGCACGTGGTGGTGGGTACTCCCGGGCGTACGCTCGACCATCTTCGCCGGGGGACGCTGGACGCACGGAGAGTGCGCTGGCTCGTCCTCGACGAGGCGGACCGGATGCTCGAGCTCGGGTTCGCGGACGAGATGTCGGCGATCCTCGACGGGCTGCCGGCGGACCGCCAGACCGCGCTGTTCTCGGCGACCTTCCCGGAGAAGCTCTCGACGCTCACGGCCGGCTGGCTCCGCGATCCGGAGCACGTCGTCATCCCGACGGAGGTGACGGACCTCACGGCTGCGGCCGTCGTCGTCGAGGAAGACGCCAAGGGTGACGCGCTGCGGCGGCTGCTGGCGGCGCTGGCGCCGGCGTCGGCGCTCGTGTTCCGGAACCTCAAGCGGACAGTGGCGGAGACCGCGGCGGACCTGGAGGCCGCGGGGTTCGCGGCGGCGGCGCTCCACGGGGACCTCGAGCAGCACGAGCGGGAGCAGGTCCTCGCCACCTTCCGGAACGGCACGGTGCGCGTCCTGGTGGCGACGGACGTGGCGGCCCGCGGGCTGGACATCGCAGGGTTGGACCTGGTCGTGAACGCGGATCTCCCGCTGCACGCGGACGACTACGTGCACCGGGTCGGGCGGACGGGCCGGGCGGGCCGGCCGGGCGTGGCGTGGTCGCTCGTGACGACGCGAGAGCTGCGGATGCTCCCGGACCTGGCGGTGGGGACGGCAGAGATCGGCGTGCGGGACGGGCTGCCGGACGGCCCGGGGGCGCCGCTCGCGTCGGACTGGGCGACGCTGCGGGTGGGCGCGGGTCGGCGGGACAAGCTGCGGCCGGGAGACCTGCTCGGTGCGCTCACGGGGGACGTGGGGCTCGGGAAGGACGCCGTCGGGAAGATCGAGATCCACGATCGGTGGGCGTTCGTGGCGATCGCGCGGGGCTCGGCGGACGCGGCGGTGAAGGGGATCGCGCGTCACGGCGTGAAGGGGAAGCGGACGCGGGTGGAGCGGATCGGGTGAGTGTTCCACGTGGAACACCCGAGGGCGGTTCGGGAGGCCTGGGGGACATTTCACCACGAAGACACGAAGTGCCGAGGGTCGCACGAAGAACGGCCGGGCATTCGACACGGAGACACGGAGACACGGAGTTCGCGGAGGGGGCGCGGAGGAGGTGGACGGAGGTCGCGCGGAGGAGTGGTGGCCTTCGGGCACCCGGGGTAGCCGGGTGGGGGTGGTCTTGGAGTGCCCCCGCCGCGAGCGAGACCTGTGTTGGGGCGCCCGGGCTGCGCTGGGGCGCGGAGCACCGCGGTGCCGGAGACGAGTGTGTCAGACGGGGCCGGCAGCAGCAGCGCGGTGGCGCACGCGACCAGGCAGGTCCGCAGTAGTTGCCGCTCTTCGTGCTGCCTTCGATCCTTCGTGTCTTCGTGGTGAATGCAGGGCCGTACCTCTGCATCCCCTGGAAGGCCGATGGCGGCGGGCACGCGTGAGGAGCCCGACGGAGCGGCGCGCTTAGCGCCGGCCGCCGACGCGGTGGGCAACGCCCGGCCGTGGAGATCCGGCGGCGACCGAAGGGACGGCGGAGGGGTCCGACGGCCGCAGGCCGGCACGCCCGAACGCCGTGCTATGCTGTCCAGCGCACTCCGAGCGCTTGCCGAACGCGCGCCCGTGCGCACACTGATATGGGAGCTTCTTTGAGCAAGGTCGTCCTCATCACCGGGTGTCGCTCGGGGTTCGGTTTGCTCGGCGCCGTGGAGGCCGCGCGGCGTGGGCACCGGGTCTACGCGGGCTTGCGCGACCCCGCCACGGCGGAGCAGCTCCAGGCGGCGGCCAGGGATCTGCCGGTGACGCCGATCGCGCTCGACGTGACGGACGCGGGACAGCGGTCCGCGGCGGTGGCGCAGATCCTGGACGCGGAGGGGCAGATCGACGTGCTCGTGAACAACGCGGGCATCGCGCTCGGCGGGTTCCTCGAGACGGTGGAGGAGGACGAGTTCCGCGCGGTCCTGGAGACCAACGTGATCGGCGCCTGGGCGCTCACGAAGGAGGTCCTGCCGGCCATGCGGCTGCGCCGGTCCGGGCGGATCGTGATGGTGTCGAGCATGTCCGGGCGGATCGGGCTGCCGGGGGTCGGTGTGTACGCGGCGTCCAAGTGGGCGCTCGAGGGCATGAGCGAGTCGTGGCGGCACGAGCTCGCGCTGTTCGGGATCGACGTCGTGCTGGTCGAGCCCGCGCAGTTCCGCACCGACATCTTCAGCCGCAATCGCCGGCTTGCGCGCAACGCAGAGGACCCGGCGGGCCCATGGTACCCCTTCGCGAAGGCGCTCGAGGCGCGCGTCAACGGCATGGTCGAGCGGTCGGCCGGCGACCCCGCGCTCGTGGCGAAGCTCCTCGCAGACCTGGTGGATGCGCCGCGGCCGGCGTTCCGCCACCCCATCGGCCCGAACGCCTGGCTCCGCGAAGCGCTCGGGAGATATGTTCCATTCGGGGTCACCGAGCGCGTGATCTCCCGGATGATCCGACCGAAGCCGTGACGCGCGCCACGCTTCAGTCGTGGGCCGAGCGCGTGCTCACCGGCGAGACCCTGGCGGACAAGCTCGCGGCGCCCGTGTACCACGATCGGCCGGCGCCGTTCACGCTGCCGGCCGATCCGGGTCGGCCGCCAGAGCTCGCACTGCTACGCCAGAGCCGTGGTCGGACGCCGCGTCCCGGGCGGTTGCGCACGCCGCTCGAGCGCGGGCGCGTGCTGCACGACTTCGCGAACCACGAGCTGCTGGCCCTCGAGCTACTATGCGCTGCGATCCTGCGCTTTCCCCAGGCTCCAGCGGAGTTCCGGCGCGGCCTCGCGGGCATCGCGGCGGACGAGCAGGACCACCTGCGCCTCTACCTGGCGCGGATGACGGAGTGCGGGGTCGAGCTGGGAGAGGCCCCGGTGTCGGCGTTCTTCTGGGATGCCCTGCGGCCCGTGGACGACCCGGCGGGGTTCATCGCGGGTCTTTCGCTCACGTTGGAGCAGGCGAACCTGGACTTCTCGCGCCAGTGGGCGGCCGCGTTCCGGCAGGCCGGCGACAACGCGACGGCGGACGTCCTCGATCGGGTGTACGCGGACGAGATCCGCCACGTCCGGTACGGCATCCACTGGCTGCGGCGCTGGAGCGACCCGACGGAAGACGACTTCCAGGCGTACCGGCGCGCCGTGGTGTTCCCGCTCGGGCCCGCGCGCGCCCGCGGAACCGGGCCGTTCGACGCGGAGGGGCGGGCGGCTGCCGGGATGGAGCCGGCGTTCATCCGCGCGATCGCGACGGCAGGGCGCTCCCGGGGCCGGGTGCCGCGCGTGTACCACTTCCACCCGGGCACCGAGGCGGAGGTCGCCGGGCGCGAGCCGCCCGCAGTGGTCGGAGAGCTGGCGTCGGACCTCTCTTCGCTGCCGATCGTCTGGGCTGGCGACGACGACGTGGTGGTCGCACCGGAGCCGGACCCCGACTGGCTGCTCCGGATGACTTCGCTCGGCTTCGGGCGTCCGGAGTGGGTTCCGGACGGGGACGCGCTCCAGGGGCGCTCCCTCGCGGGGCCGGAGCCGTGGGGCGCGAGCCCGGTCGTGCGGCTGCCGGGCGCGCGGTGGGATCCGCGCTGGGCGGTGCTGTCCTCGAAGGCGTGGGCCGTCGGCGGGTACACGGACGCGGACGCCGCGGTCGCAGCGGCGGGCCCGGGCGAGTGGGTCGCGAAGGCGCCGTACAGCACGTCGGGCCAGGATCGGCTCCGGGGCTGCGGTCCCATGACGGACGCGCACCGGCGGTGGGTGGAGCGCGTGATCATGGCGCAGGGCGCGGTGGTGGTGGAGCCGTGGCTCGACGGGGTCCTCGACCTGTCCGTGTAGGCGGTGGTGGGAAAGGCGGACACGGCCATCCTCGGCATCAGCCGGTTCTCCACGCAGGGCGGCGTGTGGCGCGGGAGCTGGACGGGCCGCTGGACCGACGGCCTGCCCGGCGACCTGCTCCAGTGGATCCACGGCCCGGGGGACGTCGTGCGGCGGCTCGAGGACGAGGCACGCGCGGTCGGCGCGGCCGCGGCCGCCCTCGGGGACGCGGGGCCCGTCGGGGTCGACGCGCGGATCCACCGCCTCCCGGACGGCACGCT
>CAMCWU010000196.1 GCA_945882675.1 Klebsiella pneumoniae | reverse complement strand
GGGCCCGCGGAAGACGCCCGGTTCGGGAGCGCGCTGGCGCTGGTGGGCGGCTATCTCGCGGTCGCGAACGCAGAGAACGGGTTCGAGATGTACGCACTGCCACCCGGCGTTCCGGTCGGCATAGTGCACGAGGGGAGCGCGGGGCCCGTGGGCGACGTGCTCGTGGCGGCCGACCTGGGGCGGCTCGCCGGTCCATCGCTGCTCGCATCCGAGGGCGACGCGACCACGCTCCTGTTCGAGGCCTCCTGGTACACGCCACGGAGCCCGGGTGGCTGGTCCGGCGCGCTCGGTGGCGGCGCCGCGGACGCGGACGGCGATGGCGGCGGCAATGTGCTCCTGGCGGAGGTGCTGTCGCCGGGATCGGCGGGTAGCGCCTGGATCGTGGACGGGCTGGACGTCGCGGGCGTGGTGCCGGTGGCAGAGGTGGGCGTCGAGATCGCGCCCGCCGGCGACGTCACCTGGGTCGGGAACCCCGTCGGCGCGGGCGACGTGGACGGTGACGGGTACGACGACCTGCTGGTCCCGGCGTCCGCCGCTGATCTCCGCGGATGCGTGCGGCTGCTGGCCGGCCCGTTCCCCGGCGACGTCACGGTGGACGCGGCGTTCGCCGTCGTCACCGGCACGTACGATGGCGAGGCGTGCGTGGACGTGGAGCCGGTAGGCGACGTCGTGGCGATCGGGTGCGCAGGTGGCGGATTGCCCGGCAGGGTGGCGATCTTTCCGCTCGGCGATCTCGCCGGCGCGCTGGCCGTCGAGGACGCCACGGTGACCTGGGTCGGCGAGAGCACGGGGGCGCCGCTCGGCGGGAACCTCGCTGGCGCGGCGGACCTCTCGGGAGACCTCGAGCCCGACCTCGCCGCGCAGGGCCTCGGAATCACCGTGCTTCCCGGCCCTCTCTGGCGATGACGGCAGCGGTACGAGCCCGTGGCGCGATACGCTACTCCCGTGGAGTCCCGATGATCCTGGTCCTCCTCCCGCTCCTCGCCCTCGCTGCGGAGCCGATCCTCAAGGACGGGCCGGCTGCCGCGCCGGTCGCGGCCCCCGTGGCGGCGCCCGCGCCGGACACCGTGCACGCGGTGCGGGTCGCGGAGTGGAGCCGTGCGCCGGCTTCGGCATTCGCGGCGTGGACCCTGGACTCCGCGCCGGAGGTGCGCGCCGCCGCTGGCGTGGCGCTCGGCCGGCTCCGCGCGAAGGACGCGCTCCCGCTGCTCCGCCCGTTGCTCGACGACCCGGACGCGGGCGTGCGCGTGGCGGCCGTGGAGGCCCTGGGGTGGACGCCCGGGAGCGCCGCATTGCTGCGCGAGCGGCTCGCCGCGGCGCCGCGCCCCGCCGGCTGGGCGAACGCGCGCGGGGACGCCGGGGAGCTCCCGCTCCTGCTGATCTCGCTCGGGCGGGTCGGCGAGGAGGAGGATGTCGCGCGTTTGCGCCCGTGGCTCGCCGACCCTTGGCCGGTGGGCGCCGCGGCGGCGGACGCGCTCGGCCGGCTGGCGCGGCGGAGCGTGGCGGGCGTCGCGGACGCCGTGCCGGACCTGCTGCGCTGCGCCGAGCGGCTCGACGTGCGCACGTCGGAGGCGTGCGCGTTCGCCGTGTCCCGGCTCACCGTGACGAAGCCGGAGGTCGCCATGCCGGCCGTGGCGCGGATCGGCCGCCTGCCATCGGAGCGCGGCCGGGCCTGGCTGATCAAGGGGCTCTGGCACGGGCTCGACGCGGACGCGCGCACCGGCCTGTTCGTGGGCGCGCTCCGATCGGGCGAGCGGCTGGTGCAGGTGGCGGCGCTCGATGCCGTGGAAGAGGGCGATCTTTCAACGGATCTGGTCGCGCCGTGGGTGTACCACGCGGACGGCTGGGTCCGGTCGGCGGCGGTGGCGGCCCTCGGGCGGCTCGGCACGCCGGAGTCGCGCGAGGCCCTGGAGCGCTTCGCGCGAGACGCCGACCGCTGGGCGGCCGCGGACGCGATCGCCGCTGCTGGCGACAGCGAGGCCGGCGCCGCCTCGGACGGGACGTTGCCCGCCCCGATCCGCGCAGCGATCGTCGCAGGGATCGACGACCTCGGGGCGCTGCTCGACCTCGCCAGCAACGATCCCGAGCCCGCGGTGCGGAGCGCCGCCGCCGGGGCCATCGTGGAGCACGCTTCGGCGACCTGGCGCACGGGCCTCGAGCTCCTGGCGTCACCGGACCCGGCGCTGCGGGAAGCAGCGTTCGAGCTCCTCGACCACCGGGAAGACGCCATCGGCGCGGCGATCGTAGCGGCCGCCCCGACGGAGACGGATCCGGAGGTCCTCCGCGCCGAGCTCGACGCGCTCGCCGATCTCGCGAAGGCCGATCCGAAGCGCTGGACCGCCGCGCGCGTCGCGCCCGCGCTGGGTCGCGCGTCGGCGTTCTCGTCGGCGCGGGTGGCGGCGGCAGCAGGGCGACTGGCCGCGCTGGTCGGTGCACCGGCTCCCGCGCGGCCGGCGAGCGACGGGGAGCGCACGGTGGCGCTGGCGGGCGGAACGACGGCGCCGATCGGCCCCGAGCAACCGGGGTCGGGGGATCTCGCCGGGATCCTCTCCGTGGTGGTCCGGACCGAGCGCGGCGAGTTCGTAATCGACCTGGACGAGGACGCGGCCCCGCTCGCGGTGTGGAACTTCGTGCAGCTCGCTGAGGTCGGGTTCTTCGACGATCGGCCGGTCCACCGCCTGGTCCCCGGGTTTGTAATGCAAACGGGATGCCCGCGCGGCGACGGCTGGGGCGGTCCCGGCTGGACGATCCCCGACGAGCCGGGATCCACGCCTTTCGCAGAGGGATCCGTGGGGATGGCGCGCTCCGACTTCGATACTGGCGGGAGCCAGTGGTTCGTGACGCTGGCCGACACGCCGCACCTGACGGGCGACTACACCCGGTTCGGTCAGGTGGTCCACGGGATGAGCGTGGTCCGGCACCTCGCGCGGGGCGACCGGATCCTCGCCGTGACGGTGGAGCGCGTCGCCCCGGCTGCGCTGTGACGCCACGAGAGCGTGCGTCCGCGCTGCTCGATCTCGACGACGGCCGCGGGGCCCTCAAGCGCGCGGCGGCCGACCTCGACGCCGACCCCGAGCTCCGTGGCGCGGTGGTCACCCTGGCCGCGGAGCGCCGTGTCGAGCTCCCGTCGGGCGCCGAAACCTGGCCGGGTAAGCGGCTCCTGCGCGCTGCACGCGACCGCTCCGGGGCCGCGCAGGAGATCCGCTCTCCCATCGCCCGCGACGAGGGGTTCACCTGCTCGACGTGCCGGAGGACAACGCCGCCACATGGACGGACCGCTCGCGATCATTGCCCGTTCTGTCTGTGGTCCGAGCACGTCGACGTGATCCCGGGCGACCGGGCTGCCGGGTGTGGCGGCCGGCTGGAGCCCGTGGCCGTCGAGAAGCGAGGAGGGAGGTTCATGATCCACTATCGCTGCGCGCGCTGCGCGACCGCCCGCGTCAACCAGGCCGTCCTCGATGGCGAGCCGCCCGACGACTGGGAGCGCGTCGTCGCGCTCTCGACCCGGGACGCCCGGTGAGGAGGCCCGCGGGCGCCGGGCGCCTGCGCCACCGGATCGGCGCTGCGATCCGGGATCGCGCGTTGTGGACGCCGGGATCGCGCGTCGCGGTGGCGGTCAGCGGCGGGCTCGACTCCGTGGTCCTGCTCGATCTGCTCCTAGACACGCGGGCGTGGCATGGCGCCGCGCTGTCGCTGGTCACCGTGGACCACGGCGTCCGGGAGGGATCCTCGTCAGACGCGGACTTCGTGGAGGACCTCGCCGCGAAGCACGCGCTACCGTGCACGCGGACGGCGCTCGCCCTGGGTTCCGCTTCCGAGGCGGGTATGCGCGACGCCAGGCGCGCCGTGTTCGACGCCCTCGACGTGGACCATGTCGCGACCGCCCACCACCGCGACGACCAGGTGGAGACCGTGCTGCTCCGGCTGCTGCGCGGCTCGTCCTCGGCGGGGCTCGCCGGGATCCGCTGGACCACCGGGCGGATGGTGCGCCCGCTGCTCGGCACGTCGCGCCCCGAGATCGCGGACCACGCGCTGGAGCGCGGCCTGGCCTGGCGCGAGGACCCGACGAACGCGGCGTTGGACGCCGAGCGGAACCGGGTCCGCCACGTGCTCGTCCCGGCGCTCGACGCCGTCCGCGAAGGCTCCCGGGACGCGATCGCGCGCACCGCCGAGCGCCTGGCGGAGGACGACGCGGCCCTCGCGGAGCTCGCTCGCCGTTCGGACCCCGGCGACCTGTGGAGCTGGGACGCGCTGGCGGCCGCCCCGGACGCCCTCGTTCGCCGTTGGTTGCTGGTCCGCGCGCCCGCTGCCGGCTCGTCCGACGTGGACGCCGCGCTCGCCGCGGTGCGCCGCAAGGCACCCGCCACCCTCCACGATGCGTCTGGTGACGTCACGGAAGCGGGGATCGCGTGGGGGGGGTCTGGCCGGGCGGGGTCCCGGTGTTAAGGTTGCTGTCCGCGATGCGCGTTCAACGGCGTGGCACGCAGGGGAGGTACGCCGCTTGCAGCGCTCGGGCCTGATCTGGTTGGTCATCATCTTCCTGATGATGGTCGTCGTCGTGGTCCTCCCCCAGAACTACCAGGGGGCGGCGGATCTCTCGTATTCAGCCTTCCAGGAGAAGCTGGAGGCTGGGCAGATCCGTGACGTCACCGTCAGCGGGCAGCACATCACCGGAAAGCTGGCGGACGAGTCGCGCTTCTCGACGACCGGGCCGACAGAGACGGCTCCTCTGGTGAATTCGCTGCAGGAGCACGGCGTCACCTACGCCTTCGAGGAGCCGGAGGACGCCGGCCTCTGGCTCAACGCCGCGCTGTTCCTGCTCCCCACCATCGTCATGATCGGGATCTTCTTCTGGTTCGTCCGCAACGTCCAGGGGACGAACGGCCGCGCCATGGCGTTCGGCAAGTCGCGCGCCAAGATGCTCACGGAGAACTCCCGCCGCGTCACGTTCGCGGACGTCGCCGGCATCGACGAAGCCAAGGAAGAGCTCAAGGAGATCGTCGAGTTCCTCAAGGATCCCCGTAAGTTCACCCGCCTCGGCGGCCGCATCCCGAAGGGCGTGCTGCTCATGGGTGGACCGGGCACCGGCAAGACGCTCCTGGCCCGCGCCGTCGCCGGCGAAGCCGGTGTGCCGTTCTTCAGCATCTCCGGCTCGGACTTCGTGGAGATGTTCGTGGGCGTCGGGGCGAGCCGCGTCCGCGACCTGTTCGAGCAGGGCAAGAAGCACGCTCCCTGCATCATCTTCATCGACGAGATCGACGCCGTCGGCCGGCATCGTGGCGCCGGGCTGGGCGGCGGCCATGACGAGCGCGAGCAGACGCTCAACGCCATGCTCGTAGAGATGGACGGGTTCGAAGCCACGGAAGGCGTGATCATGATCGCCGCCACGAACCGCCCCGACGTCCTCGACCCCGCGCTGCTCCGGCCGGGCCGCTTCGATCGCCGCGTGGTCGTGCCGAACCCGGACTTCAAGGGTCGCCAGCACATCCTGGAGGTCCATACCCGCCGCCTGCCGCTCGCGGACGACGTGAAGCTCGACATCATCGCCAAGGGCTGCCCCGGGTTCTCGGGAGCGGACCTAGAGAACCTCGCAAACGAGGCCGCGCTCGTGGCTGCCCGCCGGGACAAGAAGCAGGTCGAGATGGCCGACTTCCTGGAGGCCCGCGAGAAGATCGTGATGGGCCCCGAGCGCCGGTCGATGATCATGCCGGAGTGGGAGAAGCGGAACACGGCGTACCACGAGGCTGGTCATGCGCTCATCGCGCTGCTCCTCCCCGGGCACGACCCCGTCCACAAGATCACGATCGTCCCCCGCGGCCGCGCGCTCGGCCTGACCTGGACGCTCCCGGACGAAGACCGGCTGTCGATGACCCGCGGCGGCTTCCTCAAGCAGATCGCCATGCTCATGGGCGGGCGCGCTGCGGAAGAGGTCGCCATGAACTCCGTCACCGGCGGGGCGAGCAACGACATCGAGCGGGCCACGCGGATCGCGCGGCACATGGTGTGCGACCTCGGCATGAGCGAGGAGCTCGGACCTATCGCCTGGGGCGAGCGCCAGGAAGAGGTGTTCCTCGGCCGGCAGTACGGCAACAAGGTCCAGACGTACTCCGAGCAGACCGCGCAGCGCATCGACAACGAGGTCAAGGGCATCGTCACGCGCGGGTACGACCTGGCGCGGATGCTGCTGGCCGCGAACGTCCACGTGCTGCACAAGATCGCGCAGACGCTGATCGAGAAGGAGAGCCTGGACGGCGACGAGTTCAAGCTCCTCGTCGAGCAGGCCGGGCCGGTGGTCCCGGAGAACTCGCTGCAGTTCATGGGCGCCTGACCTCGTGGACTGGACCGGGAGATTCGGCCCGGCTTCATGGACCGGTGCCTTCGGCCCGGTAGTGCTCGGCGTCGTGAACGTCACGCCGGACTCGTTCTCGGACGGCGGGAGGTGGCTCGCGCCGGATGCGGCGGTGGCCCACGGCCTGGCGCTCCTGGATGACGGCGCGGACTGGCTAGACGTGGGCGGCGAGTCCACGCGGCCGGGCGCGCCGCCGGTGGACACCGACGAGGAGCTGCGGCGCGTGCTCCCTGTGATCGAAGGGCTGGTGCGCGCGCGACCCGACGTGGTCGTCAGCGTGGACACCCGGCGCGCGGTGGTGGCCGAGGCGGCCCTGACCGCCGGCGCCCGCGTGGTCAACGACGTCACCGGGCTCTCCGACGCGGCCATGCGCGCCGCTTGCGCCCGGGCGGGGTGCGCGGTCATCCTCATGCACATGCGCGGCACGCCCGAGACCATGCAGTCGATGACGACCTACGAGGACCTGGTCGGCGAGGTCGGCGCCAGCCTCGACGCCTCGGCGCGCGCGGCGATGGACGCTGGGATCGCGCGCGAGCGGATCGCCGTGGACCCTGGCGTCGGCTTCGCCAAGACGTCGGAGGCGAACCCCGTGTTGATCGCGGGGATCCCGCGGATCCTGGAGTACGGCTGGCCCGTGGTGGTGGGCGCGTCGCGCAAGCGGTTCGTCGGCGATCTGACCGGCGTTCCGGTGGCAGCGGACCGCGTCCATGGATCCGTCGGTGCGGCGCTGGCGGCGTTCGCGAACGGCGCGTCCGTGCTCCGCGTCCACGACGTCCGCGCGACCCGCGAGGCGCTCCAGGTGTACCGCGCGTGCCGCGGAGACCGGCGTTGACCCCGGTCCTCCAGTGGTTGCGCGAGAGCCCGTTCGCCACGGCCACCTGGGTCGATTGGGTCGACATCGCGCTGCTGGCCGCTGTCATCTACTGGACGCTGACCATCATCCGCGGCACCCGGGCGATGCAGAGCCTGTTCGGCCTCGCGCTGTTGACGGTGCTGTACACGGTGAGCGCGCTGACTGGCCTCGCGGCGATTCACTGGGTCCTCAGCACGCTCTCGGTGTACCTCGTCCTCGCGGTGCTGATCCTGTTCCAGGACGACATCCGGCGCGCGCTGGCCGGCGCGGGCGGCTCG
>CAMCWU010000195.1 GCA_945882675.1 Klebsiella pneumoniae | reverse complement strand
GATCATTTCCTTGACCTCGGTGATCGCCACCGCCGGGAAGGTCTTGCAGAACACGAGGAAGTACATGGAGAACCAGCCGAACGAGCCGATGAGGATGAACCACTCGACGTAGTTCGGCCAGTAGTACGACCAGGTCGACGGGTCGAAGTTGTGGGCGAGCGAGCTCACGACGATGTTGAAGCGCTCGAGCCACATCCCGATGTTGATGAGGATGCTCACGATGAACAGCGCCCAGACGTTCGTACGGGCCGCCCGGATGTACCACACCAGCGGCGCGACGCAGTTGCAGAACACCATGCCCCAGAAGGGGATCGCGTAGTCACCCATGGCGCGCCACGCGAAGATCGCCTGCTCGTACGGGTTCTGGCTGTACCAGGCGATGAAGTACTCCATGAAGTACGCGTACGTCAGGATGCCGCTCGTGAGCAGGCACATCTTGGCCAGGTTCTCGAAGTGCCAGAGGTTGACGTACGGGTCCCACTTGAAGAGCTTCGTCATGGGCAGCAGCAGCGTGATGACCATCGCGCAGCCGGAGAAGATGGCGCCGGCGACGAAGTAGGGCGGGAAGATCGTCGAGTGCCAGCCGGGCGTCGGGGCCATCGCGAAGTCCCAGGAGACGACCGAGTGGACCGAGAGCACGAGGGGCGCAGCGAACGCGGCGAAGAACCCGTACGCGGCCATGTAGTGGTGCCATTGGCGGCTGGTGCCGCGCCACCCGAGGCTCAGGAGCCCGTAGACCTTCTTGACCATGCCCGTGCTGTGATCGCGGAAGATCGCGATGTCCGGCACCAGACCGACGTAGAAGAAGACCGCCGAGACCGTGAAGTAGGTCGAGATGGCGAAGACGTCCCACATGAGCGGGGACTTGAAGTTCACCCACAGCGCGCGCTGGTTCGGGTACGGGAAGAACCAGTACACCTGCCAGGCGCGGCCCAGGTGGATGACCGGGAACAGCAGCGCGGTCATGACGGCGAACACCGTCATGGCCTCCGATGCCCGGTAGATCCCGGTCCGCCAGCGCGAGCGCACCAGGAAGAGGATCGCCGAGATCAGGGTGCCGGCGTGGCCGATGCCGACCCAGAACACGAACGTGATGATCATCACGCCCCACATGTTCGGGTGCATCAGGCCCGTGGCGCCGAGGCCCCACGTGAAGATGTTGAACACCGCCCACACGAACAGGCCGAACGCAGCCACGGCCGTGCCGAGCGCCGCGAAGAACAGCCCGCTCGGCTGGAGCAGGACGCGGATGATGTCGCGGTTCGCCATGCCGTAGGTGGCAGGGCGGTTCGGAGCAGCCGGATCACGCGGATCGATACCGACGCCGACTTGACCACGAGGGGCCGGGACTCCGCCCGGATTCACAGGAATATTGGCCACGAATCACCCCTCAGTGGCTCGCCGGCTCTGCCGGCGCGTGCTCGGTGTTTCCATGCTCGGCGCCGTGCTCACCCGCGGCGGCGCCGTGTTCGGCTCCCCCGTGATGGCGCGTGGCGGCCTTGCGGGCGAAGGTCGCGCGGCCCAGGTAGTGGACCGCGGGGAAGGTGTTGACCTCCCAGATCGGGAAGTAGGTCCGGCCAGAGCGGCGCAGGCGGGCCACGCGGCCCTCCGCGTCGTTCAGGTTGCCGAACGTGATCGCGCCCGAGGGGCAGGCGTCGGCGCAGGCCGTGATCCGCGTGACCGTCTCGTCCGGCAGCAGGTCGGTGTGGCCCCGGTCCTTCCAGACGATGCGGCTGCGGCGGAGGCGCTGCACGCAGAACGTGCACTTCTCCATCACGCCCATCGACCGGGTGCTGACGTCGGGGTTGAGCTGCAGGTTGAACGGCTGCGGCCAGATGTAGTTGTGGTAGTTGAACTTCCGGACCGAGTACGGGCAGGCATTGCTGCAGTACCGGGTGCCGACGCAGCGGTTGTACACCATCGCGTTCAGGCCTTCGATCGTATGGTAGGTCGCGAGGACCGGGCACACGCTCTCGCACGGCGCGTGGCCGCAGTGCTGGCACATCATCGGGGCGAAGTACGCCTTGACGCTGTCGGTGTTCTGGCCGTCCTCGGCGCGCTCCGGCTTCCAGTACCGGTTGACGCGTAGCCAGCCCATCTCGCGGCCTTCGCGGACGTTGACCTTGCCGACGACCGCGATGTTGTTCTCGGCGTAGCAAGCCACGGCGCAGGCTCCGCAGCCCGTGCACGTATTCGTGTCGATCGCCATGCCCCAGCGGTAATGGGGGTGGTCCGGCAGGCCGTAGAAGTCGGTGATCCCGGCCTTCGCGAGGCGGTGATCCCACTCGGGCTCGCCGAAGTCGAGGATGAGCGAACCGGCCGAGCGGGTCTCGCCGGCGTCGGCGTCGCCCTTCGCGGCATACTCCTCCGCCGCGACGAGGCCGACGAAGCGGCGGTCGTTGTCGCTGTCGCCGCCAAAGGTCGACCAGACGTCCGAGCGGCCGCCGGTCGCCGTCGCGGTGACCTTCGCCTGCTGCCAGGCCAGGCCGCCGTTCTGGGCGTCCTTGACGTACGTGAGGACGGACGCGACGTTCGCGCCGAACTTCGCGTACCGGCCCGAGGCGTCGAGGTGGCCGTTGCCGAACGGCACCGCGAGGACGTCGGGGCGGCCGGCCGGGGCGATCTCCACGCCGATCTGGATGGACGCTGCGCCGGCGGTGATCGTGAGCAGGTCGCCGTCGACGACGCCGAGCTTCGCGGCGGTCTCCGGGTGGATCTGGACCCAGGTGTCCCAGACGTGGCCGGTCAAGGGGTCCGGGACCTCCTGGGCCCACGGCTGGTTGGCGTACCGGCCGTCACCGAGGTTCGCGTGCGGGAACACGTGGAGGTAGAGGTCCCCGGTGCCCTGCATGGCGGCCGCGCCGCTCCACGTGGGCACGACGCCCGAGATGTTCGCGGCGACCGGGACGCCGAAGGCTCCGCCCGTCGCGAAGCCGTCCGCGAGGATCTGCTCCCAGCGGCGGGCGAGCTCGGCGGTCGGCGCGACCGGGGTCGCCGGGGCGGCAGCGACAGGCGCAGCGGCCGGGTCGGTCGCCGCGGCCGGGTCGGTCGCGGCGGCGGGGTCGGCGACCGCGGGGGTGGCCGCGCCCGCAAGGCTGGTGAGCCAGCGCTGCTGGACGTACTCGCGCCAGGTGGCGTCCTGCGGGGCGCCGGCGGCGTCGAGCGTGCGCCAGGTCGCGAGCAGCAGGTCGCCGAGGGACCGCGTGTCGTTGAGCGGCATGCCCGCGGGCTGGCGGACAATGCGGAAGCCAGAGACCGGCTCCTCGTCGCCCCAGTCCTCGAACACGTCGTGCGTGGGGAGGACGAGCTTGACGTTGGCGGTCGTCTCGTCCGGGTGACTCGAGAGCGCGATGGACGTGCCGACTGCGGCGAGCGCGGCCGCGAAGCCCATGTCCGCCGGGAGCGTGAACGCGGGGTTCACGACTTCGTCGAGCAGCAGGACGCCGACGTTGCCGGCCGTCATGTCGGCGATCAGGCGCTCGACGCGGTCGATGCCGTCGATGCGGCCCTGGTAGCCGCCGAGGCCGAAGCCCGCGGCCCCGGACACGATGTTGAGCAGGTACACGGCGAGCGCGAGCTCGGTGGCCGCGGTGCTCGCACCGGCGACGCCGCCCGGCAGCGCGACGGCGGGGCCGGCGGCGAAGCGAGTGGCGATCTCCTCGATCGCAGCGGGGTCGATCCCGGCGGCAGCCGCGGCAGCCGCGGCGTCAGCGCCGTCGAGCCACGCGGTGGCCGGGCCGGAGTAGCCCTTCTTCTCGGCGACGAGGCGCGCCACGGCGCGGGCCACCAGGGCCTCAGAGCCGGGGAGGCAGCCGTACCAGTCGTCGGCGTTGGCGCCGGTCTGATCGCGGTGCGGCGTGCACAGTCCGAAGCGGACGATCGTGCCACCTTCCACGGACCGCGCCCGGGCGTACTCGCCCTGGGTCCACTGGCCGCCCCACACGCCGCCCAGGAAGTCCGCCCCGAAGGACAGGACGTAGGCGGCGCCGGACACGTCGTACCGCGGTAGGAACCGGCGGCCGAACATGATCTCGGACGCGCGTGCCTCCGCCTCGCGGCCGAGCGGCTCCCAGAACACCGACTCGCCGCCGGTGAATCCGTCGATGAGCGCGGTGTACGCCGGTCCGCGGTAGGGACCGAAGTAAGCGACCTTCTTGCCGCCGGCGCGAGCGGCACGGACGGCGTCCGCGAGCTGCGGGAGCGCCGCGTCCCACGCGAGCGGCGTTCCGCCGGTCCCGCCCGTCTGCGGAGCGCGGAAGCGGTCCGGCGAGTAGTGGCGCTGCACCTCGAAGAAGCTGTACTTCGAGACGCTGCCGAGGACCGGCGCCTTGTGGTTGCCGCCGACGTTGATCACGCGGCCGTCGCGGTTGATCCCGAGCGCCGGGTAGGCGTTCGGGCCGGACAACACGCTGGTGGCGAAGAAGGTCGGGGTGCCGGTCACGAGCTGCTCGGGACGCGTCACGTACGGGACGACGTTCTCGACAGGCGTGTAGTACCGGTTGTTGTCGAGCCCGCAGGCCGACAGCGCGGACGCGCCGCCGCCGATCCCGAGGGCCTTCAGAAAGTTGCGCCGATTCATTTCACTGGCCTCGCGATGGGGCTCGGGGTCTCGACGGTCACTTGTGGCAGGTCCAGCAGTCCTTGAGCTCGGCGCGGCGCGTGTTCGCGTCGTCCCCGTAGTTCTTGTCGATGGACGGATGGGAAGCGTGGCAGTCCAGGCACCAGCCCATCTGCAGCGTGGTCTCACGGATGAACACGTCCTGGACGATGGACTGCTCCGTCGGCTCCGCGTGCTCGCCCTCTCCCTCGACCATAACGGTCTGGTACTGGCCCTGCAGGCCGACCTGTCCGTGGCACTCCGTGCACTGGACGCCCGCGTTCACGTGGCGGCTGTGGGCGAAGTGCACGTAGTCCGGGAGATCGTGGACCTTCTTCCACTCGATCGGCGTGCCTTCCTGGTACGCCTTGACGACCTTGGCGATCTCCGCGCTCGGCCCCGCAGCGCCCACGGCCTGCTTGACCATCTGGTGGCAGTTCATGCACACCTGGGTGGCCGGCACGCCGCCGTGGATGGACTTCCGGGCGTCCGAGTGGCAGTACTCGCAGTTCATCTGCAGCGTGGTGACGTGCGTGTAGTGCGGGAAGGCGATCGGCTGCTCCAGCGCGGCGCTGGCCCCGGTCGTCACGCCAGCGGCGATCTGACCGTTGGTGGCGTCGTACTGGGGGGTGAAGATGTGTGGCTCGATCGGGAAGGTCGGCGATCCGACCATATTCGATTCTTCTACGGCACAACCGGAGATCACCAGGGCGGCGATCCCGAGCAGCGCAAGGGGAACTGGGTGGCGCATGGGCCCTCCGCGCCTCGTGGGCTTTAGGGGCGCAGCTTTAGTCGAGCGGGCTGGGCGGTTCAACCCCAGCGCATCATTCGGTGGCATGGCACGGGACCCGAGCGGCTTGCACCCAGCGCTTCCACGAGATCGAGCACGTGCAGGATCGCGTCGGGGGTGACGTAGGGTGCGGCGCGGCCCGCGATGCGGTCCGTGGCCACGGCGTGGTCCCGAGCGAACAGCGGCGTCGCAGGCGGAAGATCCACCGCGACGCCGTCGAGATCGAGGCGGTCGTCGCGCTGGTGCCACACGCGGCCGTCATCCACGCGGAGGGTCGTCTCACGGGGTAGATCCTGGTCTTCCCGCAGGTCGAGGGCCACGGGGGCGCCGCTCGCGAGCCGGAGCCGGGCGGCGAGGCGGCCCGGCGCGGCGTCCACCGACTCCACGGCGGCAACCGGCCCGCACGCATCCACCAGGCGCATGAGGCGCGCGACGTTCCCGAGCGCGAGATCGTCGCCGACGCGCGTGCCGGGGCGCGTGGCGGTCAGCCGTACATCTGTGACCCGGTCCCGCCCCACGTGGGCCCGCAGGTGCTCGGCCACCGGTGTGAGGAGCTCGATGTGCTCGACATGGAGAACCAGATCCTGGCGTTCAGCCTCCACGAACAGCGGCTCGGCTTCCGCCGGAGTCCGGGCGACCGGGAACTCCACCACCACGTGGCGCCCGGCGGCGAGCGCCGCAGCGACCTGCTCCGCGTGGTGGCGGGTGGGGGAAGCGATCGCGACGGCGTCCGCGGCGGCCAGCGCGTCCTCGAACGCAGCGAAGACCGGAACGCCCAGGTCGCCCGCGAAGCGACCGCGCCACACGCCGGCGAGCTCGGACTTCGGGTCCGCGAGGATCGCGCGCGCCCGCGCCCTCCCGGCGATGCCCACGCCCACCACGACCCACCGCATCTGCGCTCCGTTGCGACGCTGGCCGATAACCGTACCGGCGGCTCGCCGCCGGGCCGCGGGCGTCGTAGGATGTGCCGTGCCGTGCCGTATCGGAGGTTCCATGTCGCGCTGGTCGCTCACCGCTCTCGCCGCCCTGCTCGCACTCGGATGCGACGGCGGGAAGAAGCAGAATCCGGACGCCGGAGATGTCGCGAACGCGCCGGTCGACGTTGCCGCGCCGATCGCCGAGCCCGCGCCGCCGCCCCCCGTGGACCGCGCCACGCCGACCGCTCTGTACGACCAGTGCCACGATCGCCTGGAGCTCCCGGAGGCCGCCGGAGAGTGCACGACGGACGCCGACTGCGGCTCGGTCGGGTGCGGGAAGGAGGTCTGCACGACCACGAAGGCCGGCGCCGAAGTGATGTCGACCTGCGAGGACCGGCCGTGCTTCAAGGTGCTCGACGCGTGCGGCTGCCACGACGGGAAGTGCACGTGGACGCTGAAGGCAGAAGCTCCGGCTGCGGCCCCTCTCCCGGCTTCTCTGCCGCCAACCACGGGGATGCCGTCCGGTGACGCCCCGGCCCCTGCTCCGGTGCCCCCGGCGCCGGCGGACGCGCCGAAGCCGTGAGCGGGCCGCGCCTGACCGGGGGCCACGCCCGCGGCCGGCCCGTGGCGTCCGTGGTCCCGAACGGCGTCCGGCCGACCACGTCGCGGGTGCGGGAGGCCGTGTTCTCGATCCTCGGCCAGGATCTCGCGGGCCTGCGGGTGCTCGACGCGTACGGCGGGACCGGCGTCCTCGGGTTCGAGGCGTGGTCCCGCGGGGCGGACGTCGTGATCGTGGAGAAGGTCCCGTCCAACGCCCGGCCCATCACGGAGGCGGCAGGGAAGCTCGGCGCGGCGGTGGTCGTGCGCACGGGGGATGTGCTGAAGGTGGCGCCGACGATCGGGCGGTTCGACGGGATCCTGGTGGATCCGCCGTATGCGCTGGACCCGGCGCCGATCCTGGCGGTGTTGGCCCCGCTCGCCGGCCGCTGGCTGGTGCTGGAGGCCGACGGGCGGAAGGCCGTCCCGCCCACCGTGGCGGGGATGGTCGCCGACGCGCCGCGGCGGTACGGCGACAGCGCGCTGTGGGTGTTCCGGCGGGATCCGGCGCCATGAACCCCGACGAGCTCGTCGCCGGCGCGCTCGCGGGGGAGCGCAGGTCCCTGGCGCGCGCGATCACGCTGCTCGAGCT
>CAMCWU010000194.1 GCA_945882675.1 Klebsiella pneumoniae | reverse complement strand
CTGGGGCTCCGGTCCGTGCGCTCGCGGCGGGCCCGCGGGACGATCGAGCGCTCCGCGGGCGCCACCCCGACCGCGGCGACCGGAGCCGGGTCGAACCGGACAACGTCCGCCCTCGGGGACGTTCGTCGGGGGCTGGTGTACCAGCCTGCCCAGAATGTCGGCCCTCGCGGACGTTGGTGAGTCGGCTTTGCTCCGGATCCGCCCGGTTCGGACCGGACCTCGGGTCCGCGCGCTCCCTTCGGCCCGATGCGGGCCGAGCTCCCGGACCCCCCATCATGCCACCGGGCGAAAGCCGATCCGCCACCGACCTGCAGCCGAGCCTCAGCAGCGCTCCCGGGGGCCTTACGGGGTCGGAGCCGGACGGAGCAGCAGCTCGAGCTGCTCGACGAGCATGGGACGGTGCAGCAGGTAGCCCTGCAGGCTTTCGCACCCGAGCGATAGCAGGAGACTCCGCTGGGCATCCGTCTCCACCCCTTCGGCCACCACGCCCATGCCGAGGTTGCGGGCGAGCGCGATGATGGTGCGGATGATCGGTGCGTCTTCCTGTCCCGGACGCGATTCGAGCCCGATCTCGCGAACGAAGGCCCGATCGATCTTGAGCGTGGTGACCGGCAGCTTGTGCAGGTAGCTCAAGCAGGAATAACCGGTACCGAAATCATCGATCGCGATGCCCACGCCCAGCGCGCGCAGCTCGTGCAGGCTGGCGGAGATCTCGCTGACGTTGTGGAGCAGCAGGCTCTCGGTGATCTCCAGCTCCAGGGCGTCGGGTGTGAGCTGCGTGTCCTGCAACGCACGACGCACGGTGTCGACCCAGTCGGCGCGCTTGAACTGGACAGCCGACACATTCACCGCGATGCGCAGGCTCGGATGACCCGCGCGGCGCCAGGCGGCCAGCTGGGCGCAGGCAGTGCGCAACGCCCATTCGCCCAGGGGGACGATCAGGCCGCTCGCTTCTGCGAGGGGGATGAACTTCGCGGGGGAGACCATGCCCAGGATTGGATGGTGCCAGCGCATCAGGGCTTCGATGCACTGGATCGCACCATCTCCACCACACTGGGGCTGGTAGTGCAGGCTCAACTGCCCGGATCGCAGCGCCTGCCGCAGCTGGGCGTCCAGGCTGATGCGCTCCTTCGCGAGGGTGTTCATCTCCGCGGCGAACCACTGAAAATTGTCCCGGCCCGCCTCCTTGGCGCGGTACATGGCCGCGTCGGCGTTGGCCATGAGGGTGTCGCTGTCGAGCCCATCATCCGGATAGAGGCTGATCCCGAGCGAGAGGGTGACGAACAGCTCGTGCTGGTCGACTTGAAAGGACGCGCGCATGTCCTCGACGAGCTTCGTCGCGACGCGCACTGCGTCTTGCGGGTCGGTCAGCTCGCCCAGCACCGCCGTGAACTCGTCCCCCCCCAGCCGCGCCAGCGTGTCGGTCTTGCGGAGCCCGGCCTGCAACCGACTGGCGGCCTGGCGCAGGAGCGCGTCACCCGACGAGTGGCCGAGCATGTCGTTGATGCTCTTGAACCGGTCCAGGTCCATGTAGAGCACGGCCACCTGCAGCTTCTTGCGCTCGGCCCGGGCCAGGGCCTGGTTCAGGCGATCCCGGAACAACAGCCGGTTCGGCAGCGCGGTCAAGGCATCGTGGTGGGCCTGGTAAGCCAACTGATCGGTGAGCAGCCGGTGCTCGATCGCCACGGCCGCCAGGCGCGTGGCCATCTCCATGAACGCCAGCTCGCGCGGGCCGGGCCGGGATGGCTGGTCGGGGTAGACCGCGAATGAGCCCAGCACATCCCCGCGATTGGACGGGACCGGCATCGACCAGCAGGCGCGGAGTCCGTGCGGGGCCGCGAGATCACGAAACGCATCCCACAGGGGATCGGTGGCGATGTCTTCCGTGATCACGGTCTGGGCGGTGAAGCAGGCAGTGCCGCAGGCGCCCACCGCCGGTCCGATCGGCAGCCCGTCCACCAGATCGGACCAGGCCTTGGGCAAGCGCGGCGCCGCCCCCGTCCACAAACGGCGGTCCTTCAGCAAGAGGATCGAGCAGCGCGAACCCGGCATCTGCCTCTCCAACATGCTGCACACGCGGGAGAGGATCTCAGGCAAGGGCCGGTTCTGCGCCACCTGCTCGAGGATCAGGCTCCGGTCCCGCTCCAGCACTTCCACGAGCTTGCGGTCGGTGATATCGAGGCAGGCGCCTGCCAGGCCCGTCACCCGGCCATGACCGTCGTCGAGGACCTCGCCCTGGTCGAAGATGGTGCGAATCTGGCCATCTGGCAGGACGATCCGCGTTTCGTGGCTGAAGGGCAAGTGGTCCGCCATGGCCCGCGCCACCAGCGCTTCCAGCGGGGGGCGGTCCTCGGGGTGGACCCGGGTGAGGTAGTCCTCGTAAGTGGGGCGGTGGCTTGCCGGCGGCACGCCGTAGATGCGGCACAGCTCGTCGGACCAGCTCAAGGTGTGGGTCACGAGGTCCCAGGTCCAGCTCCCCAGATGGCCGAGGCGCTGGGCTTCTTCCAGGCGCTTCTCGGATGCGAGGAGGGCCTCGGCCGCCTGCTTGCGCTCGATCGCCGCCGCCACCTGGCTGGACACGAACTCCAGCAGCGCCTTGTCCTTCTCGACATACCGGACGTCGCCGGTGTAGCTCTGCACCACCAGCGCGCCGATGGTGCCGGATTGCGACTTCAGCGCGACGCCGAGCCAGTCCATCGGGGCGGTCCCCACCGGCGTAAATAGCTGGTGGCCCCCCGCGCGCACGGACTCCGGGGTGATCAGCAGGGCCTCGCCCGTCATGATCACGCGCCCCGACAGGGTGCCGTCGTCGAGTTTGCGTGGCTTCGGGGCGACGTCGTGCTCATCGACGAAGTACGGGAAGCTCAGCTCGTCGCGGGCATGGTCGTACAGGGCGACGAAGAAGTTCCGGGCCGGCAACAGCTCGCCGATGATCTGATGGATGCGCCTGAACATCTCGGCGAGCGTCGCGGTATAATGGGCGGCCTCCGAGATGTGGTGCAGCGCGGACTGGGTCTTTTGGTCCCGCTTCTGCTGGGTGATGTCGCGCAACGTGCCGATGATCAGCTGCCGCTCGCCCAACACGAACGGGGTGAGCACGACCTCGACCGGAAAATCCGCGCGGTACGCGCTACAGTGGGTCCACTCGAAGCGGTGGCTGCCGTCGCGCTGGGCCGCGGCGATAGCCTCCTCGGCCTTCTCCGCAGAGAGTCGGCCGTCCGGCTGAAGTCGGGGGGCAAACTCCTCGGGGCCTCGCCCGCAGACCTCGCTCTTGTCCACGCACCCCAGCATCTCGACCGCCGCGTGGTTGCAGTCGATAAACTTCCCCGCTTGCACGTCGAGCACGACGAGGGCGTCTGCGGTCCGCTCGAACATGGTGCCGAACAGTGTTTCACCGAGTCCCATCAGGGACATCCGGTCGCGCCGGCGCCTGTGGCGAGGGCTTCGCTGCGCGTCGGCTCATGGGGGGCGGCTTTTGGGTTCGGGACCGGGAAAGGGGTGAAGATGGGCGCTCCGTGGGCTCTTCGGGAGTGTACCTCGACGCGTCGGAATCGTCAGGATGGCGGGCTTCATCCGGGAGGCGGCTCCCGGCGCGCCTCCGTGGGATCATCCTACACCAGCTCCACTCCAGACGAGGCCAGAATGCCAGTATCATCACAGTTCGCCCGGGCGAACTGTGGGGAAACTGGCCATCACGCCCCCAACGGATCCAGCTTCGCCCGCAGCTCGGCCTTCTCGCGCGCGCTCAGCTTCGACGCCGCTAGCAACCCTTCGAGCGGCTCCCCCGCGATCGCCCGCCGCACCACGTCGAGCTCGTGACCCGACAGATACGCCGCGTCCATCCGGTAGTCCTTGAACGCCTCCCACGCGTCCGGGCACCACTCGGACACGAGATCCCCGATCGCGTTCGCGTAGAGCCGGATCTCCGCCTGCGCGTGCCGGTCCATCCGCAGGGACAGGAAGTGCAGCAGGTTGTGCAGGTCGATCTTCCAGTACCACTGGGTGTACCACCCGAGCGTCAGGTTCATCCGCGCGAGCTCCCGCGCGAGCTGCGGGGACTCGGGCGTGACCGGCGTGCCGTCCCCGCGGTCGTTCAGGAGCTGCTCGTACGTGTCGTAGGCGCGCGTGGCGTCGCGCCGGAGGAGATCGAGGACGTCCGCCGCCTGTTGCGGGTCGAGGGTGTCCTCGCGGCCCTGCTTGTTGGACTTGCTCTGGCTCGCGAGCGCGTCGGGCGACGGCAGGTAGAACTCGCGGTCGAGGATCGAGTACCGCGCGCTGTACTCGTTGACGGACGCCATCCGATGGCGGATCCACTGCCGCGCGATGAAGATGGGCAGCTTGATGTGGAGCTTGATCTCGCACATCTCGAAGGGCGTGGTGTGCCGGTGCCGCATGAGGTACCGGATCAGGCCCCGGTCGTCCCGCGACGTCTTCGTGCCGGCGCCGTACGACACGCGGGCGGCCTGCACGATCGCGGCGTCGTCCCCCATATAGTCGACGAGCCGCACGAACCCGTGGTCGAGAAGCGGGATCGGCTGGAACAACCGCTCTTCGAGGGCGGGGACGGTGGGCCGGCGCGTCGGCGTCGCCGGGCGGCCGAGCTGGGCTGCGAGCTCGTCATTCGACAAGGGCGTTCCTACGGGTTCGGCGGCGTGAAGTTGATCTGGTACCCGGACTTCATCAGCTCGATGTACTTCGCGGGCGGCTTCGGGATGACGGGGACGGCCTGGACGGCCATCTCGGCGGCGCGGTCGTAGCTCTCGTTGCCGGACGGCGTCTTGAAGCGGAAGTCCACGACCTTGCCGGTGTCCGGGTCGACCTCGATGAACACGACGGCCTTGATCCCCGGGTTGCTCTGGGCGATGCTCGGGAGCGGCCGGAAGTTCCGCATGAAGAGCTGCTGGAGCTGCAGGATGTACCGGGCGTACTCCGGATCTGCCGGATCCCCCTTCCCGCCCGTGTTCATGCTGAAGTCGCTGGTGCTGTTCGGGTCCGTGCGGTCCTGGTCGTACTCGCCCTCCGCGGCCGTCAGGTCCTCCAGCAGGCGGGCGCGCTCGAGCTTCGCGAGCTCGGCGGCGCGCTTGTCGGCGGCGCGCGGGTCACCCTTGACCTCCGGCACGGGCGTGGGCTTCTCGACCTCGAACGCCAGATCCGACTGCTTGACCTGGGGCTCGGGCGGGGCCGGCGCGGTGGGGGTCTCGACGCCCTTGGGGTTGGGGGCGCGCATGGCCTTGTCCGGCACGGCGCCCTTGCTCTTCGCGAGGACGACCATGGAGACCTCCATCGTCTGGGTCTCCATCATCGGCTTGCCGGGGAAGATCCAGCCCCAGATGGCGCTCCCGACCCACAGGATCAGCAGGATCCCCAGGTGGGCGCCGAGCGACGCGAGCATCGACGAGACGATCCCCTTGCTCGCGCGCGCGCGCCAGTCGCCGTACGGCTGGATCTCGACGTCGAACGGGGTCATGGGCTGACGGGCGCTCCGGCGGTGTCGAACACGAACCCGACGCGCGGGATGCCCGCCCGCTTACACGACGCGACGAGGAACGCGACCTCCCGGTACGGCACGCTCTCGTCCGCCTTGAGGAACGCCGGGGCGTCCGGGTTCGCCTTGGCGATGGCGGAGAGCTTGTCCGCCATCTCCTCTTTCGTGAAGGAGCTGTCGTTGATCCAGTACTTCAGGTCCTTGTCGATGCCGAGGACGAGCTGGTCTTCCACCGAGTCGAGCGCTGGCGCGGTCTCCGTCGGGAGATCGACCTCCACCCCCGAGTTGTTCATCATCGGGGCCGTGACCATGAAGATGATCAGCAGCACGAGCATGACGTCCACGAGCGGCGTGACGTTGATCTCCGCCATCGCCCCGCCGCGGCCCCCCGAGCTCATCGCCATGCGCGCTCCTGGCTCACCTGAGGTGACGCTTGACGATGTTGAGGAAGTCCGCCGAGAAGTTGTCCATCTCCACGCTGAGGCTCCGGACGCCCGAGCTGAAGTAGTTGTACGCCGCCGCGGCCGGGATTGCCGCGACGAGGCCGACTGCCGTGGCGACGAGCGCATGCGCGATGTCCGGGCCGACGACCTGGATCGTGGCCTGGCCGCTGATCCCGAGCTTCTGGAACGCGCGGAGGATGCCCCAGACCGTGCCGAACAGGCCGATGAACGGCCCGGTGGAAGCCGTGGTCGCGAGGAACGTGAGGTACCGCTCGAGGGCGGCCGTCTCGACCGACGCCGCGCGGCGCAGCGTGCGCGTGAGGTTGTCGATCGCGTCGCCCGAGTCCATGGCTTTGCCGTCCTTTCCGGCGGCCTGGACCTTCGAGAGCTCCTGGTAGCCGGCGCGGAACACCTCTGCGACCGGGGCGGCGCGGAACAGCAGGCTCTTCTCGTACACGAGGTCGAGGCGCTTGGCGCCCCAGAACAGGTCGAGGAACTTGACGCTCTGGCGCGACGCGGTCGTGAGCCGGATCACCTTCTGCAGGATGATCCCCCAGCAACCGATGCTCAGGAAGATGAGGACCAGCAGCACGAGCTGCACGATCAGGTCCGCGTCCAGCATCAGGCCCAGCATCGAGAGATCGGCGCCTTCCGCCTGGGTTGCGGCCTGGTAAACCTCCATCGTCAGGCCGGCGGACACGGGGTCGATCAACGATGCCTCCAGGGGCGGGGGGCTTATCCGAGGGCGGGCGGCGGGTCGAGGCGGGGATACGTTCAGCGGCAGGGAGGGCCGCGGTGACCCGTTGCGCGTGGATCTTCGTGGTCGCGCTGACCGGTTGTCCTCGTCCGGACGCCGTGATCGCGCCACCCGCGGCCGATCCGCACCGGTCCGCGGACGCGATGGCGTGGTACCTCCGCGCGAAGATGGCGGAGCAAGCCGGGGACTTCGCGGAGACCGAGCGATCGTGGGCGTGGGTGCTGCGCCTGGATCGCGCGTCGCCGTGGCCGCTCGCGGGGTACGCGACCTTCCTGGAAGGCGCAGGCCGGACGGAGGAGGCGCTGGCGACCTGGGAGCAGGCGGCGGCGCTCGCGACGGAGCCGGCGATCGAGGCGGGGTTGGGCCGCGTGCTGGTGGCGCTCGGTCGGGACGCGGAGGCCGTGCCGCACCTGGAGGCCGCCGTGGCGGGCGGCGTATTCGATGCGTGGGAAGCCCTCTTGCGGGCGGATCCGTCGCGTTCGGGGGACGCCGTGGACGCGCTGCTGCCCCGCCTCGACGACGAGGAGGCCGGGCCGGACGCGGCCGCCGCGCTGGTCCCCGTGATGGGCGCGAGCTGCCGGTACGCGACGGTGGGCGCGTGGCTGGACCGCACGGGCGCCTGGGACCGCGAGCCGCCGTGGTCGTACGTGGCGTTGGAGGCGGCGCGGGCCCTGGGATCCCCCCGACACGCCGAGCTTCTCCGGCGAGAAGACCCGTTGGCCGCGTCGATCCAGGAGGGTCGCGCGCTCGCGGCGGCAGGCCAGCACGCCGACGTGCTCACGTGGGCGCGGCTCGCGCAGCCGGGCCCGTGGACCG
>CAMCWU010000193.1 GCA_945882675.1 Klebsiella pneumoniae | reverse complement strand
GGGGTCGACGTCCACGAGGAACACGGACGCGCCGTCCTCGACCGACGCGCCGGGCGAGGGCAGGCGGGAGGCGTCGAGCGACTCGTCGAACGAGACGTAGATCGGGCTGTTCGTGCCGAAGCCGACCTGGGACTCGCCGAACGCGAGCCACGCCGTGAGGAGCCCTTCCGCCTGCGGCGACGGGAAGTCCGCGAGCGCGATGGTGCCGTCGGCGTCCACCCGGTCGTCGCTCGGCCACGGGGCGTCGAAGAAGGCGAGGCGCTCCGACTCGAACCGCGCGACGGGCCCGGCCAGGTCCGCCGACGAGGTGCAGGCGCACAGCGTGAGCCACGGAAGGTGCCGGATCATCTCGCCTCCGCTGCAGCGCCATCCTACCCCGTCCGGGCCCCGCGCGATAGGTCGGGGATCCGAGCGGAGTGACGATGGAGCGCGGAGCGCTGCTGTACGAGGGCAAGGCCAAGCAGATCTACGCGAGCGGAGACCCGCGCCGCGTCGTCATGCACTTCAAGGACGACGCCACCGCCTTCAACGGCATCAAGAAGGCGTCCATTGGCGACAAAGGGCGGATCAACTGCGCTCTGACGGCGCATCTCTTCGAGCGCGTGGCGGCTGCCGGTGTCCGGCACCATATGGTCGAGCGCCTCGGCGACCGCGATCTGCTGTGCGAGCGCGTCGAGATCGTGATGATCGAGGTCGTGGTCCGCAACGTCGTCGCCGGCTCGTTCGCGAAGCGGTACGGGATCGCGGAAGGCAGCCCGCTCGCGCAGCCGGTCGTGGAGTTCTTCGTGAAGAGCGACGAGCTGAACGACCCGCTCATCGACCGGGAAGTCGCGATCCAGCTCGGCTTCGCGCAGCGGTGGGAGCTCGCGTACCTCGAGTCCGCGTCGCTCGAGATCAACCGGATCCTCCGCGCGTTCTGGGGCGACCTGAACATCGACCTCGTGGACGCCAAGTTCGAGTTCGGCCGCCACGAAGGCCGGCTCCTGCTCGCGGACGAGCTCACGGCGGACGGCGCGCGGCTGTGGGAGCGCGGCACGGGCCGCAAGCTCGACAAGGACGTGTTCCGGCGCGATCTCGCGGACCTCGGCGACACGTACCGCGAGCTCTACAAGCGCGTCTTCGGGGCGGAGCTTTAGATCTCCGCGGCGAGGAGCACGGTCCGCGCGGTGGCGGCGTGCTCCGCGACCGGCAGCGCCTTCGCGACCGCGTGCCGGGCGAGGTCGAGCGCGTCCGTCCCCTGCGCGGCGGCGCGATGGATCTCGAGCTGGTCCGACGTCATCCGCAGGACCTGCATGTTCAGCTCGCGGAGCTGCGCGTAGAACCGGTCGACCGACGCGATCCGCCCCTCCGTGGGCCGGTCCGGCAGGCCGATGGCCAGCGTGCCGTCGAACGACGTCGGGATCCACGCGGTCGGCTGGAGCAGCGCGTAGAAGCGCAGATCCCGCGGGCGCTTCTTGTGGAGCTCGGCCATCAGCGGGTGCTCGTCGGCGTCCTCCGGCAGCGGCCCGTCCCAGTCGTCCTGGTCGACCTCCTCCGACACAGCCGCGGCGACCCAGCGCAGCGCGAGCCACGCGTCCCCGGCGATCCGCGCGTGCGCGAACGGCGCCGCGACGTCCTCCGCCCACGCCACCGGTCCGACCGCCGGCGCGAAGGCCGCGCGCCACTTCTCCGCGAGCGCCTGGATGTCCGCGATCTCCGGCGGATCTCCCACGCGCCCGCCGCCCGGGAACTCCTGCCGGTACCACCGTACCAGCGGGCCTGCATACAGCTCGATCTCCACCGGAACCCTCCGCCGGGCTAAGGTAGCGCGCCCGGAGGGGTGATGGACCGGTTCCGCGACGGCAGCGGCGTGTTCGGGGTCGCGGGGCATCCGGTCGCGTCGCGGCTGGTGGTGGCCGGGCTGCGCGCGCTGCGCCATCGGGCAGACGGCGCGGCCGCGCTCGCCGCGGGAGACGCGGGCTCGATCCGGGTGCATCGCGGGATCGGCACGGTGGACGACGTGCTGGGGCCGGTGCAGATCCAGGGCCTGGGCGGCCCGTTCGCGATCGGTCAGGTCTCCCGGCTGGCGGATGCGCGCGCCGCGCTGTCGGACGCCCTCGACCCGGCGGATCGCCTCGTGACCGGCCGGATCCGCGACGCGCGGGTGGCGATCGTGGTCAACGGGCGGTTCACGAATGCCGCGCGGCTCCGCCAGGAGGTCGCCGAGCGCGGCGCGGTGCTCCAGGGCGCGAGCGACGCCGAGCTCCTGCTCCACCTGATGGCGCACTCGACGCAGCGCACGCTGGTGAACCGCCTGGTGGATGCGTTGTGGCGGGTAGACGGGGCGTATGCGGCGCTGGTGCTGCTCGAGGACCGGATGATCGCGGTGCGCGATCCCCGCGGGTTCCGCCCGCTGATCCTCGGCCGGATCGACGACGCGACGGCGTTCGCCCCAGAGGAGTCCGTGCTGCGCGCCGCGGACGGCGAGCCCCGGCGGGACGTGCGGCCGGGCGAGATGGTCATCGTGGACGCGCGCGGCGGGCAGTCCGTCGAGCCGTTCAAGTCCCGGCCGTCGGCCCGGTGCGTCCAGGAGATCCTCACGATCGCGCGACCGGACGCCCGCATATTCGGCGAGGACGTGTGGGAGCAGCGGGAGGCCCTCGGCGCCCGGGTGGCCGAGCCGAAGGCGGGCGACGTGGTCGTGCCGCTCGGCGCGCTCGGGGAGGGGCCCGCGGCCGGGTACGGGCGTCGGACGGGGATCCCCGTGATCCGGGCGCTCGCGACCGAGGACGGGCGCTGGTCCGCCCTCGGCACGCCGATCGCCGACAAGTCCGTGGTGTTGGTCGCGCCGCTCCTCGCGCAAGGCGGGGATGTCCGCGCGGGGGTCGTGGCGCTGCGGGGCGCCGGCGCGCGCGAGGTGCACGTGCGGATCGGCGCGCCGCCCGTGCGCGCGGAGTGCCGGTTCGGCCAGGTGGGCCCCACGACGGACGAGCTGGCCCTGGCCTCGCGGACCCCGGCGGAGCTCGCGGACTGGCTCGGCGCCGACACTGTGGTGTTCGGAACCGCACTTCCGCCCGCGCTCGCAGGCGACGGCTGGTGCCGGGCCTGTCTCGGCGAGACGCCGCCGCTGGAGCGCGAGGAGACGGAGGATCAGCTGACGCTCTTTTGAGGGGGTGCTGCACCCGGCCTCCCGTGGCCGGGCGCCGGTCCGCGCGCTCGGGGAGCGAGCTGTCAGCCGTCAGCCGTCAGCCGTCAGCCGTCAGCCGTCAGGGTGCTACAGGCCCTCCGCGTCCCACTCGGCCTCCCCCGACAGCATAGCGTCGCTGGCTGGGGATCGGGTCCCCCCGTGGCTGGCGCGCGGACCGGCGCCCTGCCAGCCGAGCACGGGCTCGAGCACCCCAGCTGCCAGAAACGGATCAGTTGCAGCGCTGCAACTGATCGATTTCTCGCGTCAGCCGACGGCTACCGCTCCAACGCCGCCCGGATCCGCTCCGCGACGTCCGGCTCGGCTTCGGCGTCCACGCCCGCGAGCGCGTCGCCCATCCACCGCTGGAACCCGGCGTTGTCCCTGGCTTCCTGTGCGCGCACGGCGAGCACCCACCGCGCGTGCGTCCGCGTGCGGTCCGGCGCGTCCGCGCTCTCGGCCACCCGCTCGAGCCGCGCCGCCGCGTCCGGCGCATCCGCCTCTGCCGCCGCGAGAGCCAGGAGTAACGCCACCTCCCACTCCGTGTCGGGGAGCGCGAACGGCCCGTCCCCGGCGAGCGCGAGGAGCGCCGCGGCGTCGTCGGTCCACCCGGCCTCCTCCGCCGTCTCGGAGAGCGCCCACAGGACCTCGCCCCGGCCGGCGGGGGCGGAGGTCGCCGCGAACCCGGCGGCCGCGAGGGCCACCGCGCGGTCCGCGTTCCCGGGCCGCATCCGGTGGATCTGCCAGGCCGCGAGGCCGACCCACGCCGGGTGCCGGGCCAGGAGCACCATCGGGTCGCCCTCCGCCACGGACGCCGGGTATTCGTCGAGTGCGGTGTCCGCGGCGTCCAGCGCCGGCCCGAGCTCGTCCACCGTGACCAGCGCCGGGAGCATCCGGAGCACGGCCGCGCGCGTGGTGTCGAAGCCGGGGATCGAACCCAGCTCTTCCAGGACGGCGTCTCGCCGCGCTTCTGCCCACGCGAGGGTGGACGGCGTCGCGCCGCCGGCGTGGACGGTCGGGAAGAGCTCGAGGAGCGTCGCGCGCTCCTCCGTCGTCAGTGGCATGGATCCCCGTTGAGGAAGGCCGCTATCGGCTGGTAGACGCGCTCGGGCGCGTGGTCGTGGACGAACAGGTCCGCGTGGCCGACCTTCTGGCCCGTGTGGTGCCCGACGTCGAGGTGCGTCACGGGGCCCCGCGGGATCCCGGCGACCGACATGGCCGATCCGCGGTCGCAGATGCCGTCGCCGTCCGCGGTCACCACCAGGAGCGGTCGGTCGAACCGGGCGAGCTCACGGACCACGTCCACGCCGTCCAGGACCAGGTCCCGCGAATGGATCCACGCTGCGATCTCGCGGTTGATGGACGGGATCGGGTCCTCTACCGTGAGGCACAGGTCCGCGGCCCGATCGAGGCGCGTGATCCTGGGGTTCAGGTAGATGCGCAGCGCCGGCTGCATGAACCGGGCGGCGAAGGGGAGGGCGGCGCGCGCCATGAACCGGCTTCCCCGCATCTGGAAGGTCCCGGTGACGAGCGAGCTCGCGGAGAACACGCGATGGAGGCGGCTCCCGCTCCAGCGCAGCGGGCTGCCCATGGCCACCAGCCGGTCGATCCGCGGCCGCGCCGCCCCGGCGGCATATGCGTACAGCAGCGACCCGCCGAGGCTGCACCCGATCGCATGGACCGTGGCGTGGCCAGTCGCTTCGCGGACATGCTCCACGGCGGCCGGGAGGTCCTGGAACGCCTGGTCCGAGAGCCGCACGGGCGCGCCCCGGCGCGGAGCGGTCGTAGTGGACGCGCCGCGGAGGTCGACCGCCCACGGATCGAGGCCCGCGTCGAGCAGCGCCTCCATGAACGATCCCCGATCCGGGTGGAATCGGAAGAGGTGGGAGTTCATCCCATAGCCGGGCACCATGAGGACCGGGCGGCCGCCCGCCGGCTTGCCAGGACGGACGCCGCGGAACACCGGGAGGGTCCAACCGTCTCGGGTGGTGATTCGCCCGCGCTCCAGCACCATGTCCATTCGCCCGCCCCCGCGCGCCCGCGATTCACGGGTGACGGCGGGCGCTACCCAGGATAACGGGCGCGCTCATGCTGGACCAGCCCGCGCATCCCGACCCGCGCTTCAACGTCGCCGACTGGCCGGGAAACCTCGAGGCCCCCGGGATGGCAGGGGTGCGGCTGCGTCTCGCGGACGCCCTGGGCACTCTGCCGGAAGACGTGCGGCTCGAGCTCGTGCGCGCCATGGCGTCGCCGGAGCGGAACATCTGGGCGCGGAGCATGTTCGCGGCGATCGGCCTCGCGCGCAGCGCCGGCCTCGAGCCGGTGCGGTTCACGCCGTCTGGCGGCCTCGTGCTGCGCGCGGCGGACGGCGCGGAGATCGGCCTCGTGGTGTTGGGGTACCCGGCGGAGCGGTTTCCGGCGGGCGAGCCCGCGGACCTCGCGCGGCTGGGATCGGCGCTGGACGCCACCTTCGGCGATCGGCAGTACGTACTGTACCTGCGCAAGGCGGTCCCGGCCGGGTTCGACGCCGCGCCGGTGGCCCGCGCCGTCCACCTGTGGCTCTCCGCGATCCAGCGCGGCGAATGGCAGGGCCAGCACGCGATCTACGAAGACAACGGCATCGCCCTCGAGCTCACGCTCACGGGCGCCTTCCGCGAGGAAGCCCAGAGCGGCCGGCTCTTCACCGTGGGGCCGATCTCGTCGCTCGAGCGGCTCGCGGCGCTCGATCAGCGCCTGGTGGACGAGACCCATCGCTTCCACGAAGAAGCCGGGGAGATGCCGCTGGTCTTCGGGCTCGGCGCAGACGGTCCGTGGCGCATGCCGCGCGGCTACGTCCAGCAGCTCCTGTACGGAACAGCGGAGGAGATCCGCACGGAGCACGCCTCCTCCGAGCACCCTCAAGCGCGCGTGTACGAGGCCGCGTTCCGCCCGAACGGCCGCTCCCTGTTCAGCGATCCGGTGTGCCGCGACGTCACCGCTCTGTGGTGGATCGAGCCGGACGGCACGGACATCCTCGGGTTCCGCACCCGCACGTACGAGAACCCGTGGACAGTGCACCCGCCGCTCGCGGTAGACGCCCTCCGGTTCCGGGTGGTGGGATCCCGACCGGTCGATCGCGGGACCGGAGACGTGGTCGTCCTGTCCTGGATCCACGCGCGATGATGCCGCTGCAGCACCCGACCGGCATGGGCTGGATCGAAGTCGTCACCGGCTGCATGTTCTCCGGCAAGACGGAGGAGCTGATTCGCCGGTTGAACCGCGCGCGCTTCGCCCGCCAGCGCGTCACCGTGTTCAAGCCGTTGATCGACGTACGGTACGCGGTCGGCGCGATCGTGAGCCACGCGGAGTCCGAGCTGCCGTGCGTCCCCGTGGCGCACGCTTCCGACATCCTCCGCCTGGTCGGCGATACGGAGGTCGTCGGCATCGACGAGGCGCAGTTCTTCGATCTGTCGCTCGTCGCCGTCGCCAACCAACTCGCGGACGACGGGCGGCGGGTGATCATCGCGGGCCTCGACCAGGACTACCGGGGGGAGCCGTTCGAGCCCATGCCGCAGCTCATGGCGGTCGCCGAGTACGTGCAGAAGACGCTCGCGGTGTGCATGAAGTGCGGGGCGCCCGCGGACCGGTCCCAGCGGCTCGTGTCGCGGGACAGCCGGGTGCTCCTCGGCGCGGCAGAGGTCTACGAAGCCCGGTGCCGCCGCTGCTGGCGCCCCGACCCCGTCGACCCCGCCCAGCAGGCGCTTCCGCTCGAGCTGGAGGCGGCTCACGCCGGAGACGCGGGTGTGGACATCGACCGACCTGTCGGGTAGTCAGTGGGCGCACCGCAGAGAGGAGACGCCCCATGAGGAACCTGTTCTACGCCGCGACGCTGTCCGCGCTGGCCGCCTGCGGGATCTCCGAGGAGGACTACTCGGCGGACTACTCGGCCAAGTACTGCGAGTCGCTGGCGGGCTGCGGCGGCGAGTTCTCGTGTGACGCTGCCACGGAGACCGCCACGGACGCCGAGGATCCGCTGGCCAGCTGCGAATTCGACAGCAAGCAGGCGGAGGCCTGTCTGGACGCCGAGTGGACCTGCGACGACCTGAACCAGGTGGTCGTGCCGGCCGCGTGCGAGACGGTCTACACGTGCCCGTCCGTGACCACGGTGTCCGGGACCTGAGACCTGCCGCGGGGGTTGTGCAGCAGGCCCTCCGTCGGCTACAAGGAGGCGGCTGTACGCCGCACGGAGGCCCCATGCCCGGTCGCGCCCTGATCGGTTATTTCGCGTTGATGGGCCTCGCAGCGTGTGGCGTGAGCCGCAACGAGTTTGCCCCGGAGTACGCGGCGTCCTACTGCGACTTC
>CAMCWU010000192.1 GCA_945882675.1 Klebsiella pneumoniae | reverse complement strand
CCGGCGGCCTCCGCGAAGATCCCGTACAGGACGTCTTCTTCCGCGCCGCCCCCGTGCAGCATGCGCCGGATCGGGGACTCAGCGGGCGGCACGTCCGTGTCCGGGGGGACGTCGGTGTCGGTGTCGGTGTCGGTGGGCGTGTCGGTGTCGGCGTCGCTGTCCGTGTCGGCGTCACCGTCCGCCGTGTTCGTCTCGCAGCCGGGGCAGACCGACGTCTTCCCAGGATCTCCGCCGTCCGGATCCCCACAGCCCGCCAGCGCCACCAGCCCCGCCCACGCCAGACGCCCCACGCGCACCTCCACACGGAGAGCGTATCACCCGCGGACGGATTAGCATACCTCCCGGAGGGTGGATGTTCGCCTGGTTCGCCGCGATCCTGGCCTGCTCGCCGGACGCCTCCGTCACCCCGGCGGGGCTCCCCGACCGGGCCCCAGCCCGCGTATTGCTCGCGTCCATCGCGCCCAACTCGGTGTCCGTGGACGCCGCCGCACCCGGCGACTCCTGGGTCGACCTGGACGCCCCGGACGACGATCGGTACGGGTTCCGGTACCGGATCATTGATGCTTCGGGCGAAGAGATCTACCGCCGCACCACCAGCGGTCCTGTCGTCGTGGAGTCGTTTCTCGACTACTGGTCCGAGCAGTCGGGCTTCGACATCCTCGGCTCGCTGCCGACCCTCGGCGCGTTCCCGATCCAGCTCCCGCTGCTCGACGGGGCGGAAGTCGTGCGGTTCGACGTGCGGGACGCCTCCGGCGAGTACGTGGAGCGCGGCGCGTTCGACCTCGAACGCCTGGACTCCCTCGAATCCCACGCGTCCGACACCGTGAGCGGCTGGGAGACCATCCGCGGCGGCGGGCCGTCGGAGAACCGGTTCGACCTCGTGATCGTCGGGGACGGCTTCATGGAGGACGAGCTCCCCGCCTTCCGCGACGCGGCGGAGGCCGTGGCGGACGCCCTGCTGGCAGAGGAGCCGTTCACCTCGAACGCCGACTTCCTGAATATCCACCGGGTGGACGCCGTATCGGCCGTCTCCGGCGCGTCGTACGACTGCATCGACGGGTGCCGGCCGCTGGACACCGCGTTCGACTCGATCTACGCGATCGAAGCCGTCAACGCGTTCACCGGCAGCACCTACGACACGCGCGCCATCTTCCAGGCCGACCAGTGGGAGGTCGCCCGCGCCGCCGGCGTGGTGCCGTGGGACGCCGTGCTGGTGATCTCCAACACCACGCGGTTCGGCGGGATGGCCGTTCACTATGCCACGACGACCCTCTACCCCGGCTACCCGGAGACGGCCGTGCACGAGCTCGGGCACTCGGTCGGGCTGCTCGGCGACGAGTACACCGGCGACTTCTGCGTGCAGACGCGCAGCCTCGGCACCCCCGAGAACATCGCGGAGGACGCCGCGAACCCGCCGTGGGCGCACCATGTGGACGCCGACACCCCGCTGCCCACCCCGGACGAGGGGAAGTACGGCAACGACGTCGGCGCGTTCGCCCCCGCCTACAACTGCGAAGGATTGTACCGTCCGCAGCGGCACTGCATGATGAACGACTACGGCCCGTTCTGCCCGGTCTGCGCCGAGCTGCTCACGCGCCGGATCTACCGGTTCGTCGATCCCGCGGACGACGTCCGGCTCACCGCGGACGGCGGCACCTGGGAGCTGGCGTTCGACGCCGTCCGCGAGGAGACCGTGGTCGTCCTCGTCGACGGGATGGAGGTCGCCACGGGCACCACGGCCGGCCTCACGTTCCCGCGCCCCCGGGGCGCCGAGCTCACGGTGCGCATCCAAGCAGAGAGCAGCTTCGTCCTGGCGGATCCCAACGAGGACCTGGTCCAGGAGCGCCGCTGGAGCCTGGAATAGACGCTAGAACAGCGTGGCCCCGTCCTGCCCCGCCTGTGTGAGCAGCCGGAGCCACGCCCCCCAGAAGTCCGTTCCCGCCAGATCTTCCGGCGCCTGCAGGGGCGCCGCCGGGTTCGCGACGTCCGCCCAGCCGTTCGGCCACAGGCGATCCAGCCGGGCCTCCGCCACGTCGTGGGCGACGAACATGAGCAGCGCGTCCCGGTGGTTGCCGCGGGGGTCGGGCGGCGCGCGCAGCAGGCGGCGGACGGACGCGTGCAGCCGGATCAGGTGCCCCGTGAGCGCCGTGCCGACCGACATGCCGCTCCCGCGGCCGATCCACACCCGCTCGATCACGGCGTCCCAGCGCGACGCCACCTCTTCCAGCGCGGTCGCGACCACCGCGGGCGGGAGCTGGCTCCGGTGCGCGAGGCGGTCCCGTGTGGCCGGCGACCGGGCCCAGGCGGGCAGCGGCGCGAGGCACAGCCCGAGCCACGCCGCGGCGTCGTAGAGCTCGAGGTCCTCCCGGACCGGCAGCGCGTCCCCCTCCGGCTCGGCGGAGACCCGTGCCAGGAGCTCCGAGTACACCACGCGGCAGGCGGACTCTCCCCGCTGGCGCGCGAGCAGCCCGAAGTGGCCCTCCACGTCCCCGAGGACGATCCCCCCGTTGACCACGCTCCACCAGCGGGTCGGATCCACCTCTTCCGGGAGGAGCGACCGGGCCAGCCACGGAGCGGGCCGATAGCGCGCCCCCATCGCCGAGAGCGCCGCGTGGCCGCGCGACCGCCAGGCGTCGTGGCCGATCCAGCGGATGGCGTGGAGCCGCGGGACCACCACCACCATGGCCGCGAGCAGCTCGCACAGCTCGTCGTCCCCCGCGCCGACGCCTCGGCCGAGCTCCTCTCTCAGCGCCAGGTCCACGCGGCGCGCGTCGAACGCCAGGGACGGACCCGGGACCCAGGGGAGGAACAGCGCGCTCTCGCGGCCCCCGGGGGAGTGGTCGCACAGCACATAGATCTGCGGTCCGCGGCGGACGATCCCCATCCGGCCGGGGAAGGTGCCGACCATGGGGAACAGCGCGCGGAGGAGCGACTCCACCCCCGCCTGCGGCATGTGGTAGTGGGACCAGATCCAGGCGGCGGCCCGGGCCTGCTTGAGCACGCGGCCGGCGCGGCGATCGATCTCGTCCCGGAAGTCGTCGAGCTCCCATTGCGGGATGGCGAACGCGGCCTCGAGGACCTCCGGGTTCGGCTGCAGCGGCTCGCCGACGGAAATGGGCTCCGGCTCGTGGACGTCCTCCGTGCCCGCCTGGTGGTACTCTGCCAGCGTGGTGGCGAGGTGCGGCTGCGTGAAGAGTGCACAGGCCATGGCCGAGGCCACGCGGCGGGACGGGGCCTGGTCCGGATCGACTGCTCGCACGCCGAGATCCCAGATCTCCCGCAGCGCGCCGATGCGCGCGAGCAGGTCGCCGTCCGCGTCGGGATCGTGCCGACGAGCCGCGAGGCCCTCCGTCACGCCATGCAGCAGCTCGACCCACAGCGGCGCCGGAGGGCCGGGGGGACGTGGATCGCCGGCGCCGCGCCCCGGGGGGCTCCTGGGAGCCGAAGCGTCGTTGGAAGCTCGATCCGGCACCCTCGCCCCCGCCCGTGTGGCCTATAGCGTAGCCGTCTCGGGGCCATCGCGCACCCCCCGCGATACACACCACGCGGACGGAGGCGGGCGGTGACGGCACGGCGGACATCTGGCTACGCGTTGGTGGCGGCCGCGTTCGGCGCCCCAGGCGCCGTGGCGCTCGCCGCCGATCCCGTGCCGCTCTCCTACCCGGCGGTGCTGTCGGCTGTCGCAGCCGCGAACCCCACGGCCGCCGCTGCCGCGCGCCGGGCGGAGGCCGCGCAGGGCGCGTACCTGTCCAGCCGAGGGGTCTTCGACCCGAACTACCTCGCCAGCGCATACTGGCGGACCGAGCGGCAGTACCAGTTCCTCCCCTACGAGTTCCGCTCCGTGCAGCGGTCCTGGGATCTCCTCAACGGGATCGTCGGCGTCACCGGCACCGGCACGTCGTACAGCCTCACGGGCGGGCTCTCGTACTTCTACACGGACACGGTCGCCACGCAGAACACGGTCGGCCAGGGCCTGCCGGGCTCGGTGGTCACCGACCTGAACACCACGACGGACGCCTACACCACGCGAATGGACCTCACCATCACGCAGCAGCTGCTCCGCGGGTCGCGGCTCGCGTACACGCTCCAGAGCGTGCGGGAAGCGAGGGCGGACGCCGACGTCGCCGAGCTCGTCGCCCAGGCGGAGTCCCAGCGGGCGCTCCGGGACACCGCCGCCGCGTACTGGCTGTGGACCCTGGAAGAGGGCGTAGCGGGGATCGAAGCCGACGCCCGCGCGATCGCGGAGGAGGATGTGCGCATCGCCGGGATCCAGGTCCAGGGCGGCACCCTCGCGTCCGCGGAGCTCGCGCGACGCCGCGCCCAGCTCGCGCTGACGCAGACCACCGCGCTCGCAGCCCGCCTGCGCGCGGAAGCGGCGGAGGACCTGGTCCAGGCCGCAATGGGCGAGGATCCCGGCATCGATCGCGTCCCCGCGACCCAGCCGGGAGAAGCCATGGCCATCACCCTCGACGCCGCCAAGGTCCTCGAGGCCGCGCTCGCGGAGAACCCGGACATCCAGGCCGCGAAGTCGCTTGCGGATGCCCGCCAGCTCACGGTCGCCGGCGCGAAGGCCGGGCGGATGGTCGGGCTGTCGACCACGCTGCAGGCCGGCGTGGCCGCGCAGGACGTGCTGCCGAGCAGCTCGGCGGAGGGGATCTTCCAGGAGGACAACCTCCCCTACTTCAGGATCGGGGCCGATCTCCTCGTCCCGCTCGGCAACCGGGCCGCCCGGGGAGAGGTCGATCGCGCCACCGGAGACGCCGCCGCGGCCACGAGCGACGCCGACGCCCTGCGGCTCGACGTGCAGCGCCAGGTGGCGACCGAGCTCCGCAACCTCGACGCCGCGCAGGCCCGCGTGCGCGCAGCGGACGACCGCGTCGCCGCGCTGACGGAGGCCCTGACCGCGGAGGAGGCCTCGCTCGCCCGGGGCGGGTCGCACCCGGAGATCGTTCTGGTGCAACGCCGGGATCTTACGCTCGCCCGGGTGGAGGCGCTCCGCGCCCGCACCGACTGGCGCACGGCGGAGGCCGCGCTCCTCGCGCTGCAAGGCCAGCTCGGCCCCTGACCCCTACGGCTGCAGGGGCGAGAGATCGTACAGGCTCGCGAGCGGCATGCTGCGCCCGATCGCGCCCGCGCCGGTGAACTTCGCGTCCCACACGATGGCGCCGTCCGGCGCGGCCTCCCGCAGCCGCGCGACCTCCCCGAAGTTGTGCCAGGTGTTGCCGTTCGGCAGCCGCCGCGCCTCGCCCATCTGGTGCCCATAGATCCCGGCTCCGACGTCCATATTCCAGACTTCGCGCAGGGTCTGGGCGGCGTCGTCGATGGCGTACTCGCGCACGATCGTCTCCGTGCCGCCCTGCCCCGTGTACGGGCTCCACGTCAGATCCGTCGACACGAGCAGCGTACCCGTCGGCGTGATCACGGCCCCGTGCTGCCACCAGAACTGGCTGTCGGGCGGATCGAACGCGTACGAGCCGGGGGCCGTGCCGAACCAGCGCGTGGAAGCGCCCGTGGTCCCGTCAATCTCGATGACGGTCTCGTTGGTCCACATGGAGAACAGGAAGCGGTCCGTGGCCTCGTGGTAGGTGATCGTGTTGGACATGCAGAAGCTGTCGTAGCCGATCTCCGCGAGCCAGGTGGAGCAGCGCCAGAGCACGTCCGAGCTGTCATCCGGCCGCACGCGCACGAGCTCCTCGTCGGAGTAGGACCCGAGGGTCCGGCCGTATGCGATCGTGCCGTCCGGAAGCTCCGTGAAAGGGTGGTGCAACCCGGGCGTCGGGATGGTCCGGATGACGGTGCCGTCGATGAGCGTCTGCTCGATCACGGACTGCGCGCCGCCGTCGAACACGCCGAAGAAGCTGTTCTGGTCGATCAGCAGCGACCGGCCGTCCCGCGCGACGCCCGGGTGCATGCCGGCGCGGCCGCGCTCGGTGCGCTGCGCCCAGACGATCCGGCCCGCCCGGTCGACGATCACGTGCCACCACTCGTCGCCGAAGACGGAAGGAGGCGCCAGCGACGTGAAGATCCAGGGCGCAGCCGGGTCGTAGCGCGCCGGATCCGACGCCAGCAGCTTCCCGGTCGGCAGATCCGGGGGCGGCGGCAGGGTCACCGACAGGAGGTCCGCGGTGGTCGCAGCCTCCGCCGCGTTCGAAGCGACGATCCGCCAGGTGACGCCCATGCCGTACGGCACGCCGAGGAGTAGCTCCTCGTGGCGGCCGAAGCCCAGCGCGCGCGTGGGCGTGCTGACCCATATCCCGGGCTCGAACGAGAACTCTACGTGCACGTCCGCTTCCGCGTTCTGCCGCCAGTGCACGACCAGGATGTTCCCGTGGGCCGCGTGCACGTCCGCGCCCTCGTCCACGATGACGAGCGGCCCCGTCGGGAGCGGGTCGCCCGTGTCCGTGACCGAAGGCGGATCGGTGTCCGACGTGGCGGTCTCTCCCACCTTACCGGCGTTGCAGGCGGCCAGGAGCAGCAGGGCGAGGGCGTGGGGCGACGCGGACATTCGATCCTCCGGGACCGCGCGCCGGCGCAGCGGATCCCTCGCCGACATGGTACAGCCAGATCAGGGGCGGATCTGTCTCGAATGTCCGCGCTCCGCATCTTCATCGAGGCGATCCTCACATTGAGCTGGTGCAACGCACGATAATACGGATACCGGCCCCACCGAGATCACGGATCCCGACCCCGACACCGACCCGCCCACGGCTCCGCTGCGGGTAGGCCTGGTCCAGCGCGTCGGATCGGCGACCCTCGGGCACGTGTACACGGAGACACGCCGTGCTGTACGCCATCCCGCAGACGATCGACCGGGTCGACGCCGACGGGAAGCGAGAGTGGCGGGTGGAGGTCGAAGGCGGCGGGCCGCTGGGGTTCTTCGAGGTCCTCGCGAGTCCTTACGGGGACCAGTTCTTCTCGAGGCGAAAACCCACCCCGTGCACCGTCTCGATCGGGTCGGCCCCCTTCTCCCGCAGCTTCGCCCGCAGGTTCCGCACGTGGCTGTCGAGCGTCCGCGCCGCCACGTGGTGCGGGCCGCCGTACGCCCGCTCCACGAGCGCGTCCCGCTCCACCACCCGCCCCGGCCGCTCCGCGAGCGCCGCGAGGATCCGCAGCTCCGTCGCCGTGAGCTCCACCTCGTGCTCGCCGACCCACACCCGGTGCTCCGCCGGCACGATCCGCAGCATCCCTACGCGGATCTCCGGCTCCGGGGCTGGCGCCGCCCGCCGCAGGATCGCCTTGACCCGGCTCACGAGCTCCCGCGGCGAGAACGGCTTGCCGAGGAAGTCGTCGCCTCCGAGTTCGAGCCCGAGCACCCGGTCGATCTCGTCCGCCCGCGTCGACAGGAACAGGATCGGCGTCCGACCTCCCGTTGCGCGCAGGCGCCTGCACACCTCCCACCCGTCGAGCTCGGGCATCTGCACGTCGAGCACCACGAGGTCCGGCGCGCGTTGCGCCACCGCCGCGAGCGCCGCCGCCCCGTCAGCGGCCTCGCGCACGGCGAAGCCCTCC